>CAMHOY010000013.1 GCA_946186915.1 uncultured Bacteroidales bacterium | reverse complement strand
TGTTCGCCGATCTGTTTCACAAAGGCTTTTTTCAACTCTTCAATGAATACCTCCGCCACTTCTTCTGCCACCGCTATCTGATTGATATTGATGCATATCTGCCCGGCGTTGGTCAACTTGAAGAACGCAATCTTGCGTGCTGCATCCTTCAGGTCCGCGTCCGCACGTACAACGCACCAGTTACCGGTCTCGCCGCCTAACTCCAAAGCAACCGGAGTCAGGTTCTTTGCCGCCTCGGACAGCACATGCTTGCCTACCGCTGGAGAACCGGTGTAGAAAATCTTGTCGAACCGCTGAGCCAGACACATATCCGCTACGTCATGCCCGCCGTCAATAAGCGTCACGTACTCCGGCGGAAAGACCTCTGCGAAAAACTTCTTGAGCACCGCCGTGCATGCAGCCGACTTCGAACTCGACTTGATCACTACCGTATTGCCGCCGCACATCGCCGCGGCTACTACACCTATCGTCAACAGAATAGGGAAATTGAACGGACTGATTACCAGCGATACACCGTAAGGCATCTTATACACTTTGGTGATGAGGCTCGGGAAACACATCCATCCGCTGAAATGCCGTTCCGGCCTTGCCCAACGACGCAGCCCGCTCAGCATCTCGTTGATCTCTACAATGATTGGACCCACGTCGCAAAGGTACGCCTCTACTTCGCTGCGGCCCAAGTCCTCTGCCAGCGCAGCGGTGAACTCATCCGCATGGGCAATGACGGCCGCCTTAAGTTTCTTCAGTTGTTCAATCCGCCATGAGACAGGAAGCGTCACGCCTGTCCGGAAAAACTTCCGCTGAGCGGATACAATCGTCTGTATGTCTTTTTCCGTGTACATATCGTTATTTTGTTATTTGTTCTAAAATGTCTTTTATCTGTCGGTTATTCATCGTCACCGGAGCGGAATAATTGATGGAATCAGCCGCTACCATTTTAATCAGTTCCTCGTGGTCTTCTTCCTTTACCGGCGAGGTAATCTTATCCATTCCGCACTCTTTGAGCAAAGCCCGTACGGCTTCCAGAAAATCTGGAACACCACAATATTGTGCCATCTTCTCATATTTCTCGCGGCAGGCCGACTGTTGGAATTCCAATACGGGCAGCAGCATCAGCGATATAGCCTGCCCGTGCGGCAGATGGTATTTGGCACCGATGCTATGCGCGAAAGCATGTACGTATCCGGCTAACTGGGTGTTGATCGCATTGCCTCCGTACAAAGCCGCGCGGCACATGTTACCCCGTGCCTCAATCGCTTCTTCATCCGGCAATGAACTCCCTCTTTCACCCGTCAGTTTCGGCAGGTTCTGAAGAATAAGTCTCACTCCCTCCATCGACATGCGCATGTCTTCCGCATTCTCTTCTACATCGCTCACAACACCTTCGATGCAATGACTCAACGCATCAATGCCGCATGCCGCCGTCACACTTTGGGGGGCATGGAAGGTCAGTTCGCTGTCTAAAACAACATGTACCACCTTCAGTCCGACCAAGACGGTCGAACCCTTTTTCCCCCTCTCGTTCGTCACTACGGCACCTACAGTGATCTCTGCCCCGGTCCCTGCAGTGGAAGGAACCATAATGACCGGCAGGGTATCTCCGGGCACAAGGAGAAACTTGGGAAGCAATACTTTCGAGGGCAGATGGGGCATCTTTACGCCCGCGGCAATGATCTTGCAACTGTCCATCACACTGCCGCCACCTAAGGCGATGATACACTCCGCTTGACTCTCCATGGCCGCCTGGCGGCCCGCATCGATAACAGGTATCGTCGGCTCAGAGCATATATCCGCAAATAACCGGTATCGGATGCCTGCAGCTTCCAAAGACTCGGATATCTTTTTTTCATATCCTAACTCATGCAGGGTCTTGTCAGTCACTACCAACACCTGCTTGTATCCCGCAGCGCGGCATAGTTCGCCGATATGCCCGCGCGCACCGAAACCTTCCGTCACTTCTGGCTTCGGAAGCGGCACGGCATGTATCACTTTGCCCGGCAGACGGTGAATATGTTTTCTGAATAAGTAAGTTTCCATTTTTTAAGGCTTGTAATAACTCTCTTCCAATATCTTCTGCGCATCCCCTTCCGCCATCAAATCTTGTAGGCTCACCTCAGGATGATGCTCCATGTAACTCTCCGCAATACGCCATCCTAACCAGATACCTAACCTTCCCGGCGCATCTTGCGATATTTCCGATGTGAAAGGACCGTCGTTCAGATAACCTGTCAATATCAGACTCTCGGTCTTGAACAAGTCCCTTTTATCCATCACCAAATGCCAGATGGCTTCTTCATTACGTACGCACCAGTTCCATTGCTCTTTTGTCCATCCCATCACTTCATAACCCGGCAGTTCATCAAAGATCTGCGCCGTCAGGTACATCACTTTCCCTCTGTACATCATCTGGTCTAACAGTCGGCTTTTGGTACTCGTATAAGGAATCGTCCGGAACAAGTACGCACTCACTACATCCACCGGAATACACTCTTTGCGCATTGTCTGTTTCTGGTATTCATATACCACGCGGTTATAGTACTCATAGTCGCTGCCCAGATACATATCCGCGCCGACGCCGATGATCTCGTCGTTAAAGTATATCGGTGTCTGAAAACCCGATACGAACAGATAGAAAGCAGGTATATCCGTCTCCGGATACAGATATTGAATCCGCGCAAACGCCTTGCCAATCGCTTGCTCCAAATCCTTTACGTCCGCAAACACTTCCTGCTCGCGGGCATTCGTCTGCTTGAAACCGTATAAGGTGTCATTCAAGAACAACGGTAACTGCTGCTCCAGATACAGCGTATCTGCCGACGGAATACCTAAAACATCCTCCACCCACAACGGCATGAACGCCGGATATTCGTCATACAGTACCTTCACATCCTGCGCTACGGTTGCCTCGTGTACATTCAGCAAGGCCTTGTCAAAGCGCACGAACTCAATCTCTTGCGGCTCTGTGTCTTTCGGGAAATAGGTTCTCCCTTTCTGACAACTCGTCAGAACAAATAATGCGAATACGATAAATATTATCCTTTCACTTTTCATCTTTCACTTTTCACTTTTCACCTTTCACCTTTCAATCATTCCGTCCTTTATTTCAATCACACGGTCGGCGATACCCGCCAACTCTTTGTCGTGCGTCACGAGCAGAATCGTCTGACCGTACTCTTTGCGTAACTGCAGCAACAAATCGCTCAACTCTTTCTTGTTTTTTTCGTCCAGACTGCCCGTCGGTTCGTCGGCCAGGATGATGTCGGGACTCATCATCAACGCCCGTGCGGCCGCCACACGCTGCTTCTCACCGCCGGACAGCTCATTCGGCTTATGGTCCATTCGGTCACCGAGCCCTAACTCACGCAATAACTTCTCCGCCCGCGGTTTGTACTCGCTCTCTTTCTGACGCGCAATCATCGCCGGGATACATACGTTCTCTAACGCCGTGAACTCCGGCAGTAACTGATGGAACTGGAAAATAAACCCGATATGTTTGTTCCGGAACGCCGCCAACTCGCGCTCTTTCATGCCAAACACACTCGTCCCCTCAATAATCACCTCACCTTTCGTCGGGCGGTCCAAGGTTCCGATAATCTGCAGCAATGTCGTTTTACCTGCACCGCTCTTACCGACGATGGCCACAATCTCACCTTTCTTTACGCTCAAGTTCACGCCCTTCAGCACCTCCAACTCTCCGAAGGACTTATAGATGTTCTTAACTTCTATCATATTCCAATCATCAATTATCAATTATCAATCGTCTCTCTCCGTTTTCTTGCGGCTCGATCTTCACCCAAACGGTGTCGTCCGGTAACAAAGCCTCTATCTTCTCCGGCCACTCGATAAAACAATAGTTGCCTGAATAGAGATACTCCTCCGCTCCGAAATCTATCGCTTCACGGATATCCTTCAACCGGTAGCAGTCAAAATGATATACCTCGCCCTTGTGCGGTTGTTCCACGTCATATACGTTGACAATCGCAAACGTCGGACTGTTGACAATATCCAACGACCCCATCTCTTTCACCATCTGTTTGATGAATGTCGTCTTACCGGCACCCATCACTCCGTCGAACGCAAACACTCGGTGCGGTTCATGCTCACTCAATAGTTCCAATGCACTTACTGTTTCATTTTTCTCGTTAAACAGCAAAATGTTGGAATTGTCGTCTAATTTTATTGTATAAGTAGCCATATTCTTGCTTTTCATTCAATTCTCAGAGACTTATTTTGGCCTGAATTTGCTCGTAAATGCTTGATCCTCTGTGAGTTCCAAGTAATTTAATCCATTCATCTTTCTCTGCTGCTCTAGCGCGTTTCACAGAACCGAAATAAGTCAGTATTTTTTGCTTTGTAACCTCTCCAACTCCTTGTAAATCATCAAGTTGACTATGAATTTGTGCCTTGCTGCGCTTCGCTTTGTGGAACGTAATGGCAAATCGGTGCACTTCATCCTGTATATTCGTCAACAATCGGAACACTTCACTTGTCACCGGCATCGAAATCTCTTTTGGTGGAAAACCGAACAACAAAGTCTGCGTCCGGTGTTTGTCATTCTTCTTCAAACCCGCAATAGGAATTTTCAATCCCAACTGATCTTCAACCGCCTCGCGGATGGCATGCATCTGACCTAAGCCTCCATCGGCAATAATCAAGTCCGGCATAGGCCCGTTTTCATCGATTAAATGTTGATATCTTCTCCGCACAACCTCACGCATACTCGCGTAATCATCTGCGCCATCGACCGTCTTGATGTCAAATTTCTTATAATCACTCTTACTGGGTTTGGCCATCCTGTAAACCACGCATCCGGCTACCGCATGCTCGCCTTGTATATTCGAGTTATCGAAACAGTCGATCCATCGCGGCAAGGTCTCCAACCCCATCATCTGCTGCAACTCCGTCAAGATCCGTACGCCCCGTTGCTCCGGATTCAACTTGTCATCCTGTTTTAATCGGTCTAATTTATACTGCCTTACGTTCTGCATCGCGAGATCCAATAACTTCTTCTTGTCTCCGCTTACGGCTATGTGGATATGCAATGAATCATCAAAAACCTCCGGAATGAACGGAACAATTACATCTTTGGTATCACTCTCCAGACGCTCTCTCAATTCCATCATACCCATCGCTAACAACTCCTCTTTCTCTTCTTCCATCTTTCGTCTGTACTCGATCGTCTGACCTTGTACAATCGAACCATTATGTACATGCAGCATAGAGATATATACCTTGTCTTCCTGCTCGTCATATCCGAACACATCCGTATCTTTTGCCGATGAATTCGTGATGATTGTCTTGCTCTTGAATTGCTCTAATAACTCGATCTTATGCTTTAAGTCCGCAGCTTCTTCATATTTCATCTCTGCAGCAAGACGCATCATCTGCTCTTCCAACTGGCGGCCAATCTCATGCGCATCGCCCTTAATCAGTTTCCTCGCTTGGTCTATCCATTCGCCGTATTCCTCTTTTCCTTTCCCCTCGCATATACCGCAGCAATTCTTCAAATGGTATTTTAAACAAACCCTCACCTTCTTTTTCTCGATGGAATCGGCGGTTAAAGGTATATTACATGTGCGTATCGGATATAACTTATGGACCAACTCTAATACCATCTCTACGGTATTTCCGAAACTATATGGACCATAATACTCTCCCGCCTTCTTATTGATAGTTCTTGTCTTGAAGATTCGCGGATACGCTTCCTTTGTAATACATATACTCGGGTAACTCTTTCCGTCCTTCAGCAGGATGTTATACCGCGGTTGATACTGTTTAATCAGGTTATTCTCTAGTAGAAATGCATCCTGTTCACTATCTACTACCACGTACCGAATATCCGCTATATGTGCTACCAGTTGCCTCGTCTTACTCGATATATGGTCTTTGTTGAAGTAACTATTCACCCTCCGGTGAAGGTTCTTGGCTTTACCTACATAGATGATCTGCCCGTCCTTGTCAAAGTACTGGTACACCCCCGGACTCTCCGGTATACGTTTTAGCAGCAAGGCAATATGATCATCTTTCCCTTTCATTCTTTCACTCTTTCACACTCTCACCTTACTCATCTACTTCCATTCCGAAGAGGCAGTATATATCTTCCGCCTTACCCTCCAGGCATTTGCGTCCATTCAGCCCCTCTAATTCTATGAGGCAATTGGCATATACTTTCTTAACACCCAATTTCTTTACCAATTCGATGGCCGCTTCCATAGAACCACCAGTGGCGAGTATATCATCATGGATGAGTACGACGTCATCCGGACTCAAGGCATCCTTGTGAATCTGTATTGTATCATCTCCGTATTCCTTCTTATAGGTAACCGACACAGTTTCGGCGGGCAACTTGTTGGGTTTCCGGATAGGAACAAAACCAACCCCAAGTTCGATAGCTACTGCAGGCGCTAATATAAAACCCCGGGACTCGATACCCACTACTTTGGATATACCGAGGTTCTTGTATTTTTTTACAATCTCGTCTCGCATCCAACGCAAACCTTCCGGATTGTCCAGAACGGTAGTGATGTCCTTGAACTGTATGCCCTTGATCGGAAAATCAGGTACATTACGAACCAATGCTTTTACTTCTTCTGCTGTCATATAGTATGTGTTTATTTGCTCTATGTTCCACGTGAAACATTTCAAGTAGTTTGCTGTGCAAACTAAAAGTCTATTATCTGCCCATCAAAACCAGCAATACGCTTACGTCGTTCGGGCTTACACCGGGTATACGTTGGGCTTCGCCGATACTCTTCGGGCGGATTCTGCTTAACTTCTGTCGGGCCTCCGTGCTGAGACTTTGTACTTCTTCGTATTGGAATCCGTCCGGAATGCGTATCTGGTCTAATCGCTGTAACTTGGCAGCTTCCATCTGCTCGCGTTTGATATACCCAGCATACTTGATTTGTATCTCGCAACTCTCTACGATCTCATCGGACATTTCTACTATCTTGGCTTTTAGTTCCGGCACTACTTCTGCCAACTCTTTTACACCCACCTGCGGTCTTAAGATTAAGTCACTGATCTTGCATCCTTCGTGCAGCGGCGTACTGCCGATAGATTCCAACCATCCGTCGATGCTTCCTTTGCGCACCGTAAATGTTTGCATAAACTCGATGAAATCGGTGCAGGCTGATTGTTTTTTACACCATAAATCATACCGGTATTTATCTGCCAACCCTATCTCGTAACTTCGTTTGGTCAGGCGTTCATCTGCATTGTCCTGCCGCAACAAGATTCTGTACTCGGCTCTGGAGGTAAACATCCGGTATGGTTCATCCACTCCTTTATTAACCAAATCATCAATCAGCACACCGATATAACTCTCGTCCCTGCCCATTGTGAAAGGTACACCGCCATGTACGTTGATATGTGCGTTTACTCCGGCGACCAAACCCTGACCTGCCGCCTCCTCGTAGCCCGTAGTACCATTGATCTGTCCGGCAAAAAACAGATTTTTAATCTGTTTGGTTTCTAAGGTGTGGTGCAGTTGTGTGGGATCAAAGAAGTCATACTCAATCGCGTATCCGGGTCGGTATAGCACGATGTCTTCCAGTCCTTTTACGGTCTTTAATCCCGCTAATTGTACTTGCCATGGCAGACTGCTGGAGAATCCGTTAACATAATATTCATTGCTGTCTACCCCTTCCGGTTCCAGAAATAACTGATGAGCCTCCTTGTCGGCAAAGGTAACAATCTTTGTTTCTATACTTGGGCAATAACGCGGACCGATACTCTGGATTTGTCCGTTGAAAAGAGGAGAATCTTTCAGTCCTGCGCGTAGGGCTGCGTGTGTCTCAGGATTCGTATAAGTGATCCAACACGGCATCTGCTTCAAATCCCGCTTTACTGTATCAAGATAACTGAATTTATGCCATGTGTCATCTCCGTCCTGCCGGATCATCTGGTCGAAATGAATAGAGCGTGCATCTACGCGGGCCGGTGTGCCGGTTTTCATCCGGTCGCTCTTGAATCCCAATTCCACCAATTGTTCCGTCAAACCGTACGAAGCAGGTTCAGATATACGGCCACCCTTGACCTGGGTCTTGCCGCAATGCATAAGCCCGTTGAGGAATGTACCATTGGTCAGAACCACTGCCTGCGCCTCCATCTCAATGCCTAAAAGCGTCTTAACTCCGCAAACCTTATTATCTTTGATAATAAGACTCACCGCAGTGTCTTGCCAAATATGCAAGTTCTCCGTTCCGCTCAATACCTTGATCCATTCTTCGATAAATCGCTTTCTGTCGCTCTGACTGCGCGGACTCCACATGGCCGGTCCCTTACTTTGATTGAGCAATCGGAACTGGATAGCGCTCCGATCCGTGACGATACCCATTTGGCCTCCCAAGGCATCTATCTCGCGTACAATCTGCCCTTTTGCAATCCCACCGACAGCCGGGTTGCAACTCATCTGCGCAATCTTATTCATATCCATGGTGATCAGCAGGGTCTTACTGCCCATCCGGGCAGCAGCACTCGCCGCTTCACAACCGGCATGACCGGCGCCGACAACTATCACGTCGTATTTGAAATCCATACTTATTTGCCTATTCTTTTATTGCGATGGCCCCACTTCCACTGGCCGGAATAACTGCCGGAAGAGATGGTCCGTATTTTCGGTTGAAATGCGTTCTCTACGTAGTTGCGGTAGGTGATCTCATTCGTGTTCCTGTCCACCAGTATCCCCACTACATCAAACCGCGGTTGTTTCTCTATCTTGTGATATTTTAGGTACGCATTAGCTGCTGCTGTAATCCTTCTCATCTTGATTTCATCGACATTTTCTTCCGGCATCTTGCCGTTTAAGATACACGTCCTCGCCTTTACTTCTACAAATACAATCTCTTTCTTGTTATCTGCAATCAAGTCCACCTCCAGATGTCCCATACGCCAGTTGCATTCCAGAATCCGGAATCCTTTCTTCTCCAGCATCTTGGCGGCCTCTGTCTCGCCGATGATTCCTATGGGATTGGTAACAAACATATTATCTCAATTGCTCCATGCGTGCTGCATCCAATCGCAGTAAGATAAATAGCAGCAATGTGAATCCCCATAATGAGCTACCTCCGTAACTGAAAAACGGTAGCGGAATACCGATGACAGGCAGCAATCCCAGTACCATACCTACATTGATGGTAAGGTGGAAAAGGAAGATACTGGCTACTGCGTACGCATATATCTGTGTGAACAGGCTGCGCTGACGTTCCGCAATCTCAATCAGACGCAAGATGAACCATAGATAGACCAATAAAACCCCGATGGAACCGACAAAACCCCACTCTTCTCCAACGGTACAGAAGATGAAGTCCGTGTCCTGTTCCGGTACAAACTGCAGCTTCGTCTGCGTGCCATTCAGATACCCCTTCCCAAAGAATCGCCCGGAGCCAATAGCGATGCGGGCTTGGTTGACATTATACCCTGCGCCTGCCGGGTCTTCTTTCATGCCTAACAGCACCTCGATACGGATACGTTGGTGCGGTTGCAGCACTTTCTGGAAAACGAAATCGCAAGCTTGCGTATATCCGATACAGAAGAGACTGAAGGCAGCCACCAGTAACAACATATACTTGCGCCAGTAGAGACTGACAAAGATCGTGTACAACATCAGCGCCACGACAACGCCTACCGAGACCCAGTTAAACGGTACAGTGACCCATATATTGACAAGCAGAGAGATGCCATAGATAGCCAATACGCTGCCGACGAGGATAAGCGGTTGCCAGCGCATCTGATGTTCCTTGCATATGAAGAATATCTCCACGGCCGTCAACAGTAACATACACGTGAGCATGCCCACACTGCCGCTTCCTAATGGCAAGGCTACTTCACCCCAACGGATACTGATGATAAAGAGTGCTACTGCCGCCACCCCGGTCCATAATACGTATCCGCTCATTCCCTGACGGTAGAAAACTAATAGAAAAGCCGCAAAGACAAGTGCTGAACCAGTCTCTTTCTGCAGCACCATAATGATCAGAGCCGGTACTCCGATGAGTGCAAAAGGTACGATCAAATCGCGCCAGGAACGCAGTTTGTATTCATACCTTCCCATATATTTGGCAACTGCCAGCGCAACTATGCACTTGGCAAACTCCGCCGGTTGCAGACTGACCGGACCCAAAGATATCCAACTCATGGATCCTTTGATGTCGTGCGCCAGGAAGGGTGTGGCCAACAGCAACAAAAGCATCGCGCCGTACGCGATATATGCCAGTACATCGTAGGTCTTATAGTCAATGAGCAATAATACAATACCCATCACTACCGAACCGATGATCCAGGCAAACTGCTTACCGGCGCGGTTGGAGAAATCGAAGATACTTGTCTGGTCAAAGGTATAACTGGCTCCATAGATATTGAGCCATCCGAAAAGCACCAAGACTAGAAAGAGACCGATAGTGGTCCAATCTACGTGCTGCCATATGTTACCACTTCTTGACGCTCTCATTGAGGACTGTTTCTCCTATACGTTTGCGTAAATCTTTGCGTTTTACCTCTCCGGTGAGGTATTGCTCTATCATCATCGTGGCTACCGGACATGCCCAAGTAGCACCGAAACCGGCATTCTCTACAACTACCGCTACTGCTATCTTCGGATCTTCCACCGGCGCAAAACCAATGAAGATAGCGTGATCGCGGCCATGCGGGTTCTGAGCCGTTCCGGTCTTGCCGGCCATGTGCAGACTGTCAATCGCATAATGACGCCCTGTACCGTAAACCATCACGCGGTGCATGCCGTCTTTGACCACTTCGAAATGTTTCTTTTGGATTTTCAACTCATGACGATGTGTGAGCATGGAGTCGTTCTTGTTAAGGTGCGGAGATATATAATATCCTTCATTGGCAATAGTGGCTGCCTGATTTGCCAGCTGCAAAGGTGTCTCCAATATCTCTCCCTGACCGATACTGAGCGAACGAATCGTGATGGCTTTCCATCCGGTTTTACCGTAGAATTTATCGAATAGCCGTGTGCTTGGAATACTGCCTGCAGATTGTTCGTTCAAATCGGAGTCGGTGAAGCGTTGGCCTAAACCGAAAGACATGACTGCCTCGCGCCATAACTCGTACCGATGACGGAAATCCTCGTTGTCTTTACCGTATCCGTCCATTTGCAACAGGTCGCGGAATGCGCACCAGAAATAGGGGTTGCAACTCTGTTCGATAGCCCGATCAAGTGCCACGGGAGAACCATGGTGATGGGTACATTTGATAGGTGTACTGGCCGGTCCGGAACAAGGGTATAGCGTATTTGGTGTGATAGCCCCTTGTTCCAGGCATACCAGTGACTGAACGGTCTTGAAGGTGGAACCCGGCGGGTACATCGCCTGTGTGGCGCGGTTCATAAGAGGTTTGGTCTTGTCGCTGAGCAAGATGTTGTAGTTCTTGCTGCGGTCTTTTCCCACTAATACCTTGGGGTTCCAACTCGGGTTGGAAACCAATGCCAATATCTCTCCCGTCTTCGGCTCAATAGCTACTGCACTGCCGATTTTACCGGCCAATAACTCTTCCGCTAATAGTTGCAACCGGATATCCAGGGTCGTATATAGGTCCGTTCCGGCTTTCGCCGGGCGGTCTAACTCCCCGTTTTGATAACTGCCTTGCATGCGTCCGCGCGAGTCGCGCATCAACACTTCCACGCCTTTCTCTCCGCGCAACTCTTTCTCGTAGGTACGTTCTAAGCCGTCACGTCCTGAGTAGTCTCCGCGCGCATAGTAAGAGTCCCGGTCAATATCATTCTGATTAACCTCTCCTACCGAACCCAACACATGAGCTGCGGCATTGTATGTGTAGTCGCGCAATGTCCGTTTTTGAATCTGGATACCGGGAAACAGGAACAACTCTTCCTGCAGTGTGGCGATATCTTCTTTCTTGAGCTGACTCATAAAAACCTGCGGTGTCCATCGGGAATATCCGCGGTTCTTGCGTCGGTCTTTGATTTCAGCTATTCGTTCGTCGAACTCCGCCTGACTGATTTGCAGGCAACGACAGAAAGCAGCTGTGTCCCAACCGGCTTTCATATCGCGCATTACCATCGTCACTTCATAGATGGGTTGGTTGAAAACGAGTAATTCCCCGTTACGGTCATATATCAGTCCACGGGAGGGATAGATTGTCTGCTTGACCAATGCGTTGTTGTCCGCCTGATCTTTTGTCGATTGGTCGATGATTTGCAGGTAAAACAACCGGATTATATACACCAATACAACTACAACGGCAATGCCGCTGATGACGTACCGGCGCTTATAAAACAGGTCGTTAATCATCTGTATCTTAGGGTGTTATACCCGATTATGATGGAAATGGTAATCAAACTGCTCACGATAGTCTCCATCAGGACAAAACCGATATGAGACCAACTCCATGCGGCTAACAGGAATACCATCAGATGGTGCGCCAACACCAATATGACTGTGTATTTCAAGAGTGCCTCCATTCCTAAAGTACGGAGGGTGATTTGTTCATTTAGACGGTCCTTGTCATTGACGATAGCTCCTATCAGGTAGGGACGGATGAACATAATGAAAATACAACTGGCAGTGTGAACGCCCAAGGAGTTGCAGAAGATATCCATAATCAAACCTACTACCGCTCCGATGATCATGTCAGCGCTGTGTGGCAAGGTGATGGGCATCATCAGCAGACAGAGGATATAGATATAAGGATGGCATACACCAAGCAACTGCAGTTGGTCAAAGAGCAACACCTGTAGCAACATCACTAAGAAGTACCGTCCTATTTGCTTAGTCCATTCCATTCTCTAACTCTTCTAATTCCTTTTGATTGGCGTTTTGCACCACCTCCACGTATTTCAACCGCTTGAAATTGGTGTGCAGGCGTACACGGATACGATGGTACGACTCACCCTCCTTTAATACACTGCTTTCTACGATTCCGACGGGAATTCCTTCAGGGAAGACGGGACTTAATCCGCTGGTTACAATCGTATCGCCCGGGTTCACAACCATATGCGCTGCTACATCGGCCAACTGTGCAAAACGGCAGTCTTTGCCATCCCATTGGAGCGTACCGATATAGTCGTTCTTTGTAAACCGGCAACTGAGATTGGTGTGTGTATTGATAATCGGTAGTACGACGCTATAGTTTTTTCCCACTGTACGCACTATACCTACCACGCCTTCTGCATTACGGATACCTTGACCGCGCTGGATACCATCAACACTGCCTCGGTTGATGGTCAGGTAGTTGTGTAATTGGTCGGTTGTCATCTGCACCACTTTGGCAGACTCGTAATGGATGGCTTCTCTATTTGTTGCCGAATCCATCGAGTAAATCTGATTGCGCAGTGCCGCGTTCTCAGCGGCTAACTCTTCGTTTACACTACGCAAACGGAAATAGTTTTTTATTTCTGCTATCTGCTCGTTCTGCCATGCTACAATACTGTTAGCCGTACTTAAAATACTGCTTCTCGGATACGCATTATTGTAAGAAAACAGCAAAAATGCAGCAACTTCCAAGAGGATGAATACCAGGAAGTTGCTGTAACGCAGCAGTATTTTGAGCAAATTCTGCATGCCGTGTCAGTAAATTAACGAAGCAGGAAGCCGAAGTTATTCACGTTCTTCAGCGCAACCCCTGTTCCGCGTGCTACGGAGTGCAATGGATCATCTGCTACGTGGAACTGAATAGTAATCTTATCCGTCAGACGGCGTGCCAAACCATGTAACAACGCTCCACCACCGGTAAGATAGATACCGCGCTTCACGATATCGGAGTACAACTCCGGGGGAGTGGTTTCAAGCGCCTGAAGGATAGCGCTCTCAATCTTACTTACACTCTTCTCCAGACAGTGCGCAATCTCCTGATAACTTACTGGAACGGACATCGGCAATGCCGTTACTTTGTTCGGACCTACCACCACGAAATCTTCCGGCGCATCCTCCAATTCCGGAAGTGCGGAACCTACTTGAATCTTAATACGCTCAGCTGTTGGTTCGTCAATGCGCAGGTTGTGCATACGGCCCATATACTCGATGATATCCTGGTTGAAATCGTCACCGGCAATCTTGATAGACTTATTGCTGACGATGCCGCCGAGCGAAATCACGGCAATCTCCGTTGTACCACCACCGATATCGACAATCATACATCCTTCCGGGCTCTCTACATCCAATCCAATACCGATTGCTGCGGCCATTGGTTCGTATATCATGTAGATGTCGCGTCCTCCGGCATGTTCGGATGAGTCACGCACGGCACGAATCTCCACCTCGGTGGATCCCGAAGGAATACATACTACCATACGGATTGAGGGGGTGAATAAACGCGCCTGCTTCGGAATCATCTTGATCATTCCGCGAATCATCATCTCGCAAGCATAGAAATCCGCAATCACGCCATCACGCAAGGGGCGTACGGTACGAATCATCGAACCACCCTTACCGATCATTTGTTGCGCCTTGCGGCCGACGGCAACCATCTTGTTGTCCGCCATCGAGATAGCTACTACCGAAGGCTCATCTACCACGATTTTGTCATCACACATGATGATGGTGTTCGCCGTTCCTAAGTCAATGGCAATCTCTTGTGTAAAAGAAAAAAGTCCCATGTTTGTATTATTGTGTTTTAATTTTTTCGCAAAATTCCGCGCAAAGGTACTAAAAATATTTCATATGTGCAAGCGCGTGCGAACTTTTTTGAAATAAAATAATTGCCGCCCTTCGCATAGAGCAGCAACTGTTCCAAACCAATTTTGCCATATTTCCCCGATGAAATCGAAGAAACTTACTATTTCTTATCCCAGTTTGAATACTGCCTCCTCCAACACGCTGGACACGGGCATTTCCGCTCTCGGAATTACAGCGGATATCACTATGCGCAAGCGCGCACGCTCCTTTTTTATTATTTTTTATATTTCCGCGTGCTAAAATTTGCATATATGCAAAATTTATTGTACCTTTGCAGCGTGTTTTAAAAAAGCAGGATAGGACCGGGAGTGAAAAAAGAAAAGCACCCACGACTTGCGTAGATGCTTTTGCGCTCCCTCTAGGACTTGAACCTAGGACCCCCTGATTAACAGTCAGATGCTCTAACCGACTGAGCTAAGGAAGCATGCTTTTTCGAAAGCGGGTGCAAAAGTACTGCTTTTTTTTGATATGTGCAAGTTTTTTTGAAAAAAAATGTATCTTTGCAAAGGATTTTTGAAAAATAACCCGATTTTCGGTCAAAAAAGATATAAAAATGAAGAAAATTCTCGGATTAGGTAACGCGCTGACGGACATCCTCTTGCAAGTAAGCGAGGATGATTTGCGTGAACTGGGATTCCCGAAAGGGAGTATGAACCTCATTTCTATGAAGCAGGCGGAGGAGATTCAATTCCGTTTTGCTTCCGTACGTAAGCGCATGGTAGCCGGTGGATCTGCCAGCAATGCGGTTAACTGTGTCGCGGCGCTGGGCGGTAAGGCTGCCTTCATCGGTAAGATCGGGAACGATGAGGTGGGTGATTTCTACCGCGAGGACATGATTAAGAACGGGGTTAAACCCATCCTGTTGCTCTCGCAAAAAGAGATGTCCGGCTGTTCTATTGTACTCATTACACCCGATGGCGAGCGTACCTTCGCTACTTATCTGGGAGCCGCCGCGGAGTTATGCGCCGATGATATCCAGAAAGACGCCTTCAACGGATACGATATCTTCCATATTGAAGGATACCTTGTGCAGAACCACGACTTGATAGAGAAAGCCATCCGTCTGGCCAAGGAGTCCGGGTGTATGGTTTCTCTGGATCTGGCATCCTATAATGTGGTCAACGAGAACCATGCATTCCTCAAAGGGCTGATCAAGCAATACGTGGACATTGTCTTTGCCAACGAAGACGAGTCATTTGCATATACCCATCTCAATCCGGAAGAGTCTGTACAGATGATTGCCGAGCAATGCGACATTGCGGTCGTAAAAGTCGGCAAGAATGGTTCGTATGTGCAGCAGGGAAGCAAGCGCCATCATATCGGAGCCATCACTACCAGTTGTACCGATTCCACAGGTGCCGGAGACCTTTTTGCCGGCGGATTCCTTCACGCACTCAGTGACGGATTTGATATCCGTCGTTGTGCGGAAATAGGTACGATTGCTGCAGGGCGCGTGGTAGAAATCGTCGGAACCAAACTGAGCGATGAGACATGGGACGAGATCCGTAGGATCTGTGCTCTCTACCGCGGATTTATGCAGAAATACGATAAAGAGTAACCAAGAAAAAAATCTATGAAATACATCCTCTATCCTTTTTATGTACTTTATCAGTATTTGATAGCTTGGCCGCTGTTGGCTGTTCTGACGATGTTCACGGCCATATTCACCGTTTGCACCGTGCATTGGCGCAATGCGGAGTTTGTCCATAAGGTACAACAGTTCTGGTCACGCTCGTTCTTCTGGCTGATGTTTCTGCCTGTTTCTGTCGATGGAACCGAGCATATTCAGCCTAATCAGAGTTATGTCTTTGTAGCGAACCATCAGTCGATGTTCGATGTGTGGTTGGTCTATGGTTGGTTGCCGGTGATCTTCAAATGGCTGATGAAAGCCGAGTTGCGTAAGGTGCCGTTTGTCGGAACGGGTTGCAAAGCTGCCGGACATATCTTCATAGACCGCCGTAATGCAAAAGCTGCCATGGACAGTCTCAAAGAAGTGGAGAAACAACTCGTGAACGGAGTATGTACCGTGATTTTCCCCGAAGGAACCCGCTCGCTCAATGGTGAGGTCGGACGATTCAAACGAGGGGCTTTCCAGATAGCGCTGGAACTGGGCCTGCCTGTTATACCCTTGTCGCTCAAGGGTTGTTTCGAGGTGCTGCCTAAAGGCAAAGCGTATGTGACCAGACATCCGGTACATATGCATATCGGCGAACCCATAGACCTGACGCAGTTCAAGAATGAAGAAGGAAATATCGATGCCAACGCTGCTATCGAAGCTGTTCGTAATGCAGTGATAGAAGGTATCAAATCATAAATCATAAATCATAAATTACACCTATCCATGTACTCAGATCCACAGTCGTGTCTGTATTGTCAGAACAATGAGACACTTCACAACTTAATGATAGAGATCGCACATCTGCGTGTCTCGCGTGCATTCCTTTTTAAAGAGCAGACCTATCACGGCCGTTGCCTGGTAGCGTACGACAAGCATGTGAATGACCTGAATGAGTTGAGCGACGAGCAACGCAATCTCTTCATGGCGGATGTAGCAGATGTTACACGCGCGATGCAAAAACTCTTCAAGCCGGAGAAGATCAATTACGGCGCTTATTCCGACAAACTGAGTCACCTCCATTTCCATCTCGCTCCCAAATATGTGGACGGCCCCGATTACGGAGGAACTTTCCAGATGAATCCCGGGAAGGTTTATCTCTCTGATGACGAGTATGCCGAGATGGTAGCAGCTCTCAAAAAAGAACTTGTTCACTAAGAACTCCCTTCCTTTTAAGAAAGGGGCGTGTTAGGCATTTCATGCTTTTCAAAGAGATCATAGGACAAGAGGCAACCAAGCAACAGTTGCGTCAGGCGGTGCGTGAGGGACGAATACCTCATGCCCAACTCTTCACGGGCATAACCGGAATAGGCAAATTGCAGTTGGCCTTGGCGTATGCCCAATACCTGAATTGTCCGAACAGGACGGAACAAGACAGTTGCGGTACATGCCCCACATGTCTGCAGTTCCAACATCTCCAGCATCCGGATCTGCATTTCGCCTTCCCTATTGTCAAGACGGATGATTCTGACCGGTGTGATGATTATGTCGATACCTGGCGTCAGATTATCTTAAACCAACATTATTTTGATTTGGATGACTGGCACAAGGCGTTGGGTGTGGAAACCAAGCAAAGTATGATCTACGAGAAAGAGAGCCAGGAGATCATCCGCAAACTGAGTCTTAAACCGTACGGGAACGGGTATAAAGTGATGATTATCTGGCAACCGGAGAAGATGAATCCGTCCAGCGCCAACAAACTGCTTAAACTGCTGGAGGAGCCACCCGCACAGACGGTTTTTCTCTTGGTGAGTGAGCATCCCGAACAGTTACTAGCCACCATCCAATCGCGTGTCCAGACCATTCGTGTTCCGCGTTTGCCGGCCGAGACAATAACTGACGCCTTGGTGCAAAACGGTATGGCGCCGGAGAACGCAGCCGATATAGCCCGTATCGCAAACGGCAGTTATCTTGCAGCACGAAAAAAAGCCGATGAATCCGAGGAAAACAAGAAAGAACTGAATGATTTCATCGCTCTTTTCCGCAATGCCTATACGGTAGGTGTGCTCCGTGATCCGCAGAAGAAATATGAATCTCTCAAAGCTCTCCGCAAATGGAGTCTTGACATGGCGGACAGCAAGGTGGGGCGCGAGAAGCAGAAACATTTTCTGCAATATGCCCAGCAGCAAGTACGTGAGAACTATATCCGCAATATGGCGCAGCCGGAGTTGAATTACCAATTGGCGGCTGAGCGCGAGTTCTCCGTCAAGTTTGCGCCGTTTATCCATGACGGGAACGTGGAGGGCATCATGAACCAATTGGAGTTGGCGGAAAGACAGATAGAGCAAAACGGCAATGCCAAAATCATCTTTTTTGACCTTTGCCTGCAAATGATAGTATTGATTAAAAAACCAAAACAATGAAAAAATATACCGTAGGAGCGGAACATAATGAATTAGGCGCTGCGGCTACCAAGCGCAACTCGGCGCACATGTTGCCGGTAAGCGATTGGTTGAGCGACCTTCCGGAGAACACCCAACTGACAGACCTGATCGAGGTGCAGTTTAAGAATACCCGTAAAGGTTACTTCCATAACTCCAATCATCTGCCATTGGAGAAAGGCGTGAAAGTAGTGGTGGAGGCAAATCCCGGATATGATCTGGGTGAAGTGGTATTAACAGGCAAACTGGTGGAACTCCAGATCAAGAAGAATAAGATTGATACTTCCCGTTATGAGATACGCCAGGTACTCCGGATAGCTACCGACGAGGATTTGGAGCGCGCCCGCTTGGCGCATGCGCGCGAGCAAGAGACGATGATCAAAGCGCGTCAATTGGCTAAATCGCTCGGATTGGAGATGAAGATAGGGGATGTAGAGTACCAGGGAGACGGATCGAAAGCGATCTTCTTCTATATAGCGGACGGGCGTGTCGATTTCCGCCAACTCATCAAGGTGTATGCCGAGACTTTCCGTATCCGCGTAGAGATGAAGCAGATCGGTGCCCGTCAGGAAGCAGGACGTATCGGCGGAACAGGTCCTTGCGGACGTGAGTTATGCTGCTCCACATGGATGATCAATTTCTCCTCCGTAGGAACGGGCGCGGCGCGTTTGCAGAATATATCACCCAATCCGCAGAAGTTAGCGGGTATGTGCGCCAAACTCAAGTGTTGTCTCAATTACGAAGTGCCGGTGTATGAAGACGCTTCGAAAGCATTGCCCAGTCGTCATATCGCTTTAGAGACCAAGGATGCGACGTACTATCTCTTCTCCTCCGACCCCTTGGCAGGAACAGTGACCTACTCTTCCGACCAGTCTGTTGCGGCTAACCTGCAGACTATCAGCACGAAACGCGCGCATGAGATTATCGCCATGAACCGCCGCGGAGAGAAACCGCTCACGCTGGAAGGAAATCGTACCGTTGCTCCAGAGATCGGGTATGTGAATAACGTGGGGCATGAAGATGTCACACGCTTTGACCGCAAGAAAAAGAAAAATTTCAGAAGATGAAAAAGAGTTTCTATATACTGGTTATAATGGCCGTCGCAAGCCTGCTGTCTGCTTGTTCGCATGATATCGTATATAGCCGCTTTTTGCCGATTACTTCATCGGGAAAATGGAGTGCGGACAGTGTGCTTCAATTCGATTATACCATTTCGGATACGGCTTCTGATTACCGGATGATAGTGTATGTGCGTCATACGGAGCGTTATCCGTATCAGAATATGTGGCTGTTTGTCGGAGACGGACAACGCCGGGATACCATAGAGTTTTATCTGGCGGACGACAGAGGGCAATGGCTGGGCGACAAGAATCACGGATTTATAGAGATGCCGGTGCTGTTGGAAGAGGAGAAACATTTCCCGGATACGGGTGCATACGTACTGACAGTCCAGCAAGGTATGCGTGACTCTCTCCTGCGCGGCATCACGGATATCGGAGTGGAGATCATACGTAATGGGAAAAAATAAACTCAAGAAATTTGCGGAGATGGAGACATTTGACAATGTCTTCCAGTGCGGAGTGCAAGCGCAGACAGATCCTATCGCGGGTCATTGGCGCGAGCGCTTTTTTCATAATGATCATCCGATTGTATTGGAACTGGGTTGCGGCCGTGGTGAATATACCGTCGGGTTGGCAGAGAAATATCCGGAGAAGAACTTCATCGGCGTGGATATTAAGGGCGCGCGTATGTGGGCCGGCGCCAAGCAGGCGATAGAGAAAGGTCTCGGGAATGCCGCTTTCCTGCGCACGAACATTGAGTTCATCACTTCTTTCTTTGCACCGGATGAAGTGGATGAGATATGGATTACTTTCTGCGACCCGCAGATGAAGAAAGCAACCAAACGGCTCACCTCCACCTATTTCATGCAGCGTTACCAGCAGATTGTGAAGCCCAACGGGCTTATTCACCTCAAGACCGACAGTCCGTTCCTCTATACCTATACGACGGAAATGCTGCGGCTGAATCCGTATCCGGTAATCTGTTCCACGGACGATTTATATGCAGAAAGTCTCGATTCCAACGCACTTTTTACAGATGCGCGAGCGCTGAAAACGCATTACGAGAAACAATGGTTGGACCGCGGAATGAGTATCAAGTATATCGAGTGGCAGTTAGCGCCGCAGGCGGATTGGGAAGAACCGACTATTGAGATAGAGAAAGACAGTTATCGTTCGTACGGACGCAATTATAACAGTGAAAGAAAGGAGCATCATGCCTAAGATTGTTGTTTTCACCGGTGCTGGAGTGAGTGCCGAGAGCGGATTGGGAACATTCCGCGACAGTGACGGGTTATGGGAGCATTACCGCGTAGAGGATGTGTGTACCCATGACGCATGGTTAACTAACCCGCAGTTATGTGTGAAGTTCTACAACGACCGTCGTCGGGATACCTTGGCTGCCAAACCCAATGCGGCGCATATAGCGATCGCGAAGTTACAGCAGGTTTTCCCGGATACGGAAATCATCACGCAGAACATTGACGACTTGCATGAGCGAGCAGGAGCGAAGAATGTCGTGCATTTGCATGGCGAGATCACCAAACTGCGTTCGTCCATCAATGAGACGGCAACTGTTCCTTTGGAGGGATGGGAACAGCATTATGGCGACAAGCATCCGGACGGATCGTTGCTGCGCCCGTATATCGTGTTTTTCGGAGAAGGAGTTCCGTACTTTGAGCAGGCATGCCGTATAGCCTCCACTGCGGATATTATGGTGGTGGTAGGAACGAGTCTGAATGTCTATCCGGCAGCTTCGCTGCTTCATTATACGCGTCCGGGTATTCCTGTTTATTTCGTGGATCCGGGGCAGCCGGAGTTCGGTAACTGGGCTGACCATATTACGCATATTAAGAAAAAGGCCACGGAAGGCGTGCCTGAACTGGTAGAAAAACTGATTGCTGAAATAATCGTGCCCCATGTGGGCTAAGAAAATTGATGCAAAAACCATTCATCCGTATATTGTATTGGTTGGGTTTCATGGCCTTGCTTACAGCAATAGCTATGGTACTCTGGATGGTCTTGAGCGGTGGCAGTCAGACGACGACTTCCCTCAAATGGCTGCAGTTCATGCAGACGATTGCCACTTTTCTGTTACCTTCTGTTATCGGCGCATGGTTATGGAGCGAAGACCATAGACCTTTTAGATGGCTGCGGCTCACGATGACCGCGCATTGGTCGCACTATCTGTTAGCCGTACTGATTATGCTCTGCGCCGTGCCGGGTATCAACCTGTTGGCGGACCTGAACAGCCGTGTCGAACTGCCGGAAAGTCTCGATTTCATCGAGCAAATATTCAAGCAGCAGGAAGAAGCGGCGGCAGCATTAACGGAGCGTTTTCTGCAAGCGGACAGCGTGTGGGGATTGCTCATTAATATCGGCCTGATGGCGCTCTTGCCGGCTTTGTCGGAAGAGGTCTCTTTCCGCGGCACACTACAGCAGATTCTGGCACAGGGCAAACTGAAAGGGCAGATACATATCGCTATTTGGGCCACGGCGTTTATCTTCTCCGCTATCCATATGCAGTTTTACGGCTTCATCCCGCGTATGCTGATGGGGGCCATGTTCGGTTATATCTTCGTGTGGACAGGCACACTCTGGGTGCCGGTTCTGATGCATTTCACGAATAACGGACTGGCGGTAGTGGCCTATTATCTGGTAGGCGGGAGCGAAGAGAGCAAAAATATCGCCGACACGTTCGGTGCCGGCGATACATGGTGGATTGGAGTAATCAGTATAGTGATTACATCTCTGGGTCTACTAATATTCTACCGCAGAACTCACACACGATAATTTTCTTGCGTGTGCGGATATCCAGCTGACGTTGAGCAGGGATTTTTGCGTGGCATCCTCCGCAGCTGTCGCGCTCCACTTTTACGACTGCCAGACCGTTGTGCGCATTCTTGCGGATGCGGTTGAAAGCGGTAAGCAGACGCTCGTCGATTTTCTTGGAGATATCGGTTGCTTTGAGCATCAAAGCCTCGGTCTCAGCCTTGGTCTCAGCAAGGATCTGGTCGAGTTCCGAGCGCTTCTGGTTCAGATCAACCGTGCGCTCCTCGATAGTCTTGGTGGTAGCGGCTTTTTCTTGCAGACGCTCCTCCAGTTCCGCCGAGAAATGTTTGATCTTGCGTTGCGAAGCTTCGATCTCCAATTCCTGATACTCGATTTCCTTGTTCAGGTTATCGAACTCGCGGTTGTTACGAACGCTGTTCTGCTGCTCTTTGTAACGGGAGATGGAGGCATTGGCGTTCTCGGTACGTACGCGATGGTCCGAGATCTGCGTCTCACATTCCTTGATATCGTTCTCGATATTGGTCAGACGGGTCTTGAGACCTTCCACTTCGTCGGCCATATCTTTCACTTCCTGGGGTAACTCACCGGCCAGGGTACGCAAGTTATCGATTTTTGAATCCACTTGCTGCAGTTCGTAGAGTGCGCGCAGCTTGTCCTCTACGGTCAATTCTTTTTTTGCCATAATTGTATAGGGGTTTTATCGTTATTACTGATGTAGCATGTGATGCCGAGCGGCGTTAGGATATCTTGGAATATCTCCCGTGCGTGGTGTTCCGAGCACCAGTGGTCGATATCGATGAGTCCGATACGTCCTTCCGCATCCTGGAACTCATGGTATTTGCAGTCGGCTGTGAGATAGACATCGGCTCCTTGTTCGATAGCTGTCTCAATGAACTCCGCTCCGCTGCCGCCGCACAGCGCAATCGTTTGGATGCGCTCTTTACGCGGGCGCGTGTACCGCACGTACGTGCAATCTAAGGTATCATGTACGCGTTGAATGAAAGCCTTATAGGGCATCTCTTCCGGCAATCGGCCGATTACTCCGAGTCCTGTCTGTCCGTTTTCTGACGGAACGAGTATCCGGTAATCCGTTATCCCCAATTTATCCGCCAGACGGGTGTTGATGCCTCCTATGACTGAGTCCAGGGAGGTATGTGCGGAGTAGATAGCGATATGATGTTGTATCGCCATCTCCACGATGCGAGCCTGCGGCGTTTGTCCGCATACCTGCTTGAGTCCGTGAAAAAGAAGGGGGTGATGTGAGATGATCAGTTGGCATCCACGCTCAATAGCCTCAGTGACCACGGTTTCCGTAATATCCGTTGTCAGGAGGACAGTTTGAATATCCCGTCCCGTGTCACCCACCTGCATTCCCGAGTTATCCCATTCTTCCTGGGCACTCCGTGGCGCTACAGATTCTATGCTATTGATGATTGCTCGTAAGAGCACTTATTGTTGCTCCTCTTCATCCTTCACCGTGAAATCGGTGATGCCGGCATTGATGAGGATATTGTACCACTGTATCAATTTGCGGATGTCGGATGGATAAACGCGGTCGCGGTCCCAGTTCGGCAGCACTTCGTCAAACCAAGCCTGCAACTCCGCGTTCGAAGCTTTCTTCGGATCCATCGTCACTGCTTTCAGACCTTCTTTCTTACCGGCACTGGTCAGCACTTCGCTCAGCGCGATATCATCTGCGTCCGTAAACATAGACACATCGCTCAGGGCAACGATTTTGTCGCGGGCATACGTCGGCATACGTTTGCCGTCCACGAGCGATTCAACAATCAGCATGTTGTTGCCGCGACTAACCAGTTTGTACAAACCCGGTTTACCGGTAATTGCAAGAATGTTCTTTAGCATAGTAGCGGGACCCAGGATTGAACTGGGGACCTCATGATTATGAATCATGCGCTCTAACCAGCTGAGCTATCCCGCCGCGCGCTTACACTAGAACTCGCGCGACTGCGTGCTACGCACTTGTATAGCGCTACGTTCTGTGCTACGCTTTTAGCTCGGACTATCGTTACACTAGCAGTCCTCGCTAGCTTTGTTAGAACCGATTAAAACGCTAGCGAAGCGATGTTTTAATCGGAGAGGAGGAAGTACGTCGACTATACGAATCGCGAGGCGATGAAGTCGTCGTAAGTCACTCCCGACGTAAAAGCGGGTGCAAAAGTACTGCTTTTTTTTGATATACACAAATATTTTTGCACTTTTTTACTAAAAATCGTCAATTTACCCTACTGCAGCGCCATTTTTGACGGGTGCAGAGACGGTAGTTACGACGAGTTTGCCGTCTGCATTGACAGCAGAGAGGATCATTCCCTGCGATTCGATACCCATCATCTTGCGCGGCGGGAAGTTGGCGATAAAGAGCACTTGTTTGCCAACGAGTACCGACGGATCGGGATAGCTCTGCGCGATGCCGGAGAGGATGGTACGTCCTCCCATGCCGTCGTCCAGCGTGAACTGCAGCAGGCGTTCGGATTTCTTGACAGGCTGGCAGTCCAATACGGTAGCTACGCGTATATCCATCTTGTCGAACTCATCAATCGTAGTGGGTTCTTTGACGGGTTCTGGTCGCCAGTTCTTTAGTGCCTCTTCCTGCGCGGCCGCCTCATTCTCCTTTTTAATACGCGCGAGACGATCCAACTGACCCTGAATGGCCGCATCCTCGATCTTCTCGAAGAGCAGGCTCACTTCGCCCAATGCATGACCGGCGCTCAACAAGTCGATACGTCCCAGATCGGACCATCCGATCGCCTTGTCGAGGCAAAGCATATTCTTTAATTTTCCCGATGAAAACGGCAAGAATGGCTCAAAAGCGATGGCTAAGTTTGCTGCGATCTGAAGCGACAGATGGAGGATGGTAGCCGTGCGGTCCATGTCGGTCTTGGCGAGTTTCCAGGGTTCGGTGTCCGCCAGGTATTTATTCCCGATGCGAGCGAGGTTCATTGCCTCTTTGAGTGCATCGCGGAAACGGAAGTTGTCGAGCAGTTGCTCGAGGGTGGCTTTCACGTTCTTGAATTCCTCGATGGTCTGCTTGTCGTACTCCGTCAGTTCGCCGCATGCCGGCACTTTGCCTTCGAAGTATTTGCCGGTCAAGACCAAGGCGCGGTTCACGAAGTTGCCATAAATGGCAACGAGTTCGTTGTTGTTGCGTGCCTGGAAGTCCGCCCAGGTGAAGTCATTGTCTTTGGTCTCCGGTGCATTTGCTGTCAGCACGTAGCGCAGCACGTCCTGTTTACCCGGGAAATCTGTCAGATATTCGTTCAGCCAGACCGCCCAGTTGCGCGAGGTGGATATCTTGTCACCCTCGAGGTTGAGGAATTCGTTTGACGGTACATTATCCGGCAGGTTGTATCCCTGCGCTTTGAGCATGACGGGGAAGACGATACAGTGGAAAACGATGTTATCTTTCCCGATGAAATGGATCATTCTTGTATCTTCCTGCTTCCACCATTTCTCCCATTTGCCGTATTTCTCCGGTTGGGCGTCGCAGAGCTCTTTGGTGTTGGAGATATATCCTATCGGAGCATCGAACCATACGTACAGCACTTTTCCTTCCGCGCCTTCTACGGGTACGGGGATACCCCAGTCGAGGTCACGCGTCACGGCGCGGGGTTTGAGTCCGCCGTCGAGCCATGACTTGCACTGGCCATATACGTTCGGGCGCCATTCCTTATGATTATTGAGAATCCAGTCCTCGAGCCAAGCCTGGTATTGGTCGAGCGGGAGATACCAATGCTTGGTCTCTTTCTTCGCCAGCGCATTGCCGGTCTCGGCGTTATAGGGGTTGATCAGTTCGTCTGGAGAGAGCGTAGCGCCGCATTTCTCGCATTGGTCGCCGTATGCGCCCAACGAATGGCAGCGCGGACATTCGCCGCGGATATTACGATCGGTAAGGAAATGTCCGGTCTCGGGGTCGTAGAACTGCTCGGAAGTCTCTTCCACAAACTGACCCGCATCATACATCGCGCGGAAATAGTCTGCCGCAAACTGATGATGGATTGGCGAGGTGGTACGCGAGTAGATATCATAGCTGATACCGAACTGCTCGAACGACGACTTGATGAGTTCGTGATAACGATCTACCACTTGCTGCGTGGTGATGCCTTCTTTCCGTGCGCGGATGGTCACCGGCACGCCGTGCTCGTCGCTACCGCCGACGAAGAGGACCTCCTGGCCTTTGAGGCGCAGATAACGGGCGTAGATATCCGCCGGAACATAGACGCCTGCCAAGTGGCCGATATGAACAGGACCATTGGCATAAGGCAATGCAGCTGTGATTAAAGTACGATTAAATGCCATATTTTGTGTATTTTTTATACTAAAAATAAAAAAAATGTTCTAAAATCTTGCGTATATCAAAAAAAAGTATTACTTTTGCGTCCGCATTTTGGATATACCGAGTAAAATTCGGGTGCAAAGGTACAACAAAAAATCCGAATGTGCAAATAAAACGTGAAAAATACAAATTATTCGGTGAAAAATCGTCGCTCATATGGAATTCTGTTGCTCGCTCTTCTGCTCTGCGGTGGAGTGAGTGCGAAGGTGAATAACTACGTTGGCGGATATGCCAATCTGGGAGAATGGTCGATGCTTCCTTCCGGCAGTAAGTATACCGGTAGTCTCGGTGTAGCCGGCGGAGTAGGTTTTGTATATGAGTTGCGTGCCGGCGAGACGTACAGTCCGACGCGTTTCCTCTTCGATGTAGGAGTGGGAGCCTGGGGCGGTATGACGAGTTTCCTGCAGTCGGTGGATATGACAGCGACTCTGCCGAACCAGAAAGATCTGCAGAATCAGACGTTTGATTATGTCTATGAGTTGAGAGGTCGTCAGGACCGCTACAACAATATAGCTGCGCAGGTGCCGTTGATGATCGGTGTGCAGCACAGACGTTTCTATATGTTGGTCGGCGCGAAGCTGAATGCCAGTTTCTGGACCAAGACGCAGACCACGGCTGTCCTCAATACGTATGGTGATTATACGCGCTACGGATACGGTATCTTCCCTAACATGCCGGAGTATCAGTTCTTTGAGAACAAAGCGGTACAGGGTGGTGTGAAGACGAGTCTGAATCTCGATGTCGATCTGAGTTTTGAGATCGGCGGTCGCATTGGCGGTGTAGTGACGGACGCTGTCGGATATGACGTACCGAAGAACCGCTTGGAGTATCGTTTGGCGGCGTTTGTGGACTATGGTCTGTTTGACCTGCACAACCAGGGCACCAAGCAAATGCTGGAGACGCCGTCGTTGTACGACACTGATCCGGCTTCACCCGATTATATCTATGAGTCGGAGTCGATGATTCGTCCGGATCGTCTGGTGATGAATGACATCATGTCCACCGCGAATTTCGCCTCGGCGGTGAAGAACCTGATGGTGGGCATAAAGTTCACGGTGCTCTTCCAGTTGCCGGAACCGGGTCAGTGCGTCATCTGTCGTGACGCATACGGATCATCCGTTCGCCGCAGCGGTGTCCGCAGACGTGGAGTGAAGTACGAGGAATAACTCGTCAGCGCTCACCTCGCGGATCGATCCTTCTTTCGTTACGGAAATGTTACCAGTCTCTTCCGACACCACAATACACGTGGCGTCGGATTTTTCTGTTATACCCAGTGCTGCGCGGTGACGGAGTCCGTAGTGTTGCGGGATCTCCTGGTTCTTGCTCACCGGCAGGATGCATGCCGCGGCGATGATACGTCCCTCGCGGATGACCACTGCGCCGTCGTGCAACGGGGTGTTCTTAAAGAATATATTCTCTAATAGACGCGCGGACACCTGCGCATCCAGGCGTTCGCCTGTATCGACGATCTCTTTGAGGTTGGCTTCTCCGGCAAGGACGATGAGTGCACCGGTTTTCGTGGAAGCCATGTGACGGCAAGCCTGCGTGATCTCCAGTACCTGTTGCCGCGAAGCGGCTGCATCTTCCGGGTTGTTGCGCCGGAAGAGTTGCCAGGACGAGAAGCGTGCGCCGATACGGAAGAAGAACATACGTATCTGCTCCTGGAAGATGACGATCAGGGCGATGGCGCCGACGGAGATGATGCGATCGAAGAGAGCGCCCGTCAGGTCGAGTTGGAATACAAACGACACGAGGAACCATACTACCACGAAGGCCAGGATTCCCCAGAAGAGGTTTGCTGCGCCCGTCTTACGGAGCAGGCGGTACATCTCATACATGATACACGCGACCAGCAGGATGTCTATCAGATCCTTGAAGCTGAATGAAAAAGCTAAAAATTGCATAGCGTTATAAACTAGGATACTAGGGGCCTAGGGGACTAGGAACCTAGGAGGTTAAACAACTTAATGGTTTGCCGTGTCGCGGCTACATCATGAGTCCGGAGGATGGTAGCTCCGTGCGCCAGCGCGTACATGTGCAGCGCCTGCGTGGCTTCGAGACATGTCTCCGGCGTCAATCCCAACGGCTTCCAGACCATCGATTTGCGGCTCACTCCCACCAATACCGGTTTGTTATACGCGCGCAAGCGGTCGAGCGAGCGCATGCACTCATAATCTGCTTCCGTACTGCCGATGAATCCGAAACCCGGATCGAGGATGAGGTCTATGTCCTGCATCTCCGGTGTGCGTGCGGGAAGGTCCAGGTCGCCGCGCAGGGTCCATATATACGGTACACGCGCGCGGCGCACGATGTCATACATCGCTTTGCACCCGCCGGACACATCATTGATGATTAGCGGTCCGAACTGCTCCAGCGCGCGCCGGGCTATCTCCGGACGGAAGGTGTCCACTGACAGTTGCACTTCCGGCAACGCTTCGCGCAGAGCCGTCAGAGCGGGAGCAAGACGACGCCATTCCTCCTCTTCCGGGGCGGGTGTACTGCCCGGGCGGGTGGAGCACGCGCCTATATCCAGGATCGTTGCGCCATCGGCCAGCGCCTGTCGTGCCCAAGAGACCACGGCCGCCTCGGAATCCAGACGCGAAGCCGCATAGAAACTATCCGGCGTCACGTTGCCTATCGCCATTATCTGCGCTTTCACGCTGCAAAAGTACAAAAAATTGCCGAATTATGCAAAAAAATCGTAAAAAAGTGATGAAAATTTTGCGTATATGGAAAAAAAGCAGTACATTTGCAGGCTGAATTACGTACGCATGTGCTGACGCGCGCTATTCGCGTACGGAAAGAATGGTATAGAAATATAATAAACTTTTAGTATTCATATGAAAAACGTATTTAAGTATCTCTTGATCGTTTCGGTGGCAATGGCTGCTATTTCGTGTAACAAGCGTGAGCTGAATACGCGTGTTAGTAACACCACCGGTTGGAATTATTTTGACCGTAAAACTACGAATTTCGAGGCCAATGAAGGAGTAGGTAACGTCAATCCTATCGGTATGGTTCCTATTCAGGGTGGTTCGTTCACGGTAGGTGAGAAGGATGAGTTCCTGACCGCTCCGCGTAACAACGAGACTCGTACGCTGACTGTCAGTTCGTTCTACATGGACAAGTATGAGATCACGAACTTGAACTGGAACGAGTATCTCCACTGGTTGGATTTCGTGTTTGGCGCAGTAGCACCGGAGTTGGTTGACAAGGCTCGTCCTGACCATAAGGTTTGGCGTGAGGACTTGGCGTACAATGATCCGTACGAGGACAACTATTTCGAGCATCCTGCATTCTCTTTCTATCCGGTAGTAGGTGTGACTTGGGAGCAGGCTATGGCTTATTGCCAGTGGCGTACCGACCGTGTGAACGAGATGGCGCTGATCAATGCGGGTGCTATCGTTATTCCTCCGTTTGCTGATCTGCAGCCGACGGATGATGAGGCTTACAAGGATGAGTGGGAGCAGCAGACGGGTTATGAGATGTTTGCTTACGAAGAGGTAAGTCCTGAGGATCCGGAGCAGACGGTTACGATGTATCGTCCGAGCTTCGAGTGGATTCGCGATAAGTTCGTCTTCAATACCGAGAAATACCTGATGGATGATTCGTATATGCCTGAGTATGGCCGTCGTCCGAAACGCGACAGCTATGGCGCAGAGCGTAAAGTGAATATCGCCGATGGTATCTTCGTTACGGGTTACCGTCTGCCGACAGAGGCAGAGTGGGAGTTTGCGGCTTACGCGCCGGTAGCCGGTGAGGATGGTCTGACGATTGAGGGTAAGGTTTATCCTTGGTCGGGATATCATCCGCGTGAGATGAGCAAGAAGAACTTAGGTATGATGCAGGCTAACTTCGTCCGCGGACGTGGTGATATGATGGGTGTCAGCGGTGCGCTGAACGATCGTCGTGTGATCACCAACCCGGTGGATGAGTTCGAGCCGAACGATTTTGGTCTGTATAACATGGCGGGTAACGTCAATGAGTGGGTAATGGATGTATATCGCGAGACGACCTATCAGGAGACGAGCGAGTATAACTCCTACCGCGGTAATATCTACAGCCGTCCGGTATTGGATGACAATGGTAAATTTGAGATGGACTCTGTAGGTTGCGTGAAGATCACTTGGGGTAAAGAGGACGATAAGCGTGATGTGCTGGATGGCGATTTCGCAAGTCTCTTCGATACCGATTATCCGTTGGATACAGTAGGTATGGAGAACCTGGCAGCTGTCAAGACCGACCCGACGGATATCCTTGCTCCGCGTATCACGAAGAAGAGCCGTGTATATAAAGGTGGTTCTTGGGCAGATCGTATCTATTGGTTGAACCCGTCCACGCGTCGTTACCTCGACCAGGACAAGTGTTCGTCGAAGATCGGTTTCCGTTGTGCAATGTCCACGCTGGGTGACCAGATCCCCGGTACTCCGGTTCTTCAATAATTCACTAACTCACTAATTCACTAATTCATTAATTCATTAAGCAATGACATTTCCTGATAATATTCGCTATACGAGCGAGCATGAGTGGATTCGCGTAGAGGGTGATGAGGCTTTTGTCGGCATTACGGACTATGCGCAGTCGGAGTTGGGCGAGATCGTCTTCATTGATGTGCCTACTGTCGGCGAGACGGTAGGTCAAGGCGAGGTCTTCGGTTCCGTAGAAGCCGTTAAGACGGTGAGTGACCTCAATATGCCTGTAACGGGTGAGGTACTGGAGCTGAACGAAGAGCTGGACGCAGCGCCGGAGTTGGTGAATAACGATCCGTACGGCAAGGGATGGATCATCCGCATTGCCGTGAAGGATGCTTCGGAACTCGACAGCCTCATGGATGCGAAAGCATACGAAGCCAGTATTAAGTGAGGGTAATCCTAGACTTTAAAGCATATTAAAAGCATATTAAGTGCTGGTTATATGCTGTTCAGAATAGAGTCGCGTTGCGGCTCTATTTTTTTTTCGGTTGTTTGACACACTCCTTGCGAAGCGCAAAAGCATTCAAAGGGGTTTTGTTTGTTTTTTTTATATCAAAGATCAAGGGGGGAAGTAGTGATAATATATATTATAAGGAAAACGCCCGCGCAGGTACGCGTACATGCGTAAAAGATGCATTTTGCAAAGTCAATATAGCAAAATGGTGATATTTCGTCATAAACTGCGAAAATTTACACATGTATGTCTATAAAAAGCAGTAATTTTGCAGCCGATTTGTACACCCGCATGCGCAAATATGTATATACGTGCGCGTAATATAGGAAAAAATATAGTCAACATGAAGAACAGTCTATGAGCCAGGAAACACAAATACAACTGTTTGAGAAGGTGAAGGTTCGTGTCGTTTGGGATGATGAAGCGGAGAAGTATTTTTTCTCTGTAGTGGATGTTATCCAAGTTTTGACTGAAAGTGTGGATGGGCGCACTTATTGGAAAGTGCTGAAAAACAGATTGTTAAAGGAGGGGAATAAAACGGTTACAAATTGTAACCAGTTGAAATTACCTGCTGCTGATGGTAAGAAGCGTTTGACCGATGTCGCTGATTTGGAGGGCATTCTACGTATCGTTCAGTCGTGGTATCGCCGATTAAGGCGAGCGATTATATTCATCCAATAGAGGATGGAAGGGCAACAGAACTGCCATTTGATGGAAAAGAAGAAAAATAACACCAACAATAGAAAAACATAAAAACACAAAATACTATGAGAGCAAATGTACTTAACGATTTGTCTAATGTAGTGAAAAAAGGAACAAGCTTGGCTTGTTCTTGGAGTCAGGTTGGGCGGATGTCGGAAGGAGGAGCCATTGAGCACCCATTGAGCACCCATTCAGCACCCTTTGGGATCAGGTGGAAACCAGCAGGAAACCAGGTGGAAACCCTTACTACCCCCCGATTCTTTGCGCGCCTAGCGGCAATGGTCACATTGCTGCTCACTTTGGCATGCGGTAATGTGTGGGCGACACCTACGCAGACATACAATTTGACAGGGTATTCTTCTGCAATAAGTAATGGAACCTGCACAGAAATAGGAGGGGCTTATGTGGGAAGAAGGGGGTCAGGTGTGACGCCTGATGCAACTTATGGAGTTCCGACTGGAGGCGGAAATATTGCAGTTGTTTTTTCCGTGGGACAGACAAGCACTATAACAATGATAGTCCAAAACCGACAAACATCAGCCAAGAGTGGAACAATTAATTTAGCGGCAGTTTCAAATGATTACTATACAGCCTGTGTTGGTGGAACATTAGGTGCTTTTCCATCGGTTGGTCAAACATGTACCATTACTTATGCCAAGAATGGTTCTCAAAACGAAGAAGAATTTTCTTTTGCAGCAAGCGTTTCTGCGGGTAAGTATGTTCTTTGGACAGCAGGAACAATAGCTTCGAATATTTATATCAAGAGAGTTGAAATTAATGCTGCTGCTGCCTGTACTGCGCCGGATCATGTGAATGTGACAGGAAGATGGGATCGGTTTGCGGGAGAGACGATAAATTTGACAGCAACTGCATATGATGGAAGTGATGCTGAAATAGCCGCGGCGAATATAACCGGCTATCAATGGCAGAAACTCGAAGGTTCTACTTGGACGAATGTCTCCAATGGTACTGTTTCCGGTGCTACGACTACCGGTGCTACGGCTAAGAACCTGCAGATTACCAATTGTGGAGCAGGCAATAGCGGTAAGTATCGTTGTGTGGTAAGTACTGGTGCAACTTGTTCGACCCCTTCAGCTACTGCTACCGATGGTTCTCAAGGCTTCGGTGTGAAGGTTTATGTGTTAGAGTGCTATACCGGCGGGACAACAGAACACCATTTTACTCGTATCGGTGATAGTCAAGCGGGAACGCTAACCATGAACCTCACTGCCAACACGGCTTATACATTCAAAGTTCACGCGGACAATACTTACTACGGGAATAATGGAACGATAAACAAGGACGAGACTAATTGGGTGATGTGTAATTCCGATAACGGAGGTGATTGCGCAAAAAATCTTACAGTCAATTCCGGTTTAGGAGGAACATTCACCTTTGGAATTGAATATAGTACAAGCGGAAGTAGTAGTGTAGAAGGTGAACCGGAGATTAGTGTTACTTATCCGAGAAAGACGATGTACTTAGTTCCAAATAGCGATTGGTTGTCTAATAGCGCTAAATTCGCATTCTACTATTATGGAACAAGCGGAACCGGTTGGACGGATTTCTTGTCTTCCAATGAATGTGGTATGTCAGCAGACATTCCGCAATGGAATGGTTTGAATGTAATAGCGGTGCGCTTCAATCCTTCTGATGCGACTCCTGGTTGGAATGGTGACGGACATGTGTGGAATCAGACAGGCGACATCACTGCTACGGCTGATAAAAACTGTGTCACTATTACAGATTGGAATACTGGAACTTATGGTACTTATTCCATCCCAACTTATACCATCAGTTATAATGCCGGTACTGGCGGCTCGGGAAGTAAATCTAATGAGACGAAGACTTGCGGAGTAGATTTTACGTTGCCGAACAGCGCAGTCTTTACTCGTACGGGTTATACGCAGACAGGCTGGGCTATCAGCGATGGTGGAAGTCAGGCGTACGCTTTAGGTGGCTCATATACAACCAATGAAGATAAGACGTTCTATCCTGTTTGGACTGTTAACAATTATGACCTGACTTGGAATCTGGCAGGCGGTACAACAACAAGCGCGGGTACGGGTATTGGCAGTGGTGTGTCTTCTAATACCACGACTTCGCAGGCTTTTGGAACGGCTCTTACAGCTCCGACAGTAACGAAGACAGGTTATAATTTCAGCGCTTGGAGTCCTGCTGTTGCATCTACCATGCCTGCCGCCAATACAACTTATACGGCACAATGGACGGCGAAGACAACGACTATCACTATTGATGCCAACACGGCTAATCATGGTAGCACGGCTCCGTCGTCCATTACTGCTACTTATGGTAGTGCATTGCCTTCGTTCACAGCTGCGACAGGAGCAAGCGGCTACAGCCTGACCGGTTACTTTACTGCGGCTACCGACGGTACGAAAGTTATCAATGCCGATGGTTCGTTGGTTCGTAATACAACTTATTCAACTGACGAGAGTACTCCGAAATGGAAGAGCGAGGCTGCAAGTCTGACCCTGTATCCGCAATATGAGGAAGAAGTGGTAAGTCCATCAAAATGTATTACGTTCAACTCTACATCTGCGCCTTCTGTATCTGGTGTGACGATCAAAAAGGTAGCAGGAAAAAGCGGAGGATCAACCTATACTGAAGATGGTTTCGTTATGTCGCAATCGGGTGACTATATCACGTTTGATATAAGCGCACTTGGATACCTAACAAAAGCAACATTTACCGCGAAGACAGGTAGCACTTCCAAGAAAATTGGTTATGGCTATACAGATGCCGCATCATATGTAGACGAAGTGCCAGAAGGGGATGGTACTGCTGATAAAAATTTCCATGAATACGAGATAACAAGTATTCCGGATAATACGACGCGTTTTACATTAGTTCGAAGAGGAACAGGAACAACGATAACAGAAGTATGCTTGTTTTACACTCCAATATCTTGCTCCACTCCTGCGGCACCGACGGCGTTTACAGCCGGAAGTATCACCAGCACGGGGGCGACATTCACCATCACCGATGCAGCTAATGCGGCAAGTTATGATATTTACTACGCAACAAGCAGCACTGCTCCGAATGCAAGTACCCCAGCTACTACAACTTCTACCAGCAAGACCAAAGAAGTAACCGGCTTGACCGCCAGCACAACTTACTACGCATGGGTTCGTTCCGTTTGCGATGCATCTCATAAATCCGATTGGGTTGCTCTCACCGGAAGTTCGTTTACAACAAGTGCAGCGGCAGGTACGACCTATTATCTTGTGACCTCTACGGCGCAGCTGAACACCACCGACACGTATGTGATTATGGAAGCCAGCGGAGCAGCGATGATGGGTATAGCAACAGGTAGCAACTCTTATCTCAATGCCATCACATCCGGTTTCACGGCGGCTGCCGACAAGTCCACCGTAACAGTTACCAGCAGCGATGTGAATACGCTGACGCTCAAAAGCGAAAGTGACGCATGGAATTTATTTGGCAAGGATAATCATTATATAACAACCAATAGTACTGTTAACGGTAATCTATATGGTAATGCAACAAGTGGTAGTGGTACAGACGACTTTGTCTTCTCGTTTACAGATGGCAAAGCAATAATAAATCGTCCATCATCGAGCTACCATATTTATTACTCTTCTGGCACGGGCTTTAACCAGTCCACCTCATCGACAAACATACGTCTTTACACCTCTAACTCGATGCCGGTCTATACCGTCACGTATGATTTGAATGGCGGTACGGGAACCGTGCCGACAAACCGTCCGGAGAAGAGCGGAACGAGTATCACGCTTGCTTCTTCGACAGGTCTAACTAAAGATGGATTTACGTTTGACGGTTGGTTGTGTAGCGTTAATTCGACCAAGTATGCAGCCGGTGCGTCGTACACGATGACCGCTGCAAACACCACTTTCACCGCACAATGGGAGGCTGTGTCGGGCTACACCGTAACCTATAAATATAACGGTGCGACGAGCGGTGCAACGCCGACGAGTGAGACAGGCACAAGTGTGACGCTGCCGACTCCGACAAGAACGGGCTATGAGTTGGACGGCTGGTACACTACAGCCGGAGAGAAAGTAGGCAACGGCGGTGAAACCTATGGTCCGGAAGCAGACATCACCCTCTATGCAAGATGGCAAGAGGCGTGTGACGCGGAAGGCGTAGCAAAGAGCACAACCGATGTAGCTGCTTCAGGATATACGACTTATCAGGAAGTCGGTGGATCGAATGTAGCATTTACTTCTGCTCCGTCATTAGGATTCAAGTATAAAGACGCAGATGGAAATACAATTAACAACTCCACAACAGCTGTAGTGCGCAATAATGCTTATTCATGTAAGATTCAGAACAGTAGTTCCAATAAGGGCTCAATCAAGACAAATAGCACGTTCAGCAATGTGGACTCTATCTCGTTCTATTTTGCCGCAAGTGACAAGGGCGGATGTCAAATAGCTGTTTGGTGCTCTACAGATAATTTCAGCACAGACTCCACCTCTTTGCTTTCTGCTACCACTTATGCAGACAACAATAATGAGTTTAAACTTAAAACTCTGCCTATCCCATCCGGTAAGAAAGCCAGTGCGCTACGATTCAAGTTCCGCTTCACAGTAACGAGTTCCGGTAAGACAAGCTACATAGACTCGCTGAAGGTGTATAGCTCCACTTCCGGTGGCGGTACCTGTTATCATGTGTACTACCATGGCAATGGCGCAGAGAGCGGTTATGTGAATGATACAGTTTCTTACACAGCCGGTTCGAAAGCCACCGTGCTGAATTATAACTACGGTCGCAATCCGTTGGCGAAAACGGGCTATGATTTCCGCGGCTGGGCAACGAGTGCAAGCGGCGCTGTGGCTTATTCGGCAGGTCAGAAGATAGATATTACCAGTGCGGATGTAGATCTCTATGCCGTATGGGCAACAGCAAGAACGGCGTTAGTGAACTGGACGATGGGTACAAATACCAGTACATGGAGCGCAACCGCTACATCTACAACGGATGGTACGAATATCACTTCTATAGGTACTGCACGTACAAATGGAAGTGATGGAAAACGTGAAGGCGCAACCGCCAAAGTCACTATGGCAACTGCTGAGGTAACAGGATCTGCCGCTCCGTCCAACAGCGCAAACTTCACCTTCACTATCGCAGGCGGAAAGCAAGTGGAGATTAACAAGTTCGACTGCCAGGTATTCAATGTGGCTTCCGGCAGCCGGACCTACAAAGCGCAGATCTCCGACGGAGCCGGCAATGTATATAATAGTACCAATACGGTAGCTGTTTCGGCTGAGGCTTCCTTGACAGACGCATCGTTTGTATTCGGTAGCGGAAAGATCCTGCGCGGAGATGTGACCATCCGTGTTTATGCATGGGGTTCCGGTTCAGAGTTCCGTATGGGACCGGATGTGAAGTTCTACGGCACGGTAGGTGACTATAGTTGTGCAACGCCGGCAGCGCCTACCATTAGCGGCGTATCGGAGTACGTGCCGGGTCAGACTATCACCCTAACAGCTTCGCATGACGGCGAGAACTACGACAACCTGACCACCTATACTTGGTACAAGGGTGCAGACTGGGCTACGGCATCAGGCACTACCCCTGTACAGGCTGCGGCTACGGGAGAAAGCGGCTACACGCTGACTATAGCTGATTGCACTACCGGCGATGCAGGGCTCTATTGGTGCGAGGCGGCTAACGGTACCTGCAAGGCGCATAGCGCTGCCGGTTATGACGTCACCGTTTTTCCGGCATATACCATCACGTATAACCTGAACGGCGGTACTCTGGATGGTACTGAGAAGACATCCTATACCCAGTTTGACGAGGACTACACTTTGCCTACTCCGACGAAAACAGGCTATGTCTTTGCTGGATGGTATGGGGCGAGCGACTTCTCCGGTTTACCGACTGTAGTATTGGGGGCTGGTTCTGTTGGCAACAAGGAGTACTATGCTAAGTGGGGTGCGGTCGTAACGGTCAGCTGGACTGTCACCAAGGTAGATGACAAACTCTATCGCGGCGGAGGCGGCTATAGCGTAAAGGCAGTTATTGACCAGACGACATGGAACGAGTCATACAAGGATCAACTGGAACTGACGGCAACTGAAGGCGTGACGCTGAAGAATATTGTTGCGAGCGTTGTTTCAAGTCATGTGCAAGTGACGGCTGATTTCGACATCACAACCGGCTTGGCAGCAGATGCAACAGAGATTGCCTTCACGTTGGATGTACCTGCCGACGGAACGTATGGTCCTAAGGTGGACGAACATGAGGAGACTTTGACAAGTTGCGGCGGAGGATTTGATACAGATAATTCCTATGTCATTGGTAAATCTAATTCAGATGCTACCAATATTTCCAGTTCAGCAGCCCTCCGTGCATATAAGACGGCATCCGATTGGTACTCAAAAGGTAATACCACCTTTACGGATAAAACCTCTACAGATGGATTTACTATTTCAGCTGCAGAAAAAAGCTATTATTGGCAAAATAATGGTACGTTTACTGAGTCTAGTTCCAGCAACTGCCGTTTGAAGACAATCAAGTTGGCTAAGAGTAATGGTGTTACTATTAGGTGGACAAACGACGAGTTATCGTTCTCAAAAGTACGGTTTATTGGGCGTAATACAGCAGCAGATGATCCTACGATGTTCACTGTTTCTAATGGCACAACCGAGAAAACATTCACCTTTGAGGCTGGTAACAGTGAGATACAGACAAAAGAGGTGACTATGGATTTTGTATCAGGAGATACGAAAGGTATAGTTATTTCCGGAGGTACAAAGGAGATCAATATATTAATAGAGTTAATACCTACTTCAGTTGGCGGTGTTACTCCTACTCTGACATGGGATGACGGCGATGCAGATATTGCAAATGACGGAGTAAGCAAGAGTACCAGTAACGATGACTTCGTATATACGGCAAGTCAGGATAAGAACAGTCTTGGTGCTATTACCTATAGCAGTAGTGATGCGACTGTAGCAACCGTCAATGCGACGACCGGTCAGGTTCACTTGGTCGGTGCAGCAGGAACAGCAACCATCACCGCTACTATCGCTGCTTCCGGCTGCTTCAGTTCGGCTAATGTATCTTACACGATCACTGTAACGGATGACTGCGACGACGAAGCAGGCACAATCACTACTGAGGATTTAGGTTGCTCCGGCATCAAGATGACCGTAACAGGTCACACCGCCGCTGCCGGTGTAATTTATCAGTGGTACAAAGTTGGTACTCCATCTGATGAGACAGTTGGTACAAACCAAGACAACTTTACTGCCACTGAAGCCGGTTCGTACTATGTGATTGTAACCAATACAGGTGATCGTCATTGTGCGAAGCGTTCGACCAACACCATTACGGTTGAGGCACAAGCTGCGGCTACAATAACAAAGATTGTTGACAGCTGGTATGTGAAGAAAGACCGTCGTACGCCGGATATCGAATTAGTGAAGGCCACTAATGCGACAAGCTTTACCGTGAAGATCGGCAGTACGGTTATCTGGAATAGCGATAGTACTAATACTACCGGTTTTGCCGGCTGCGGCTTCCACATGGGTGAGAATGGTATCATCTATCTGAACGGAACGAAAGATAATGGTGATGCTCCGGCTCATGACGATGGTACATGGGCTGCCGGCGACGAGACGCTGACCATTACAGCAATCGGTTGCGGCGGCAATGCATCGCAAAATATTACTATCCACAAGCAGGCAGCAACGGACTATAAGGAGATTGCATTCGTAGTAGATGGTGAAAAAGGTAAAGGCTTTGACCAAGTAACCAGCTTACATGCGGATGGTACGGAGCTGTATGAGTATCTGGATACCGTAACGGCTGCTGGAAACCGTCTGTTCAAACTGACAGAGAGGAATATCTATTCCACTACCGATGAGAAGGCCATCCGCGAAGAGTACTCGCAGTTTGACGGAATCCTCATCACTGATGATCCAAGCACGAATACGGTTGTTAAAACCGGAGATGACTACAAGACCAAGGGCTATGTGAATGCCTTCGGTACAATGGTGGATGTCCGTCCGATATTTACGATGGAGGCTTACGTGAGTGCGCTGAAGAACTGGGGTTCTAAGGGTATAAAAGGAAATCCGCAATCACCTAATCCGCGTCAGTATGAGATGCGTCTGGAATGTAAAGACCATGAGATATACGGCGCCGGTCTGCCGACTCCGGAGGACGGAACAAACGTATGGGAAGAAGTGGTTGACGGCGAGACCTTCCGTCATGTGATCTTAGTCGATTCCACGCTGGGTATCTATAAAGGCGTGAAATATAATCAAGAGACGAAAGGCAACGAGAAACCGGCGCTGCAAGGCTTTACAGGTGAAGCAGCCGGCAGTCTGTTAGGTCTCGGTCGTATTCTCGAAGGCACACTGCAAGCAGCCATCGAGCGTCAGGAAGAGCCCGCAGCGCGTCTGCTCGTAATGGGTATCAACGCCAAGGCGCTGCAGCCTACATGCGCGCTGACCGACGAAGGAAAGACCGTGATAAAGAATATCCTGGTTTACCTCCTCAAGACCAACATGGAGGAGGTGGACGACTGCTCGAACTACTTCACCGGAAAGTACGATAATGACTGGAGCAAGGCAGGCAACTGGTCCAAGAATCAGTTACCGTCCAGCGAGGCGAAAGTACGTATTTTGGCGCCGTGCGTAATCAGCGGAATCCAGCCGCATGTATTGCAAGTATCAATCGTCAATAGCGGAAATAGTAATATCCGAAATACAGCAAGAGGTTCTGCTGTCTGTGATGGTACGCTGACTATTGAGCCGGACGGCGCACTGATAGCAGACGGCAAGATCCGCAGCGCCGTAGCTCCGCATTTCGCAGCAAATGACCTGATGCCGACAACCCCCGAGATGCTGACTATCAATACCAATGGTTCGGGCCAAGCAGCACTGATCTTCAATAACGATGCAGGCGATACCAAAGCAACGGTGAACCTGTATAGTTTGGGTAGGACGCTGAGCGGGGCCAACCAGTTCCAGTACATGGCAGTTCCAATGGAATATGTGGCAGTTAATCCGGCGTTCGCTAACGAGCACAACGATGGGAAACTGATATACACGTATGTATGGCATGAGAACGGCGGTTGGGAGCGTAGAGGCTATTATACTGACTTGTATGCGTTCGAGGGCGTAGGTATCACAACAACAGATACAGAAGCACGGATTTATACGATGGAAGGCAATCTTGCCTCGACAGCAGAAAGAACAATAGCATTGACGCATGATTCCAAACCGGCGTATGGAAACAATATCATAGGAAACAGCTGGATGGCTCCGATTGATATAGCTTCGCTTAAAAACGCGATAGGAGATGACGCTGCTGTGATGAAGACAGTATATATCTATTGTACGGGGAAAGATCCTGCAAATGCTACATCCAATAGTTTAGAAACTGCCGGTCAATGGTTAGCAATACCTATTGATGCTGCCGGTTGGTCCGGATGGGGCGGAGTAAAAGTAATTCCTGCAATGCAGGCGTTCCTTATCCGTGTAAGTTCTGAAACAAGCCTGACGCTCAATTATAATGAGATGGTACGCACTACAGCGACGGAGAATCTGAACGTACCGCTGAGAGCTCCTCGCAGAAAAGTAGAAGGCGAGGATGTGAACAAAGCAATCTCCTTAACCCGGATGCGTGTAGCGGATAGCAAGACCTGTACCGATTTGTATCTGTTCGAGGGAAGTGATTTCAGCGGAGAGTTTGACAACGGATGGGAGGCTACCTACATGCCGGGCGACGGGCGTTCGGCTCAGTTCTATGCTATGGAAGAGAAAACAAAGATGGCGGTACTGGCTACCGATGAACTGGAAGGCACTCCTGTATGCTTCGCTCCGGGCAAAGAGAGTAATTACACCATCTCGTTCTTCGGAGGAGACGGTACGTATTATCTCAATGACTTGAAAGAGCAGACCTCTACGCTGATAGAGCAAGGTAATACCTATTCGTTCATCTATGAAGCGGGCGACATGCCGCAGCGGTTCTTGATCAGCTCCACGCCATTTGAGAAGCCTGGTGTAGCTACCGGTACGGAGACTGTCAATAATTCTGAGAAAGCACGGAAAGTGGTCTACCAAGACAAAATATATATCATCCGTGGCGGAAGAATATATGACGTGGTAGGCAAAATGGTAAAATAATAGTTTAGAGTTGAATGTTTAGAGTTTAGAGAAAGGAGAAACTATTATGAAAAATACCATTTTGAGAAACAGCATTGTAATCTTGGCGGCAATCCTCCTGCCGGCGCTCATGGGTGCCGCGCAGGCGGGTGCCGTAGAGTATAAATCTACCTATCGCGGCATAAGGACGCAACCGGTATATGGCATCGCTACTACCGCTGCGGCTCCGTCAGCTACTTTCCAATCAACGAGCGCATATTCCGGTCAATGGAGTAGCGAGCCATCTTCTACGCTGCTAAACAGCGATGGGTCTGTCAACTCCGGCGCCTATATGAGCAGCGGTCCGAATAGAGCGAAGAAAGCGGATGATGATAATGACGGGTATGATGACGATACAGGAATGCCGGTAAACCCGGTAATCGGAGGTGGTGACGGAGGTAACACTCCCCTCGGCGATGTGTTGCTGCCGCTGACGCTCCTTGCATGCGCATACGTTACCTATAAGGTATCGCGCCGCCGCAAGGAGGCGTAAGGGAGGCTGTCGCAATGATGCAACAGAGGAGAAAGACGGATAGGCTGTCGCAATGATGCAACAGAGGAGAAAGACGAAAAAGGATGGCTAACGTGCCATCCTTTCGTATTCTACAGCAGCCATAAGAAAGGCGCCGAGGACTTTTCCTTCCGTATTATCTTGTATAGGCACATCCTTGCCGATGAGGTAATAGGCCGCAGTACCGTTGCGGTCATGGCTCAGACCGGCAGACTGGCAAGAGGAAGTGATAAAGGCCTCTCCCCAGCCCTCCCCTGAAAGGGAGGGAGTGGTTTTTACAAACTGCTTTACAATGCCCTCAAAGCCGCGCTTACCGGCATCGGCATGATTGATCAAGCCCAGGCGTGTTCCTTTCAGCAGGGCGGCTGTAATGAGGCAGGAAGCGGATGATTCGAGGTAGTTACACTGCGTGCCGCCGGCTTCTACATTGGTATATTTCGCCGAGCCGGTGTCATCGATGCCTTGCGTAGCGCATTTCTCCGGACCATATTGCAGGAGCTGGTACCAACAGCCCGTCTCTTTGTCCTGTCGCGCCACAAGACCGTCCGCCAGCTTGGTAAGATAATCACGCATCTCATCAAAATGCTGCGCCGAAGGCAGCGGATCTCCCTCTAACCATTCACCATTCACCTCTAACCCTTTAAGATACGCCTCCATGGCATCGACCAGCGCGAGGATATACCATCCGGCTGCGCGTCCCCAGGACTCTTCCGAGCGATAGATAGAGGAATCCTGCGCGCAAGGATAAGCATGTCCGGCCTCATATATCGCGCGCGCGTTTTTATTAAGGTGTACATCGGTGAAAAGCACATGGTAGAGTAACTGTTTGTCTTCGTCCCAAAGATATGGCCACGAAACTTCAAACTGCGTATAGACATCATTCCATCCCAAATCGGTCTCTTCGCAAGCACCGTAGCACAATAGTTGCGCCAAGAGTGCTTGTCCCATATAGGCACCGTCACACCACATCTGGCCCCAATAACTCTTCTCGGGATTATCGGTAGCCTTATGCATCCATCCCCCATTGGGCAGCGAGTATTTTGCTTTGTGCTCTTCCAGTCCTTTGGCAGCGCGCCGCATCTGACGCATGTACCGCTCCGCCCGCTCGGCATTTTCAAACTTACCGCCGGGTTTGGCACCCTCGTAAAGACCCATGAAGACTTTCGCGCAGTTCAAGTCATCCAGAATGCCGCCTCGTACCAGTTCGTTCAGTTCTGCCTCGTCCAGACTGTCTGCCCACTGAGCGATACCCAGATACCAAGCGTCAGCCCATGTGGAATCCTGATAGTATTCCCATACATCGAGAATGCCTTTCGCTACTACGCCCGGCACATAATCCCACGTGGCGGGTTGCTCCGGGACGGTGATTCCATTGGTGGAGTTGGCGTTCGGAAAGCCGACACAGGCATCCTTATTGTACCAGGCGCTCATGCGCGCATCAATCATCGCACGGCTGTAGCAGCATGGTTGCAGTTTGCTGCAAGCGGCGAGGCATATCCCCGCCGCCGCAATAAATATTATATGTAATTTCTTCATTGTCTCTTTTCCCGGGATCCTAAAATCTTAGAATCTGAACGTTGCTCCGAGGAGGAAGTTGATACCCTGGCTGCGATAGCCGTAGAAGTACTCGTTCTTGCGATGCAACCAGTTATTGAGTTGCAGGAAGAGCGTGAGGTTCGGCTTGGGCTCCGGACGAACAATCTGGCTTGCAGCGCTCGTCTTCGTATGCGCTTTGCCGACCCACATCTCGTATTGCACGCCGGCGTTGAGGTCAATGGTAGGACGGAGCAGATAGGTCGATCCGTCGCTTACCAGCGCCGTGCGGCTGCCTTCAAAGCGGTTCTCCGAATAGAGCGACAAGTGCTTGTTGATGCGGCCGTCCACGCGCAGGCACAGATCCCACGCGGCGCGATCGTAAACAGGCATGTCGCCCGACCAGAAATAATAGTCTCCGTTGAGGTTGAGACGCAGTACGTCGCGGAAATGATAGTTGATCTGTCCGCCGATCTTACCGCGGTTGTAGTTGGCATACTCATAGCCGAAATCGCCCTGCATGAAGTTGACCGCAGGAATAACGGCGTACGGTTCAGTTGTCTTATGAGCAACCAGCACCATCTGATTCAGCATATACGCATAACCTCCGTGCAGCTCGATCAACATCTCGCGCGTCGGGCGGATATGAAAACCGAGTTCGGCATCCACCGGCGTATAGGCCGCTACGTGATGGTCGATAATACCTGCGTGGATAAGCCGGTAGCGGTTGGTCTCCATATATTCCTGCAGCGAACCAAGGCCGAAATGTCCGGTGACATCCGTATAGATGGTAAGCCATTCTTTCGCAATCTGCGCCTCGAGATTCACGTGCGGCGAGGGAGCAAAGGATATATTCTCCGTAGCGGATAACTCGTTCTTGCCGACACCGATATTCATATCGAGGTTCACACCCACATGCAAGCGCACGCGCTGGCCTTCGTAAGCATAGTACGGCTCGAGACGGAAATTATGACGGCTGTTATAGAGCGACGGATCAATCGCATCGCCCAACGTACCGAGTTGCAGGAAGTTATTCTGGATAAAGGCATCCAGACCCACATGATGGGCATTGCTATGCCAGTCAAAACCACCTTTGGTACGAATCTGGTGCTCCGTCACCGCGCCGGGTTTGGAGAACAGGTCATATCCCGTCTGCACTTGGTATTGCACCTCCTGCTTTGGGTTCGAGCGTACACCAAGGAACGTCTCTACGGTCCAAAGGGCAGTCTTATCGCGGTCTCCGATAGCGTACGGCTTCGGATAAGCCACGCTGTTCTTCTCCCACATACCCCATGTCTGCGAATAGTCGTAGAAATGGCCGTACTTATGGTAGTAGGTATTGCCGCCATTGACGCCGAAATAGAGTTCGCACGTACTGAACGGATGCTTGAAGTTCAGGCCCACTTTGGTTTTACTCAGCGCCGCCAGTCCCCATTCCGCCTTATGATGCGCATAGACATCGAGGATGGATTTCTTGCCGTCATCCAGATGATAACCGAAATCGAACAGGGTATTCGGATGACCGATAGCGCCACGTACATACCCGTTGTACGCCTTCACCGGTTCAAAACGCGTAGGCTGTGAGAGCAGCGAATGGAAGGTAGCCGAAGGCGTCACGTCGGCCGTGAAAGACGAGTATTGTATCGGCGCAGGCTCAATCGTGGTCTCCACTACCGCGGGCTTCGTTGATACCTTACCTGCAGCCTGTATCACCGGCTGGAAATCGCGCTCCACCGTCACACTGCGGTTGAGGGCGCTGTCGCTCTGCGCAAAAGTACTCAGGGAATACAGAATACAGAGTACAGAAAACAGATATTTATTCATCTTCTTCATCGTTTTCCTCCTTTTCTACAGGTTGTTCCAATTTGTCCAGTGCAGCGAGGCGCGCCTTGATGAGCGACGGGATATCGTCTCCCGGGGCGGTGTAGTTCTGCTGCAAGACGAGCAGGTACTGCCGCGCCTGGAAATATTCTCCGCGGGCTTTGTTGATGTCGCTCAGCAAGATCAGTGCACGCGCTAACCAGTACTGCTGCTGCGTATTCATCTGCGTGAAGTTCATCACCTCCGCTTCCGAAGCATCAAGGTCTTTGAGTTCGAAATAACTCTGCGCTAACAGATACTCTGCTTCGGCCCCTTGGGCAGTACGTACTTCTGCCGCCAGGGTCTTCAGATCCGGTTGCGCTTTGGCCCATTGTCCTTTGGCTACCAGCGCTTTGGCGCGTCCGTAGAGAGCTTCTGCGCGCAGTTCATCGCTGACAGGCGCATCGCTCAGTATCTGGTCGGCGATATCGATCGTCGCCTGATGGCGTCCGAGACGCTGCGAGCAACGCAGGATACCGAGACGGGCAATCTGGGTGTTCTCGCGGCTGGAGGACAACGCATGCATGCGGTAGAAAGCTTCCAGCGCAGCGGTGTAGTCGCCCTTGTCAAAACAGATCTCCGCTACGCGGGTAGCCGCCTCTTCCTGATAGGGATTGGCCGCACTCTCCGCCAGCACCATATATTGCGCGAGCGCTTCGGAGGTCTTTCCCAAGCGGTAGTAAGAGTCAGCGAGGTAGTAACGCGCGGTAGTGCAATAGCGTCCGCCGGCGCAATACTGCGTGATATAGTTGCTGAGCGCCACTGTCGCCTTCTGGTATGCCGCCTGCATATACTGCATCTCGGCTGCCGCATAGAGGAGCGAGTCCTCTTGGGTAGTAACGGTCATGTTGATCTTCGCGAGGTTCTTGGTGTACGCCAGATATTCGTCCACGCGTCCGGTCTCCACATACAACGCCTGCAGGGCATCCAGCGCCGTGTAGGCCTCTTCCGTAGCCGGATATTTCTCGATGGTCTGGCGGTATGCCGCGATAGCCTGGTCGTTCTCATGCAGGTTGCGATAGATCATCGCGCGCTCCAGCGAGGCTTTGCGCGACAGCGTGGAGTGCGGATAGGTAGCGAGCAGTTGCTCGTATGAAGCTATCGCTCCGCGCTCGTTATCCTGTTGCAGTTGCGCGCGGGCGATCTCATAAAGACCATCGTCGGCATAGTCGGACTTCGGATAGCGCTTGACGAGTTCGGAAAGGATATTCACTTTCTCGCCGTACTTATGCTGCAGACCCAGGGCGTAGCCTTTCTGGAAGAGCGCATAGTCTGCACCCGCCGCCTGCAACTTGCTTACCTGCGAGTAATAGGTGATAGCCGACTGGAAGTCACGCGCATTGAAATAGCAATCTCCGATGCGGTTCAGTGCGTCCGCATAGGTGGGTTCTGTAGCCAGTGCCTCATCGATATAAGCCGAGAAGGCATCACGCGCTGCGTTATACCGTGCTTGCGAGAAATAGCAGTAACCCTGCAGGTAGCGCGCAATCACATAATTGCCGGATTGCTTTGCATCGCTGCGACCGAAGAAGGCCTTCAGGTCCTGTTCGCAGTGGTCATAATCGCGCAGGCGGTATCCGGCCTCGGCGCGTACGTAATATGCCTCCGTAGTATATTTGTCTGATTCGTTCGCGTGACGAATCACTTCGCTCATCCAATCAACGGATGCCTGCATCTTTCCTTGCAGGAAATTATCGGCGCCCAACTGGTAGCGCAGATACTGCTTGGTCTGGCGCATCTTCGGCGAGGGATAAGGTATCGAATCGAGTGTGGCAATGGCTGCGGCGTAGTTTTTACTCTTCATCAGCGCATCGCTCAGCAACTGATAGATACGCTCCTCGTATTTGGAATCCGGGAACTGATGGAGGAAGTCATTGAAGGCGCGTACGGATTCGCCCAAGGCGCTGGAGGACTGATAGGTACAGAGCGCATAGTTATACGATGCTTCCTCCGTGACACGCGGTGTCTGTTTGTACCCTGCTGCGGCTTGGTAGGACAATTTTGCCTGCTCGTGCTGCTGCAGCTTCACATAGGCGTTACCCATTGTGAGGCAGGCCGCTTCGGAGATAGTGTCGTTGAGCTGCTTCACCTGCTTGAGGGAAGCCACCGCGGATTCGTAATCTCCCAGGGCATACTCCGCCGAACCCAACATATACATGTCGTTGCGTACGGGTTCTTCGCTCTGTGCCTTAGCCGCCTGCAGGTACTGCTGCAGATGGTCCACCGCAGCACGGTAGTCTTTTTTCTGATACGCTATCTCTCCCAGCAGGCGATGCAACTCACCGTTATTGAGACTCTCTGGATGCGCTGCGAGAAGTGCTTCGGCACGCGCCGCTGCATCTTCGTAGTTGCCCTGGGCGAACTCAATCTGGATGATGTAATACGGTACGGTCTTGGCGTATTCCGGCGTGTTCTCTAATTTCTTGAGTGCCGGCAATGCCTTGTCGTAGTTCTGCAGTTTGTACATGCAGTACGCGTAGTAGTACGTACCGCGCGTAGCATGGCGGCTGTCGCCCTTGCTCAACTGCGCGAAGTAGATGGACGCACGCTGATACTCCTGCAGCATCAGATAGGCGTAACCGCGGTAGAACGAGTAGTCCGCCTGATGCTCACGCGTCAAGGTGTGCACCTCTATCGACTCCAGAAATTTCAGACTCTGTTTGTAATGACCTTTCTCCACTTGCAGAATACCCTGCATCAGTTTCACCTCATCGGCAAAAGTGGTGTACGGGAATGCCTGCAAGTAGGCCTTGAGGTCGTTCTGCAGCAACTTGTCGCGTGCAGGAAAGCGCTCCGCCAAAGCTTTATAGCGCGTCTCCATCTCTGTCGTCTGCGCAAAGGTGCTCAGCGCGCACAGCGAAAGGACAATCGTAATTACGTAATATCGTAATGACGTCATATTATCGTGCTAATTTGATTTCATTCCACATCTCCAGCAGCATCTCCTGTGCATCGCCGGCGTCATGCATCAGAGCGCAGCGGTCGATGATGCTCTTGTCGGCATAATAAACCGGATTGAGGTGCAGTGCATGCGGATCCAGCGTATCGCCTTCCACTACGATAGGCTCTTCGCCGAAGAAATAAGAAGCATCTACGGTCTCGGGCCACTCTTCGTCGTCATACTGCTCCTCGAGTATCTCGGCTGCCGCCAACGGGCCGCCGGCGCAGGATACATAGCCGATCTCGTCCATGTTCGCCAGCGCATTGTCGGCACGGCACATATAATCAATGAAATAGGTAGCGGCTTTGACGTTCTTGGCATACTTCGGGATTACCCATCCGTCAAACCATACATTCGAACCCTCTTTAGGAACGATATAGTCGAGCATCACACCCATCTCGGCGGCCTCTTCGATAGCGAACTGCGCATCGCCGGACCAACTGAGGTTGAGCCATGCTTTGCCTTTCGTCATCTCTTCTTTACCGAAATCCACTTCCCATCCGCAGATTTGTTTCTTCGCTTTGAGCAGGACTTCTTTTACCGCAGCAACGCGCTCCGGCGTGATGTCGCGTACCAGTTCGTCACGGTTCACTGTCCCAGCTTCGATTTGGTCGGCGAAAGCATAGAGCACCAGTACCGAATACACATCGCGGAACGCATCTTTCATCAGAATGCGGTTCTCGAACTTCGGATCCAGAATAGCGGCCCAGGACTGTAGATCTTCTCTATTGACGAATTGCGGATTGTAGATGAAACCGGTCGTTCCCCACATGTAACCTGCGGTATAGTCGCTGACCTTCACGTCTGCGCTCGGCGCCATCTGTTGGAATTTGTCCAAAACGAACGGCGAGATATTGTCGAAATACTTAATCGAATCCGGAATCAAGTCCTTCTGAATAGGAATCAGCAGGTCTTTCTTGAGCATGCGCTCGATGATATACTCCGACGGGCAGAAAAGGTCATAGTCTTCATGACCCACCTCGATTTTCGTGAGTGCTGTCTCGTTGATGTCGAAGGTCTCATAGACGAGTTGTACTTTCTCGCCTGTCTGCTCGAAGTACCACTGCTCGAAGTTCGCTTTGACGTCCTCGTTGATGTAGTCCGCCCAGTTGAGCACTTTCAGTTGATGCGCACGGTCAGTACCGCCGCAGGAAGTCAGGACAATGGCTGCAATAGCCAATACCGAAACAAAGATTTTTCTCATTTTTCTTCTTGTTTTGAATTACGTATGTTGATATAAATAAGTACAGCCAACATCACTATCAAAATAATAGTGAATAGCGGACGCAGTTCGGGAGTAAGACCGCCTTTGCGCGCGTCCGAATAGATAAAGGTACTGAGCGTTTCGAGTCCTCCGGAGCCTTTTGTAAAGAACGTCACGCCGAAGTCATCGACAGAGAGCGTCAGCGCGAGGATGAATCCGGAGAGCATACCCGGCCATAACTCCGGCAGCATCACCATGCGCAGCGCTTGCGCAGGTGTAGCACCGAGGTCGAGTGCCGCTTCATAGGTATTGGGATTCATGCGGCTGAGGCGTGGTAATACGCTTAAGACTACGTACGGCGTGCAGAACACCACATGCGCGATGCAGACAGTAGCCAATCCCTGACTCACGCCCAAGGCGACGAAGAGCAGGAAGAGCGATATACCGGTGATGATATCCGGGTTGATCATCGGCACGGAGTTCAGGAAACTGACAGCCTTGCGGCTTCGCGCACGCATGTTGTATATACCGATGGCGGCCAGCGTACCGAGGAGGGTGGAAACGACCGCCGCAATGAGGGCGATGACTACCGTGTACCAGATGGCGCTGTTCAATCCCGCATCCGCCTTACCCGTGAAGAGGTTGAGGTAGAGATCGAACGAGAAACCGGTCCAGTTGCCGAGAATCTTGCTTTTGGTGAACGAGAAGACGGCAATCAGGGCGATAGGCGCGTAGAGCACGAGCAGCAACAACCATAAGTAGAGTTGCGACCCGTAATGACGTCGCATTCCCATGCGCTTGCGGCGAAGAATCTCCTGCTCTACCGGAGTGAGGTTTTTCTCCCTGCGGCGCTGGATAAGCACCACGACGGCATAGACGATGCCGGCTATGAGCAACAGTCCGGCGCAAAGCCATCCCAGCCAAGCTGTAGAGCGCGCAGGAGCTTGCGTTGTATCTTGCACGTATGCCTCGAAGACATGATAAGCATTCTGACGGAGAACTTTCTGCGCGCGGTTCTTTACCTCTTTTTTCGTTCGCCAGACAGTCCATGCGGTACCTTCCGCATCCGTGTAGGCATAGATGCTGTCGCCCCATGCGGACAAAGCCGGTGATGGAACATCGGCAAAGAAGAAATCAAGCGGTGTCAACACATCCGCTGTCTCGAGTGTACCGAACGTGAAGTAGGAGGCCTCGGCTAAGGAGATATTCACTTTCTCGCCCGCGAAACTCTCCGGGAAATTCTCCAGCAGCGTCACATCCCGCGTTGCGCCGATGCGTAACTCATACGTCAGATTTGACTGGGCCCGGCAAATCGAAAAATGAAAAATGAAAATCGAAAGGAGGAGAAGGAATAGTCCTTTCACCTTTAGCCTTTCATCTTTAATCTTTATTCTCATACCAGCCCTCCTTTCTGATCGTCTTTGCTATCATGATCGCCGAAGAACGATGTCAGGCCGATGATGATGAGCAGTACCAGCGACAGCACAGCTCCGTAGTTGAGCAGGTCGGTGGTGGTGATATAATCCTGAATGAGACTACCGAACAATTTGATGTTATTATGCGTCAGCAGTTCCGCGATGGCGAAAGTGGAGACGGTCGGCATGAAGACCATGACGATGCCGCTATATACACCGGGCATGGACAGCGGTACAATGACTTTCCAGAAGCATGTCCAACGATTCGCCCCCAGGTCCTGCGCAGCCTCGACGAGCGAGTTATCCATTTTCTGCAGGGTGTTGTAAATAGGGTAGATCATGAACGGCAGGTAGTCGTAACAAAGGCCGAAAAGCAATGCGCCTTCGCCTAAGGGCAAACCGCACATGTTGAACAGCTCCACGGTAGCTACTGTGCGCAGCAGGAAATTGATCCACATGGGCAGAATGAACAGCATCGCCATCACTTTCGGCGTCTTGAAATCTTCCTGCGCCATGATATACGCCGCCGGATAACCGATAAGCAGGCAGATGGCGGTGTTGAATACCGCTATCATCAACGAGTATAAGAAAGTCTGGATCGCTTCGCTATGCGTGAAGAACTTCATGAAATTGCGGATCGTGAAGTTCCCGTCGATATCCGTGAAGGCATAGACACCCACCAGAATCAACGGTAGCACGACAAACATCGCCATAAAGAGGATGTACGGCCATGCCCACGTTCTCCGACTCGAAAATATCTGAATGAGTTTACTCATTACGAATTACAATTTTTAATTCTTAATTTTTAATCTTTAATTCGTAATTTTATCAATCCGAATGTCCTTGGGTTTGATAACCACTCCCACGCGGTCGCCGTCATCCCATACATCATTGGTGTTGACATACAGGTCATGTCTTTCATCCGTGCGGATGGTCAGTTGGTAGTGATTACCCTTGAAGAGGATGAAATGCACCTCTCCGGACAGCGTACCTTCTTCTTCGTAGTCCTGCAAGTCAATATCACGGAATTTGACACGCACTTGCACTTTCTCGCCCGGGGCGAACGGCGCTATCTGCTTCTCTTCCACCTCCCATTCGGCATCGAGGAACCAAACTTTGCCGTTCTTGAGCACTTCTCCTTCGAAATAGTTGTAGATATAGTGCTCTTTTTTCATGATCTGGATATCTTCCGGTCGCACGAGCATACCTACTTCCGTGCCTGGCAGATACTCATGGTAATCCTGAATAAGGAACTCATAGTTGTCGGGTGTCAGCACGCGCATCTCATAGTGCACGCCTTTGAAGATACAGGTCTGTACTTCGCCGTACCACTTGGTGAATTTCCCTTTCGGCACGCGGTCTTCTGCATCGTCTTCTTCGTTGTTGACTATTCGTCCGCGTTTCTCATCCTCTTTGCGCCATACATAAATATCTTCCGGACGGATAACCACATCCACGGGGTTGTTTTCTCCGAATCCGGTGTCGATACAATCGAATTCCTGGCCGCAGAACTCCACGCGCTTGTCGCGAATCATCGTGCCGGAGAGGATATTGCTCTCGCCGATGAAATCTGCCACAAAGCAGTTTTGCGGTTCGTTATAAATATCTGTCGGAGTTCCGATCTGTTGGATTTTGCCTTCGCTCATCACCACTACGCGGTCGGAAAGCGTCAGCGCTTCTTCCTGGTCGTGAGTGACGTAGATGAAGGTGATGCCGAGTTTCTCATGCAGTTCCTTCAACTCGATCTGCATGTCGTGACGCATCTTGAGGTCGAGCGCCGAGAGCGGTTCGTCGAGCAGCAGCACTTCGGGTTTATTGACTATCGCTCGTGCAATGGCGACACGTTGCTGCTGGCCACCGGAAAGGGTGTCCACTTCGCGCTCCTCATAACCCGTGAGGTTCGCCATCTTTAATGCCTGACGCACTTTCTTTTTGATCGTTTCGGGATCTTCTTTCTTCAGCTTCAGGCCGAAAGCAACATTGTTAAATACATTCAGATGAGGGAACAACGCGTATTTCTGGAATACCGTGTTCACCGGCCGCTTGTACGGCGGGGTTTTTGTGACGTCTTCGCCTTTCAACAAGATCTCCCCCGAAGAGGCGACCTGAAAACCGGCGATACAACGCAGAAGGGTTGTCTTACCACAGCCCGAAGGGCCTAAGATAGTGACGAACTCGCCTTTCTTGACTTGCAGGCTGACGTCATTCAGCGCAAACTTTCCGTCCTCAAAACTCTTAAAGACGTGGTTTACTTCAATAATAAACTCGGATTTTGCCATTTCTTCTCATAAAAAACAGGCGCTACGTGTACGTATAGGCGCACACTACGCAAAATACGGCGCAAAGGTAGTAATAAAAGTTGAAAGTTGAAAATTGAAAGATGAAAGTGCGTGTTTTTTGGCAAAAAAATGTACTTTTTCTTAGGAAAATCGCGCGCGCCCTTGCGTATGTGAAATAAATGTTGTACTTTTGTGGGCTCATTATGTGAAGAGTACTAAAAAAACAAGAATATGATATACCGATTTACATTTTCGTGTGAGGAAGGAGATCCTGCTTTCCGCCGCGTGTTCGAGGCTGACGCAGATGCTACGTTTCTGCAGCTGCACGAGGCTATTTTGAAGAGTGTGGGGTATCCTGATGACCAAATGACCTCGTTCTTCCTGTGCAACGACGAATGGGAGAAAGGGCAGGAGGTGACGCTCGTAGAGATGGATTCGAACTTCGAGTATGACAACATGGTCATGAATGAGACGCGTCTGAGTGATTTGATAGAGGAAGTAGGGCAACGCCTGATTTATATCTTCGATCCGATGTTCGAGCGTTATTTCTTCGGTAGCCTGAAGGAGATCAAACCGGGTAGTATGAACGGCGTAGAGTGCGTGGAGAGTAAAGGGAAAGCCCCAAAGCAGTTGAAGAGCGATGATCCTTTAGCCGGTGCCGGTGGAAAAGGAGGAGACGACGACTTTATGTTCGATGACGAGTTCAAGGATGAGTTGGATCTCGGCGACATTGACTACGAAGGCTTCCAAGACCTCAGTTTTGACGACGGAACGATGTTTTAGGTCGCTTCCGTGCCCGCTCTCCCTAAAAAATAAAATTTTTGGGGACCCTGAAAAAATATGAAAGTTCTCTTGCTGATAGTGGGTCCGACGGGTGTCGGGAAGACCGAACTGGCATTGCGAGTAGCAGAGCGGTACGGTAGCCCGATTGTCAGTTGCGACAGTCGGCAGATATTCCGTGAGATACCTATCGGTACAGCCGCTCCTACGGCAGACGAGCAGCAACGCGTGAAGCATTATTTTATCGGGGAGCGGTCAATTGAGGAAGCGTATAATGCCGGGCAATACGAACGGGATGCGCTGAAATTACTGGATGTACTCTTCGCGAAACACGACGTGGTGGTTATGACCGGTGGGTCGATGCTGTATGCCGATGCAGTGTGCAAAGGTTTGGACGACCTGCCGTCTGTTCCTTTTTCCGTACGCGCGGACGTGCAGCGCGAGTATGAAAGCAAAGGCTTGGCGTGGTTACAAAGCGAAGTGCAGCGTTTGGATCCGGTATATTGGGAAGAAGTGGACAGGCAGAATCCGGCGCGTTTGGCGCATTGCGTGGAGTTATGCCGCGTGACGGGAAAGCCTTACAGTGCCTTGCGCTCCCATACAGCCAAAGAGCGTCCGTTCCGCATCGTGAAGATTGGCTTGGATCGCCCTCGCGCCCAATTGTACGCGCGCATAGACGAACGCGTGAAACAGATGATGGCGGCAGGCTTGCTGGAAGAAGCAAAAGCCGTCTATCCGAAACGCGCACTCAATAGTCTGCAGACGGTGGGTTATAAAGAGTTATTCGCCTATCTGGACGGGCAGTATGATCTGGAGCGGGCGGTAGAACTGATACAACAGAACTCGCGTCATTATGCCAAACGTCAGCTGACGTGGTTCAGACGCGATAAAGAGATACATTGGTTGAATGCCAACGATGATTATGAAAAAAACAGCAATAGTATTGATGATTGGTTGCGCGCTGATAGCGTGCAAGAGGAATAACGTGTCATTCACCTATTCCCCCTCGTCTCCCAAGGCCGGAGAGACGGTGACGTTCATTAACCACTCTTCGTCCGGTGAGGACTGGAGTTGGTCTTTCGGCGACGGAGCTACATCAGCGAGCAAAGCGCCGCAACATGTGTATAAGCAACCCGGCACGTATCATGTGACGTTGATGGTCGATAACAACAAGTCCTGGCGTGCTGCGGAAGATATCACGGTGTACGATACCGTTCCCTCGTTCTCGTGTGCAGACACGGCATTTGTCGTTTACAAGGATTACACCTTTAAGGCCAGCGTGTATAACCCGTACAACTATAAGATTACGTACGAATGGATTTTGCAGGATTCGCTCGTGAGTGTGGACGGAGGTGTTCTCAAGTGTTATTTCACGCACCCCGAAGATTCGGCGCGTATAACGCTTCGTCTTACTGTCAACGGCGAGTCTTTGGATATCAAGCGCGCGTTTTATATCAAAGACCGGAAGACCAATTCGATGCTCTTCCGAACAAACAGCGGAGACTACCGTCAGCGTGTCTTCGGCGATCGTGCCGAGGGCTATCAACCGACGACGGACAGTGAACTGCTGGATATTGAGCAAGATGTGGAGCAGTGGTATAACGACAGCACCTTCCGTTTGGCGGATTTGGCGGCGACTTTCCCCGGCATTCAGGGCTTTAAGATTGCCAACCGCAAGATCTACTACCGCGCAAACGGTCTATGGGTGGCGAATATCGACGGTGCGTACAAGGTACAAATAGACGACAAGCCTTGCGTGGCTATGACGCTGGATAACGCAGACAGCCGTATCTATTGGGCGACAGCCGAAGGAGTATGGCATATGCCGTTTGTGGGTTCGGATAATAATAAGTTCATCACTACGCCGACTCTGCTGAATGAATTGAAAAATGTAACTAAAATAGCCGCAGATGCGGAACCAAGATGATACAACCGGATTATATATTTGAGACCTCATGGGAAGTGTGTAACCGCGTAGGAGGAATCTACGCCGTGTTGAGTACTCGCGCAGCGAGTATGCAGGCTGAGCACCCGGATAAAGTATTCTTCTTCGGCCCGGATTTCGGGGCACACAGCGATATCTATTTTCGTGAAGAGAAAGGCCTGTTGAAGGGTTGGAAGGCACCGGTAGAGATACCTGTGCGTATCGGCAGATGGGATGTGCCGGGCAGTCCGATAGCTATTCTGTTGAAGTTTGATGCTTTATGGGAACGTAAGGATGCTATTTACGGTTGGGCATGGAGCATGTTCCGTGTGCAGAGTCACGCGGCATACGGCGACTATGACGAGAGTTGCCTCTTCGGATATGCAGCCGGCATGGTGATGGAGAGTCTATATAATTGGTTAAACGCCGCTTCGCGGCAATTAAACGTGCCAAAGGCACAGTGTAAACGCACCGAAAGTGCCTGTTTAAATTTCTGCGCCCATGCCAACGAATGGCAGACAGCCTTTTCTATTTTCTATCTGCGGGATCATTGTCCGAAGATAGCCACCCTCTTCACCACCCACGCTACGGGTATCGGCCGCTCCATCGCCGGTAATGGCAAACCATTGTATGACTATTTCCATGCCTATAATGGCGACCAGATGGCGGAAGAGCTGAATATGGTGAGCAAGCATTCGGTGGAGAAGCAAGCGGCGCATTGGGCCGACTGCTTTACGACGGTCAGCTATATCACTGCGCGCGAGTGCGAGCAACTCTTGGACAAGAAAGTGGATATAGAGACCCCGAACGGATTTGAGTCGAAGTTTGTGCCGAAGACGAAGGACTTTGAGACGAAACGCAAGGAGTCCCGTGAGGCGCTGCGTGCCGTGGCGGGAGAATTATTAGGAGGGGTAGTACCGCAAAATGCATTGCTGGTCGGTATTTCCGGGCGACTGGAGATGAAAAATAAAGGAATAGATGTCTTCGCAGCAGCGCTGGACCGATTAGCCCAGAAAATTTACCATAGCGACCAGCCTGAACGCGAAGTGGTAGCATTTGTGATGATTCCGTATCTCGATCGTGCGCCGTCGCGCAAGGGAAAAGTGAGTGCGGTATTTGTGCCCTATTATCTGGATGGTCATGATCCGCTGTTCGGAAAGACTTATTACGACCTGCTGATGGGTTTGGATATCACGGTCTTCCCGAGTTATTACGAGCCGTGGGGTTATACCCCTCTGGAGAGTTGCGCCTTCCATGTACCGACTATCACTACAAGTCTGTCGGGCTTTGGCGAATGGGCATCGCGGCAACAACAACCTACCGGAGTGGTTGTTATAGAGCGGAATGACAGTAACTTCAGTCAGGTAGCGGAGGAGATTGCAGATACACTCTTGCGCTTCGACCGCTTGTCGAAAGAGGAGAAAGCCGAAGTGCGGAAATGCGCTGCGGCGACAGCCAAAAAAGCGGACTGGAAGCATTTCTTCAAGTACTACCGCAAAGCGTACGAAATAGCCCTGAAAAAGAGGGATAAAAGATTAAGATTATGAAAAAGAGTTTATTGATAATGGCGTTGTTGCTGCCGATAGCAGCCTTCGCATGTACCAATTTCTTGGTAGGTAAAGCTGCATCGGCGGACGGAAGTACGATGGTGTCGTACGCTGCCGACTCGTATGGTATGTTCGGATTTCTGCATTTTGCACCGGCGCAGGATTGGCCGGAAGGTGCAATGCGCGAAGTGAAAGACTGGGATACGGGGCGTCCGCAAGGACAGATACCGCAAATTGCGCACACCTACACCGTGGTGGGAAATATGAACGAGAACCAGGTGACTATCGGAGAGACCACCTGGGGAGGGCGTGAAGCCTTATGGGACACGGTCGGAGTGGACTACGGAAGTCTTATCTATATCGCGTTGGAGCGCAGTAAGACGGCGCGCGAAGCCATCGAATGGTTCATCACCCTCGTGAACGAATATGGCTATGCATCGGAAGGCGAGTCGTTCTCTTTTGGAGACCCCGATGAAGTGTGGATCATGGACTTGATAGGAAAAGGTCCGGGTAAGAAAGGTGCCAACTGGGTAGCCGTACGTATTCCCGATAATGCGATCAGCGGACACGCCAATCAGGCGCGTATCACTACGTTGCCGGTGAATGAGAAACATAAACTGACCAAGGAAGAGAAACGTCTGCAGAAGAAACTCAACTGCATCTGCAAAGGCGATTGGATGTGGGATAAAGACCTCATTGCTTTTGCGCGGGAGAAAGGTTACTTTACCGGGGCAGACAAAGATTTCAGTTTCCAGGCAGCCTATAACCCCTTCGACTTCAGCGGTCTGTATGCCTGCGAAGCACGCGTGTGGACCTTCTTCCGTCATTTCTCGGACGAGATGGATCCGTATCTGGACTATGTGACAGGTAAGACCTTCCGAGAGACGGGCGGACAATACGAAGGAAAACACATGCCGTTGTGGATTATTCCGAATAAGAAAGTGAGTGCGCAGGACCTTAAGGAGTGCATGCGCGATGAGTATAGAGACACACCGCTCGATATCACCCAAGGAACGGATGCAGGACCATGGAATAGCAAATTGCGTTATGGCGGTTTGGGCTTCAAACTGGACTCCGTTCAGTATTGGTACGAGCGTCCTGTAGCTACCCAGCAGACCGCATGGTCGTTTGTGGGACAGATGCGTTCATGGAGCAAATATGGTATCTTCTGGTTCGGCGTGGACGACGCGGCCTGCAGCTGCTATGCACCGATGTATAGTTGTATCAATCATATTCCCGAATGCTTCGCGGAAGGAAACGGAGATAGTTATACCTTCTCGCCGACCAGCGCTTGGTGGACCTTTAACCTTGTGGCGAACTGGGCGTACACCAAATATAGCCGCATGTATCCGCATATTCGAGAAACGCAGCAGATATGGGATGATAAATTCAATACCCAAATCGCCGGAGTGGATGCGGAGGCTGCGGCAATGAGCGAAGAGGATGCAAAATCATTCCTTACGTCCTATTCGTGCTCGCAGGCGGAGAATATGGTGGCCGATTGGCAGCGCTTGTATCTCTATCTAGTGACGAAATTTATCGATGGACAGGAACGCAAAGAAGAGAACGGCCAGTTTAAACGGAATGCCTACGGCAACAGTTGCGGACCGAATCGGTTGCCGTTGCCTGAAGAGGCGCTGCGGAAGGTAGCACCGGAAATCAATCACGAATAAACTATATTGGATATCACTATGAAAAGAGAATTCTCCTTGTTATTCGCTCTTTCTCTCTTCGCCGTCTCCCTTGTTGCGGCGCCGTGGACGGGAGGGAAAATTGAACCGGCAAACGATGGTGTCACATACACGATCGCTACGCCGGAAGAATTGGCATGGATTGCCGAGGAGAGTCAGACCTCGGATTTCGCAGGTAAAGTTATCAGACTCACTGATGATTTGGACATGGGCGGGACGCAGGAGACACCTGCCGGATGGACCCCTATCGGTAGCGAAACGGTGCCCTTCCAGGGAGAAATTGATGGAAATATACATGTGATATATAACCTCTATTTGTTGAGTTCGCTCTTCCCTAAAGGAGTGGGATTAGTGGCGTATGCCGGTGAAAATGCAATGATTCATCACTTGGGCATCGCGCAGGGGCAGATTATGACGGATGCTACAAATAATGTGGGATCCTTCGTGGGAGTTAACAAAGGTACAGTCCATCATTGCTTTAATATGACGCAGATTATCGCACATAATGGCGATAATATCGGAGGATTGGTGGGTACCAACTATGGCAAAATCGAATACGCATACAATGCGGGTATCATTACGGATGGCAATAATCATGTAGGAGGATTGGTGGGATATAATATGAGTACAGCAGTCCTTGATAACTGCTATAACATGGGTTATTGCAAAGGATCGGACCATGTTGGAGCATTGTTTGGCAAAAACGAAGCCCCTGAAAGTCAGTTGAACAAAGTGGTCTTTGACCAGCAGTTGACGCGTATGTACGCTACCGGCTATGGCGCCAATGACCCTATCCTCGCCGATAACACGAAATACGCCATCGAGAACTCGGATATCTTTCGCCGGCACACCAGTCCATTCTACGAAAACCCTGCTGTGGAATGGGGCGACGGATACCACCCCCAGTTGCTCTGTTTCAAGAATCATCCCGCATCATGGCTCTCTACCTTTGCCATCGGTTTGGACGCCGAGAACCGTCCTATCGAACGCGCGGAAGGCGTGGGTGCCCCGAAGGAAGGCAACGAACCGCGTAAAACCATTTGGATACAGACCCTGAAGAACAACTTGGGAGTCGGACAATGGTATTCCCCCAGTCCGGAAGTCATCCTGATAGAAAACCCCTCCGGCGACAAAGCCCAAGTCTTCCGCCCCTGCGGAAACCAAGAGGTCATCCTGACACAGACCTACGGCGAGTTCGTCAAGCAGGTTTATACCAATGTGAAAGGATATGAGGTTTTTGACGCAGGTATACTTGACGGAGATGCGTTTGCATGCTGGAATCAGGAAGAAGTGAAATTCATGGCGAATAATGGAGGCAAAGAGGCTTCGGGAGGAAAAGATGATGAGCAGAAAAACTTCGAAAAGAGTTATCAGTACATGATCATCCGTGATACTGTCATCAGCCGTGTTCCTTTGGAAACCCTCCCGCTGGATACATTCTACATGTGCCAGGAAATATACAAGGACTGGTGGCTGCCGACAGATGTGCCGGGGGAATATGCTTTTCGGAGGTATGTCAAAGATTATATATGTAAGACGGAGTGGACGGTTTCGAAAGGCAAAGAAAATGCGGCTGTAGGATACCTTTTCCTGCATGTACGTGAGAAATTTGATCCGGGTGAACTGGTTGAGAAACCCGATACGATCTATGCCGTCTTACCTTATTCGATGAAGATTCAAAGTGCCCGGGATGCTTCAGGAGGCGGCGGAAAATTCAATTATTTATGGATGATGACACGCAGCGAATGGGACCCGGAGACGGAGACATGGCTGAATCCTACAAAGGATGATATCAAGGATCCTCTCTATATAGACGGCAAGCCGGTCAACACGCCTTCTTTCGATTTCGAGTTTACTCAACCCGGTAAGTATTCCTTCACACGTACTGTAAGCGAAACATCCTGTGAGGCGGCTCCGCAAGAGTCCTTCCGCCCGCACATAGTATATGTCTATCATGCGATCAATCCCGGATCTATTGATGTTTTCGAGCGGCAGTTGTGTACCCCGCTTTGCACCGATACAATCAATGAAATAAACCCTGTGGAGGGAGGAAACGGTATATATACTTATCGGTGGCTCTGTAATGGAGAACCAATACCCGATAGTGATACCACAGCCCTGCTGCTGGAGAATGTTCCGATGCAGAATAATAGCACCTATATCTTCACGCGGCAAGTGAAAGATAATACGGGGTTGATGGACTGGCTGACCTCCGAGGGACAAGTGCGTGTGCGCGTGTACAAAGACTACGATGCAGGTGCTCTGCAAAATACAAACGAACTGCTATGTACGGATGCCGGTGCTATTGAAGATATAGCGGTTAATATTGCTGAACTCACTCCGGCTAACGGAGAAACAGGAAGTGAGTTTGTGTATTGTTGGCTCCTCTATCGCGGAGGAGAAGATACCTTGCTGCTGGATACCCTGCATTATAATACGCCTGCGCTTTCTACTACGCTTGCCCTCAGCTCCTACGGACTCTCTATGCCGGCAACGGTATTTGTCAAACGAGCGGTGCAGAATCTTCTTTGCCAGACTGAATGGAAAATATCAGAGAATGCCGCTGTATGGCGTTTCGGACAGAATGAAGAACAAACTTCGCATGTGAATATATGCGAACGCGATCTTCCGTATAATTATACTTATACATTCGCGGACGGGCATACGCAGAATTTCCTCTTCACATCTGCCAATCAGCGCTTTGAACTGACCGATCTTACGGAGACCGGATGTCCGCTTGCCGTGACGCTCGTAAGTCAGGTTTCCCCTGTTCCTTCTGTAGAAACCGAACCCGAGGTTTCGCTTTGTGAGACGGCGGGTGCGCTCAGGATTGTGTTTACTATCCTGGATGGTGCGCCCGATCGATTTGACCTCACCTTCTCTCAGAGCGCTAAAGAACTCGGCTTCCGTGATTCGATAAACGCTGTATTGCCTACATCCGGAGTGATAATAATTCCTGTGCCCGAGACATTGCCTCTTGGCAAACATAGCATGTCGATTGTCTTCTATGCGGAGATATCCAGTTCTGAAGAGTGCAAGAAAAGTGCTCCGCAAACGATACAGTTCTCTATAGACATGGATGGGTTCGTGCATCGCAAAGAGAATGAAGTGGTGTTTGTAGATAATAGCGGAAAGCATAATGACGAGGGATTGACATTCGTTGCCTACCAATGGTATCTCAATGGTGAGATAATGGAAGGAGAAACAGGACAGTTCCATTACGAATATAACGGACTGAACGGTTTCTATCAGGTGGTGATGACCGGTGCGGATGGTCGGGAATACCACAGTTGTGTCTATGAATTTCGTCCGACTACGCCTGTTGAGAACGTCGAGGCAGAAGGAAAAGGAAGAAAAATCCTGAAGGATGGCAGATTGCTGATCCTGATAGACAACAAGATGTATAATGCTTTAGGGCAGGAGGAGAAGCAATGAGAAGATATGTAATCATAGCGGTATTGGCATGCTTCGCATTAACCTGCGCTGCGGCCCCTCCAAAAAAGAAGAAACCCAAGGAGAAGCCGGTTAAGCATTACATAGATATTCATGCCGGCGGAGGAGTAAGTAGTTTGGGCTATACACTTGAAGGAGGGAATACAATGATAGGAGCTTCGTTCTCCGTCGGAGCCGGATATACATGGTTCTTCCTCCCGTATATGGGATTGCAGACTGGAGTTCAGTTCACGCGGGTTGCTTCTACCGCTACGCTCACCCAACCGATGCAATGGGATAAATGGCCAGACGGATCGACGCTGACGGATTATATGGGAGAGCAGTATATCCATCGTACTACTTTTGATGGATGGAAAGAGAAACAGCAGTCTTATCTGCTGCAAATACCTATCGGACTCCGTTTCCGCCATTTCGCAGATCGGGATAGTAAGGCCGGACTCCATGCGGCTTTCGGCGTGAATCTCTCGCTGCCGGTACTTTCCAATTATGCGCATACAGCCGGAGCGGTGATACATAAAGGATGGTATGAGCAGTGGCAACTGGAGTTGTATGATCTCCCCGGCCGTTTCGAGACAGAACCGTTCGTTGCCAAGCAGGAGGAATCAATCGGATCAAAACTGAATACCATTAACGCAGAAGTATATGCCGAATTGGGAACAGCCATTCGTCTGAGCCAGCGTACGGAGTTGTTTATTGCGGCATACGCCCAGTACATGCTGAATGATTTCTCAGCGGTGAAACGCGATGCGCGCACGCCTCTCGGCTTCTCCAATACGCATAATAACTATGCTTTCATGTCTGCCTACCGCGGTTTGATAGGCACCGATAAAATCGGGGCAATGCATCCATGGGTGGCAGGCCTCAAAATAGGCGTGAGCATCAGCCCGATCAAGACGGAGAGAGAGAAAAAACGGGAACTGAAAAAACTGGCAAAGCAATTCCCCGACCTGCTGCCGCCGAAAGAGATACATGATACAATCTATATCCATGATACGATATATCTGCATGATACTACATATATGCAGGAGAAAGTATATCTGCATGACACCGTACATACCCGACAAGTCATCCGCGATACTATAACGATAATTGAAGAGAAAAAAGCGGAGCAGCAACTGGACTCGCTGCTCTCGGAAGCGGTTATCTGGTTCAATTTCGATGAATACAAACCGATCTTGGAACCTGCATACATCTTAGATTCAGTGGCTGCGATGATGATGCAGCATCCCCATCTGAAAATCCATGTTAACGGACATGCCTGCCGCTTGGGCACCGATGCCTATAACCAGCGCCTCGCGCTCAAAAGAGCACAAGCCGTAGCGGAACTGCTGAGTCAGAAAGGTATTAGTGGGGATAGAATGTTCATCTGGTCGTATAGCTCTTCGCATCCCTACCGCTATAATAAGGAGCACCAGCTCTCGAAGGACCGCCGGGTGGAAATAATACCCGAGATTAACCATGCTGAATAAAAATAACAGTTTTATATTATATGAAGAAGTTTAACGAATACAAACAATTGAATCTCCCCGAGTTGAGTCGCGAAGTGTTGGCGCAGTGGGAAAAAGAGGATCTATTTGCTAAAAGTATCTCCACGCGCGAGGGACATCCGCAGTTCTTGTTCTTCGAAGGACCGCCTTCGGCGAATGGTATGCCGGGTATTCACCATGTGATGGCGCGTACCATCAAAGATACTTTCTGCCGTTTCAAGACGATGCAGGGATTCCAGGTTCGTCGCAAGGCAGGATGGGATACCCATGGTCTGCCGGTAGAATTAGGAGTGGAGAAAATGTTGGGCATCACCAAAGAGGATATCGGCAAAAAGATCTCCGTGGACGAATACAACGCGGCTTGTCGTCGCGAGGTGATGAAATACACCAAGGAGTGGACAAACCTCACCAAACAGATGGGCTACTGGGTCGATCTCGATAACCCCTATATCACGTACGACAACAAATACATCGAGACCCTTTGGTACCTGCTCAAGGAGCTCTACAAGAAGGGCTATCTCTACAAGGGCTATACCATTCAGCCTTACTCCCCTGCTGCCGGAACAGGACTCTCGTCTCACGAACTCAACCAACCCGGTTGCTACCGCGACGTCAAGGATCTGACCTGTACCGCGAGGTTTAGAGTTAAGCAAACTAACTCCCTTCCCTTTAGGGAGGGGCAGGGGGTAGGCTTATATATCATCGCCTGGACTACCACGCCGTGGACTTTGCCTTCGAATACTGCCCTTTGTGTCGGACCGAAGATTGACTATGTGGAGATAAAGACGCCCGCAGGGGATCATGTCATTCTGGCGGAGGCCCGCTTGGATGCATATAAGAAAGAACTATGCGGCACGGACGCTGACGGTAACCTGCTGGAGCCGGAAATCATCGCCCGCTATAAAGGAACGGACTTGGTCGGTTTGGAGTACGAACCGCTCTTCCCGTGGGTGAATCCGGGCGAAGGAGCGTTCCGCGTCATCCCGGGAGATTATGTCACCACCGAAGATGGTACGGGTATCGTACATATCGCCCCGACTTTCGGTGCGGACGATAA
>CAMHOY010000012.1 GCA_946186915.1 uncultured Bacteroidales bacterium | reverse complement strand
AAATGCGGTGTACGCATTACGTCGTACCGGGGGTTCGAATCCCTCACTCTCCGCATGGTAAATGAAAAGGATGTCCATTGACGGGCATCCTTCTGCATTTATTTGGATAGTGGGGGCCTTCTGCACCCCCGATCGGGAGTTCTTAGCTCGGATAAATCCTCGCACGATTATTGCCTGCGGCAATCTTCGAATCCCTATGAGAGCCTTCTGCACCCCCGATCGGTGGGTTCTTATCTCGCTTCGCTCGAACGATTATTGCTTCGTAATTTCCGAATCCCTCACACTACTTTGCCTTGATTTTATCGAATCCGGAGCCAAAGACTCCACCGACATCGGCAATGGAAACAAGGGCGTTCGGGTCAATATTCTTGACGATACTCAGAACCAAAGAACTCTCCGGTTTACGTACCAAGACGGAAATGACCTTTACGGGCTGTTGCGAGTACCATCCTATGCCATCGAGCACCGTCACACCACGGTTGACTGTTTTGTTGATTTCGGTCGCTATCTCGTCGTATTTGGATGAATAGATAAGGAAATGGACGGAGCGATGCAAACGGGACATGATCCAGTCCACGGCGAGTGTATAAGAGATGGTCATCGCCACACCGTAGAGGACGCGTTTGATATGCAGGTATGTGGGATTCGTTCCCTCTTCCAGCATGCTCTCCGGTAAAGGCAAGAAGAACGCCGAGGCGATGATAATAATGTCGCAAAGCAACATGATGTTTCCCAGCGAGATATTATGATAGTGGTTCACTATCATCGCCACGATGTCTGTACCTCCGGAAGAACCGTTAGCTGCCAACACGATACCCAGACTGAGACCAAAGACAAAACCGCCTATGATAGCTCCGAGCCAGGGGTCTTCAATGATAGGTTCGGGCAGAATAGGAATGATGCGATACCAGAAGGTGATTGATGCCACGCCGACCATCGTGCGGATACAGAAACGCCAACCGACCGTAAAACCTGCTATGAGCAGCAGAATCAGATTGATCATAAACGTCGTGAGCCAAACCGGAATAGCGCCGTGGTATTCCGGAAAGAGCGACGGGAAGAGTCCGTCCGTAACGTAGTAGATAGCAGAACAGATACCTGTGAGTCCTCCGCCGACGAAGGCATGAGGCAACAGGACCCAGTTGACCATCAGCGCCATCGGAGCGATACCAATAATGATGGCAATATACTCAAATACCGTCCGCGTTTTGGACTCGTGCGGCGCGTTATGGGGATTGACAAAAGAACTGTAACGTAACATAAGCTCTAAACACTATACGCTAAACTCTCAACTATTTGCCGTTCGCCATTGGGTCGAAACCTTGACCGAAGACACCGCGCACCTGACTCTGACTGACGAAAGCGTTTGGGTCTATCGCCCGAACGAGACGGAAGATAGTTGCCGACTCGTATGAACGGGCGATACAGGTAACAACTTTCATGGGTTGTTTGTTATATCCACCTTCGGCGTCAAGGAACGTACATCCGCGGTGTGCCTGCGTGATGATAGCCTCCGCTATCTCGTCAGGTTTCTTCGTGAAGATCATGAACTGCACCGACTGCCTCATTCGGTTCATGACCCAATCGACGGCGGTGGAAGCCATGAAGGTATAAGTGAGACCGAAGAGAATCTTTTCTATCGCGCCCTGCGTGCCTGCAGCCTGTATTGTCGGCAGGAAGAAGGCTGAAGATATGACCGCCATGTCGGCAAACAGCAACACGCGTCCCATTGGCAGATGATGATACTTATTGACAATCATCGCAATGATGTCCGTTCCGCCGGTAGAACCGTTGTTGAGGAAACAGATCCCCAGGAAACAACCGGTAAACAAACCTCCGACGACCACTGCCATGAACGAATCGGTAAGCAGCGGCACCTTGGCTATCGGGATGATTTTCAGCCAGATAGTGAGCCACATGACGCCCCATATTGTCCGGATGGCATAACGCCAGCCTACCGTGATAGCGGCGATGATAAGCAGCAGGATGTTTATCAACGCACTACTCAGCCAAATCGGCACGTAGGTGTTGGTCGCGAAATAAATGATCTCGCACAGACCTGTCACTCCTCCTCCGACGATGGCGTGCGGAACCAGTAACTGGTTGACCGTGAGGGCGTATGGAATGGTACTGATGATGATCAGCAGGAATTCCTTGAGCGTGATCCACGGCAACGCACGATAGTACTGGTGCAAGTGGTCACGAAGTTGCGTGATATGTTCTTTTCTTTTTCCCATCAGAAACGAGCTACTAAGTTACGATCGCCGAAACCATTGTCCACACGTCCGACCGGGCACCAGAACTTGTTCTGCGCCACGAAGTCTGTCGGGTACGCAGCCTGTTTGCGGCTATAGGGGTGTGTCCACTCATCGGCCACCACCTCATATTCGGGGTGCGGCGCATTGACGAGGACGTTATCTTCTTTATCCGCCTTGCCGGATTCGATATCGGCTATCTCCTGACGGATCTGCAAGAGGACATCGCAGAAACGGTCTATCTCCGCGAGTGACTCGGACTCCGTCGGCTCCACCATGAGTGTGCCGTGTACAGGGAAGGAGAGTGTCGGCGCATGATAGCCGTAGTCCATGAGTCGTTTGGCGATGTCCGCTTCGGTGATGCCGATAGCGTGGAACTGCCGGCAGTCGAGAATCAGTTCATGCCCTACTCTGCCTGTCGCGCCGGTATAGACGATGCCGTATGCCTCTTTGAGACGTTTGGCCATATAGTTGGCGCTAAGGATAGCGGCAGCCGTCGCATGACGCAGTCCTTCTGCGCCCATCATCGCGATGTATCCCCAAGAGATCAGCGCCATGTTTGCATTGCCGTAAAGAGAGGACGAGACGCGGTTCTTATCCTCGGTAGGCAGGCAGTCCGCCAAAACCTCCGTGCAGCACACAGCGCCCGCTCCGGGGCCTCCACCGCCGTGCGGCGAAGCAAAGGACTTATGGAGGTTGAGGTGACACACATCGGCTCCGATGAACGCCGGGTTGGTCCATCCTATCTGCGCGTTCATGTTCGCGCCGTCCATATAAACGAGTCCGCCGTGCGTATGTACGGCTTCGATCATCTCGCGGATGGCCTGCTCGAAGATACCATGCGTGGACGGATACGTGATCATACAACCTGCGAGGGTGTCTTTGTTCTCCTCGCACAGACGTTTCCAGTCGGCAAGGTCAGTATTTCCCTGCTCGTCGCACTTGACAACACAAGGCACGAAGCCGGCTTGCACGCAGGAGGCAGGGTTCGTTCCATGCGCGGAGGCAGGGATCAAAAGCACTTTGCGGTCGTTCTCTTTCCGGCGGCGCAGGAACTCACGGATGACGACGAGTCCCGTATATTCACCGGCAGCACCGGAAGTAGGTTGCAGCGTGCAGGCCTTGAAACCCGTGATGGCGCATAACTGCTCTTTGAGTTGCTCCATGATCGATGCGTACCCTTCCACTTGCTCGGATGGAGCCAAGGGGTGCACAGCCAGAGCTGCATTGTAGGTGACGGGTATCATCGCAGCCGCAGGGTTGAGTTTCATCGTACACGAACCCAGCGGGATCATCGAGGTGGCCAGCGATATATCTTTGCGGTCCAGACGTTTGAGGTACCGCATCAGTTCGGTCTCTGTATGGTAGTTCTTGAATACCGGTGCCTGCAAGAAGTCGATGTCGCGAACGCGGCTCTCATCGATCGCCCAGAGTCCTTCGAAGGCTTCATCCGACTCTTCTTCTTGCGGCAGGTTGTCTGTTGCTTCCGCGAAAAGCGTGATCAGATCGTTCATGTCATAGAGGTCCACCGTCTCGTCGAGCGAGAGGCCAACCCACCCTTGCGGGTCGTAGTAGAGGTTGATTCCCTTGTCTTCCGCCAACGCACGCAGGTCGTCTATCCACCCTTCCTCGTCACGCGTGATCTTGAGCGTGTCGAAAAACTCCGCGTTCTCCTGGTTGTAACCGTAAGCCTGCAGCATCTCACTCAGATAGACCGCTTTGCCGTGGATACCTTCGGCGATCTCGCGGATACCTTCCGCGCCGTGATAGACGCCGTACATGCCCGCCATCATTGCGGAGAGGGCTTCGGCGGTACAGATATTCGAAGTGGCGCGTTCGCGTTTGATATGCTGTTCGCGTGTCTGAAGGGCAAGGCGGTAAGCGGGGTGCTCGTATTTATCTTTACTCAGACCGATGATACGACCCGGCATGTCGCGTTTGTACTCTTCGCGCGTAGCCATATAGCCGGCGGTAGGTCCGCCAAAACCCATCGGCAAACCAAAACGCTGCGCCGTGCCGCACATGATATCTGCGTTGAGGGGTTTGAGGATAGCCAGTGCCATCAGGTCCGCCACTACAGTCACCTTCAGTCCTGCTTCATGACAGTCATCGATGAAAGCATCGTAGTCTTCGATGGAGCCGTCACTATTCGGCCATTGGACGAGTGCTCCAAAGAACTCCGCCGTAGGCTGGAAGTCCGCGTAGTTGCCGGTGACGATATCGATGTCCTGTCCCGCCGCGCGGGTACGCAGAACCGATAAGGTGTTCGGCCAGATCTTCTCATCCACAAACACTTTGCGCACGTTCGCTTTGACTTGTTCGCGCGAACGGAGGTTGCGCATCATCGTCACGGACTCCGCCGCAGAGGTAGCTTCATCGAGCAGCGAGCAGTTCGCCAGCGGCAGGCCGGTGAGGTCGCTTATCATCGTCTGGAAGACAAAGAGCGCCTCGAGTCGTCCCTGACTCACCTCTGCCTGATAAGGAGTGTAAGACGTGTACCACACGGGGTTCTCGAGCATGTTGCGACGAATGACCGCCGGCGTGATCGTGCCGTACCAGCCGCGACCGATGTACGAGCGTGCGGACTCGTTCTGACGAAGCATGACGTCCGCCACTTCCAACTGCTGTTGCTCCGTGTACGGTTCCTGCAGTTCAATACCCTCCGGCAGCAGGATATCCGCCGGCATCGTCTCGCGCACAAGAGCCTCCATGGACTCCGCTCCTACAGCCTCTAACATCTTCTTTTCGTCCTCAGGAGTCAACCCGATGTGACGCGATTCCAAATAGTTTACCTTCATATTGTGATGTTCGTTTTGTATGTCCAAACCTTTGCGGGCGCAAAGGTACGAAGATTTTTTGAATTGAGCAAATATTTTTTGCAAAAAGTCATTGTACGTTTAGCCTGCAAAGGCTTTGTAGAACTCCGTAACAGCCACTATTCCTTTCTCCCAGACTTCGAGGTCCATGGACTCGTTGGGCGAATGGATGGCGTTCTGCTCGAGACCGAATCCCATCAGGATGGTCTTACAGCCGAGGATGGCTTCAAAGGCTGCGATGATAGGAATAGAGCCGCCGCGACGGGCTGCGAGCGGTCGTTTGCCGAAAGCTTTCTCAAAACCTTTCTCCGCCGCCTTGTAGGCAGGAATATCAATCGGGCAGACGTATCCCTGACCGCCGTGCATAGGCGTGACGTGGACCCGTACGCCCTTCGGTGCGATAGACTGCATATAATCGATGAACGCACGGGAGATCTTCTCATGGTCCTGGTTCGCGACAAGACGGCAACTGACTTTCGCGAACGCCTTGGACGGCAGGACTGTTTTCGAGCCCTCGCCGGTATAACCTCCCCATATACCACAAACGTCAAAAGACGGCCGGCAGGAGTTGCGTTCGAGCGTGCTGTACCCTGCTTCGCCGAAGACATCGTCCACGTCAATGGCGGCATTGTATTTCTCCTGACTAAACGGGATTTGCGCAATCATGCGGCGCTCCTCTTCGGGAATGGGAAGAACATCGTCATAGAAGCCGGATATAGTGATCCGTCCGTCCTGATCCACCACTTTCGCCAACATCTCGCAGAGGGCATTGACGGGGTTCTTCACGGCTCCGCCGAAATGTCCGGAATGGAGGTCTCTGTTAGGGCCGTCCACTTCTATCTGCCAGTACGCGAGGCCGCGCAGGCCGGTAGTGATAGACGGAGTTTCCTTGCCGATCATCGAGGTGTCGGAGACGAGGATGATATCCGCCTTCAGCAGTTCTTTATGCTCCTCGAGGAAAGCCTCGAGCGAAGGCGAGCCAATCTCTTCTTCGCCTTCAAAAATGAACTTCACGTTGCAGTTCAGTTGTCCAGTCTGAGCCATGTATTCGAAAGCTTTTGCTTGAATCATCGCCTGACCTTTGTCATCATCCGCCCCGCGGGCATAGAGTCGTCCGTCGCGAATAGACGGTTCCCACGGATCGGACTTCCACTGGTCAAGCGGCTCAACCGGCATCACGTCATAATGGGCATAGACCAATACCGTCGGTATTGGTTCGTTTAGTGTTGAGAGTTTAGAGTTTAGAGGGGTGTACTCCGCATACACAAACGGATTGCCCTTACTTGGCAACACTTCCGCTTTCTGACAACCGGCGGCGAGCAGCAGTTCTTTCCACCGTTCGGCACAACGGAGCATGTCGGGCTTGTGCTCCTCCTGACAACTGACACTGGGGATACGAATCAGACTCGCCCACTCTTCCATGAATCGCGCTTTATGCGCTGCAAAATACTCTTGAATGGTCATAACAAAAAAATTATGGCACAAAATTAGTAAAAATTTTGCATATATGCAAGAAAAAAATACAAATATTTGCATATATCAGACTTTTTTATTACCTTTGCAGTCGCAAAGGTCCGGGCCTTTTCCCTGTAGCGGTTTTCCCGCTTAACGGGAACACCTAGTACCGCAAAAATGTGTTTAACCATGAGAAAAGTACTGTTTTTCGTTTTTTCAGCCCTTCTTTGGGCGGGTTGTCAACCCAGTAGTAACATCGCAGACACAATCGCCAAGAGTAAACCGATCATGCCTATTCGTATGTTGAGCGACACGACTCACATCGTGTTGACGGACTATGTGCCGGTTCTGTACGGCGATACGACACTCTGGGATGGTCTGCAATGGACAACGGGCGAATCGCTGGAATGCATCAACCTGATTGGTACGCCGAAAGTGGTGCGTGAGATGGATATCGTCAACCGCGACCGCTCGATACATGCCATGACGTTCCATGACAAGAGCGGCAGTTTCGCTATCCCTGTATTACCGAACAAACCCGTTCGCCAAGCCTTGATATCGCTGGGCTACGAAAACGACATACTGCGCATCGGTTTCTACGACACCGTAGCCAACCCGAGTTTCGAAGCCTTTGTTCAAAACAGCCTTATTGACCATAGTCTCTGGCAGGAAGAGCCGGACGGCACATGGACGCTGGATTTGAAAGGATTAGTGGATGAGCGGATTAGTGGATTAGAGGGTCGCAGTTACCTGCGTATCTTTGCTGAGGACGAGACCTACCTTTTCAACGACATGCTTCTTCCTTTGCAGGACGGTAAGATCGTCACGGATGCATCACAGTTGGACCGTCATGACCAGCAGGCACAGGTACTCTACTCGCTGCTCGTTGACCGTTTCTATGACGGGAACACGTCTAACAACTGGAAGATGAACAGTCCCGAAGTGCTGGATATCGTGGACTATCAGGGCGGTGACCTCGCCGGTATTACCGCCAAGATAGTGGATGGGTATTTCGACCATCTCGGCGTGAACACTCTTTGGATCAGCCCTATTACCCAAAACCCGTGGGACGCGTGGGGGCGCTATGAATTCAAGAACGGCAACAAATACGATCCGTCAAAGAAATATACGAAATTCAGCGGCTATCATGGATACTGGCCGATCTACGCCACCATGTTAGACAAGCGTTTCGGTACTCCGGAAGAGTTGCGCACCTTATTAGACACCGCGCACGCACACGGGATAAACGTAGTGCTGGACTATGTAGCGAACCACATGCATATCAATTCTCCGACCCTTCAGTCCCACCCCGACTGGCATACTGACTCAATCCTTCCTGACGGACGGCGTAACTTCGAGTTATGGGACGAGGCACGTCTGACGACTTGGTTTGATACGCATATCCCATCGCTGGACCTGGAGCGCGAAGAAGTTTGCGAAGCGATGACGGATAGCGCCCTGTATTGGTTGGAGAACTATGCCCTGGACGGTTTCCGTCACGATGCCTGCAAGCATATTCCCGAAGGTTACTGGCGTATGTTAGGTCAGAAGATTGCTACGCGTTGGCCGGGTCGTGCGATATGGATGATCGGTGAGACATACGGCAGTCCTGAACTGATCAGCAGTTATGTGAAGTCCGGCATGCTCGATGCGCAATTTGACTTCAATGTCTATTTCACGGCGCGCGAGGCGCTCTGCGGACTGAAGGGCATGGACGAAGTGCTGAATAACGAATTGACCTCTCTCCGTACGTACGGTGCCCACCACACGATGGGTAACATCTCCGGCAATCACGACCAGATACGCTTTGCGTCCATCGCCGGCGGAGACATTGATATAACAAGTCAAGGCAAAGAGGAAGGCTGGACCCGCGAGGTGGGTATCGGCAATGCCGAAGTGGCATACAAACGCGCATTACTGCTCGAAGTGCTGAACATGACGCTGCCCGGCGTACCTTGTATCTACCAGGGTGACGAATACGGAGAAGTGGGTGGCAACGATCCCGACAACCGTCATATGATGCGCTTCGAGACCTTGAGCCTGGATGAACGCGACATGCGCAATAACGTAGCGGAACTGATTCATCTGCGCCGCAACTCGATGCCGCTACTCTACGGCGACTTCATCCCGCTCATTGACCGGCCTGACGAGATCATCTACCAGCGAATTTACTTAGGCAAGAAGGTTACCGTCATCATCAATCGCAAAGACTTAACCTACCAGATCATTGAAGATTAAGATATTATGAAAAAGACATTCTTATTTGCGCTGGCTGCGCTGGCATTCATCAGCTGTGCCCAAAACACTCCGTTGCGTCACCCGAAGTTTGCATATGACGCGACAATCTATGAACTGAACGTACGCCAGGCTACGCCGGAAGGAACCTTCCAAGCCGCCGAATCATTGCTTCCGACGCTCAAGGACAACGGCGTCAACATCATCTGGGTGATGCCTTGTCAACCTATCGGCAAAATCACCCGTAAGGGTACGCTCGGCAGTTACTACTCTATCATAGACTACTGCGCCATCAATCCGGAATTCGGTACGCGTGCAGACTTCGAGCATTTCCTTAAAGCCGCCCATAAGCAAGGTTTCAAAGTGATTCTCGACTGGGTAGCCAACCACACGGCACCGGATAGCGAGTGGACAAAGAACGAAGGCTGGCACTATCGCGACAGTCTTGGAAACCTGATGGTTCAGTATGACTGGACGGATATCTCCAAACTGAACTACGATAACCAGGACATGCGCAACGAGATGCTTAAATCCATGCATTGGTGGATGGACTCAATAGGTATCGACGGTTTCCGCTGCGACGTAGCAGGCGAAGTGCCAACAGACTTCTGGAACTGGGCCATGGCAGACCTGCATCAGACGCATCCGAATATGTTTACCCTCGCGGAGGATGAGGACAAAGCCGATGAACTCACAGAAACAGCTTTCGACATGTATTACGGCTGGACGCTGCATCATATCATGAACGAAGTGGCACAAGGCAAAAAAGGCGTAGAGGACTTATGGGCGTACTTTGCGAAAGCAGATACCATGATTCGCCCTGAAGCCATTCGCATGAATTTCATCACCAATCATGACGAGAACAGCTGGAACGGCACAGAGCAAGAACGGATGGGCGATGCAGTCAATCTGTTTGCCGCTTTCTGCTATGTAGTACCCGGCATGCCGATGATGTACACGGGTCAGATCAGCGGTAACCACCACCGCCTGGAGTTCTTCGAGAAAGACCTGATTGACACCGACGAGACCTTTTCACAAGGTGCGTTATACAAACAGTTAAACGCTCTGCGCAAACGCAACAAAGCATTGTTCAGTCCGGAGGTCGGTGCCCCGATGGAGCGCATTGCGTGTGACAACGAGGCAATCTTCGCTTGCAAGCGCAGCAAAGAAGGACGCTGGCACACCAATACCGTCATCGCCGTCATGAACATGAGTGACCAAGCGCAAAGTGTCACGCTGGAGAGCGGTGAACACTTCGATCTGCAGCCTTGGGCCTACGAAATCATCGAGCACTAAATGACAAGTCTGCCATTTTGGCAGTTATATAACGATTGGCACGGCATTTGATAAATGATAAATGGATTTCGATCAATCGTTATAAAACTAAAATACAATGAGCAAGATTCAACCATTAGCAGACCGCGTGTTAGTTAAACCTGCGGCTGCAGAAGAAAAGACCGTCGGCGGCATCATCATCCCCGACAGTGCCAAAGAGAAACCGCTTCGCGGCGAAGTGCTCGCCGTAGGCGAAGGTACGAAAGATGAGGCAATGGTTCTCAAAACCGGAGACCAAGTGCTGTACGGCAAATATGCCGGTACGGAACTCGAACTCGACGGAGAGAAATACCTGATTATGAGACAATCTGACGTTTTGGCAAAAATTCAATAATTATGGCAAAAGATATTACATATAATGTAGAGGCGCGGGATGCGCTGAAACGCGGCGTGGATCAGTTAGCTGACGCCGTCAAAGTAACCCTTGGTCCGAAAGGACGCAACGTCATTATTGACAAGAAATACGGTGCTCCGCATATCACCAAAGACGGTGTGACGGTAGCCAAAGAAATTGAGTTGGCAGATGCCGCAGAGAACCTGGGCGCACAACTCGTCAAAGAGGTGGCATCGAAGACAGGCGATCAGGCCGGCGACGGTACGACCACCGCAACCGTACTGGCACAAGCTATCGTAGGCGTGGGTCTGAAGAACGTCACTGCGGGCGCTAACCCGCTTGACCTCAAACGCGGTATTGACAAAGCTGTCGCTGCCGTTGTAGCAGAGATCAAGAAGAACGCGGTAGTGGTAGGTAATGACTTTGACAAGATCGAGCAGGTAGCCACTGTCTCCGCGAACAACGATGCGGAAATCGGTAAACTCATTGCCGACGCGATGCGCAAAGTAAGCAAAGACGGCGTCATCACCATCGGCGAAGCCAAAGGTATGGATACCACCATTGACGTGGTACAAGGTATGCAGTTCGACCGCGGATACATCAGCCCGTACTTTGTAACGAACACCGAGACGATGCAGGTAGAGATGGAGAAACCGTACATTCTTATCTATGATAAGAAGATCTCCAACCTCAAAGAGCTCCTTCCAGTGCTTGAGCCGGCAGTACAGAGCGGCCGTCCGTTCCTTATCATCGCAGAAGATGTAGATAGCGAGGCATTGACAGCCCTTGTAGTGAACCGTCTGCGTGCACAACTCAAGATCTGTGCAGTCAAAGCACCGGGCTTCGGTGACCGCCGCAAGGAGATGCTCGAAGACATCGCCATCCTCACCGGAGGAACTGTCATCAGCGAAGAGAAAGGTATTACCTTGGAACAAGCTACGTTGGAGATGCTCGGCACCGCTGAGACCGTCAACGTAAGCAAAGATAACACAACTATCGTTAACGGCGCAGGCAACAAAGAGGCTATCGCTGCTCGTGTGGCACAGATCAAAGCGCAGATTGCAGCAACCAAGTCCACGTACGACAAGGAGAAACTGCAGGAGCGTCTGGCTAAACTCGCCGGCGGTGTAGCACAACTCAACGTTGGTGCAGCATCGGAGGTAGAGATGAAAGAGAAGAAAGACCGCGTGGACGATGCGTTGAGCGCAACGCGTGCCGCTATCGAAGAAGGAATCGTTCCGGGCGGCGGTGTGATGTACATCCGTGCACAGAAAGCCCTCGAGGGACTCAAAGGCGATAATGAAGACGAGCAGACAGGTATCGAGATCGTACGCCGTGCGATAGAAGAACCGCTTCGTCAGATCGTCAACAACGCCGGAAAAGAGGGTGCGGTAGTAGTCGATAAAGTGCGCGCCGGAAAAGCCGACTTCGGTTACAATGCCCGCACTGACTCGTACGAAGAACTCTTCAAAGCCGGTGTCGTTGATCCTGCCAAGGTGACCCGCGTGGCATTGGAGAACGCTGCATCCGTAGCAGGCATGTTCCTGACAACCGAAGCCGTCATTGTGGATCATCCGGAAGAGCATCCGGCTGCACCGATGGCTAATCCCGGGATGGGCGGAATGATGTAATAATAAAAAATGGCACCAAACGGTGCCATTTTTTTATTGGTCATTGGTCATCGGACTTTTAATCCATATATTCGCGTCATCCTCCAGAGTCCACTTCGGAAGAGGCGACGGACTATAGCCTGCATGGCGGTAAAGCGCTGTGCAGGCTGTATTCTTTGTAGCGATGACGGCGTAAAGCACGCGTAAGTGCAAGTGCCCGAAAGCATAGTCTTCGAGTAGGCGCAATGCCTCCTTCCCCACTCCTTTACCTCGGAACTCCGGCGCGATATACATACCTATCGCCGCACGTCTGTTACGAGGGTCGAAGTCGAAGAGGTCGATACAACCTAAGGTTAGAGGGTTAGAGGTTAGAGGGTTAGAGGTTTCTTCAATGATCAACCGTAACTGACCGTCCTTATAGATATCACCGGTGGTGGACTCGATATAACTGCGCAAGTCCTGTTGGGACAACGGGTTATGGTTCGCGCCGTCCGCCCACACCGAAGCATCGTTCTCCCATTGATAGATGAACGGCAAATCCGTAGGTTCTATTTTCCTTAACTTTATCTGCATTTAACCCCGTGTTAACCTGCATTTAACCCTGATTCGATAGTCTCTCGATAGTGACTCGTTAGTCTGATTTAGTCAAACAACCGCTCAAAGAATCCTTTTTTCTTCGGGCGCAAGTCCTCCATATTGCCTTGCGGAACAGGATCAAACGGATGTCCGGAATGGATCATATTATAGATTACGCCCCAGTCAGGCAGTCCTCCCAAGTTACGGTCATCAATCCACAGGTCAGCCACCAACTTGCGCGGAGTGCCATGTTCGGGTTCTTCCTCCGGATAGTTGGAATTGACTGCGTAAAACTCCAAGCCACGCTCCTTGCAGTAGTCCAGCGCTTCTTGCAGTAATGCGCCCTCGCGCACTGTCCAGAGGATGATCTGATGATGGTCCTCGTCCTGCAACTTCTTCAACGTCTGGATGGCAAAAGGGATAGGTTTGCCTATTTTCGGGTACTCGTGCGTCACGATGGTCCCATCAAAATCACATGCTATAATCATTCGCTGCTGGCTATCCTCGTAAACGCCACAAAACTATGTTTTATGGGTAGTTACTCGGATGCCCTCGCTCTTCGGTCCGCACGCACTACGTTAGCGTACGTCCCGAGGTGGAGAGCCCTCTTAGCCAGTAAGAGGTCTTAATATTAATATGTTTCTTGATTCGGGTCCTCGGGTTTCATCTCCTGCTCCATCTTTCCGATGGTCGGTTTTGAGAAATACCACGCAATAGCCGCAATAGCTGCTACCCAGAGCATAGACTGGTAACATCCGAAACCGTAATAAGCGAGTATACCAATCGGCATCGCGTTACTGGCCAGCAGGATGCGGGAAGCCGCAACTTTGAAATATTGCTTATCAGTCTTCGGCTTAAACAGTTTGACAAGATACAATCCGAGCGGAATGGTGATCAGCGCGTCAAAGATGATGATGTACTGAATGAGCTGACCTTTCGCGGACAACCTGTCCCATGGCTCGTACAGTCCTTTCGAAAAGGCATAGTACATCGCACTCAGCACGATAAGCGCTATGACCATCTGACCATAATAAATCCAATTAAGTTTTCTAACTACGTTTTCCATATATATTCTATTTTCAGCCTTTAAATTCTGTTCGATTGACAATGGAGCGACCGAGGGTGATCTCATCCGTATATTCGAGTTGGTTGCCGACGGCGACTCCGCGGGCAATCTGCGAAATCTTCACGTCTATACCGGCATTCTGTATCCTACGATAGATATAGAAATTTGTGGTGTCGCCTTCCATGGTCGTGGGTAACGCCAAGATGATTTCATCGATATTTTCCTTCGCTATGCGCTCGATGAGACTGTCGATCTCAATATCTTTGGGTCCTATTCCTTCCATCGGCGAGATAACACCTCCGAGCACGTGATACACACCGGTGTACTGGCCTGTATTCTCGATGGACATGACATCCTGCACGTTCTCCACAACGCATATCGTCGCGTGGTCACGGCGCGTAGAGGCACATATCGGACATATCTCCGTGTCGGAAATATTATGACATTCGCGGCAGTACACCACTTCCTTCTTCAGTCGCGTGAACGCCCCTGCAAACGCCTCAACCTGTTCATCCGACTGCCGCAACAAGTGCAACACCAGTCGCAGCGCCGTCCGGCGCCCTACCCCGGGAAGCGAACTCATCTGGTTCACTGCCTGCTCTAATAATATACTTGGATACTCACTCACTCTCTCACTCTTTCACTCTTTCCCCTTTCTTCGCCCAGCGGGCAGGAAGTACCCTATACGGATATCTGTTTCGGATGTCATCGGCATTCGGGCAGTCACAACGGTGGATACGGATTCCTTTGAGCACCGAGACGAAAGCGAAAATCGGGTCTCCGGGCTGCGGGTTGCAACACTTGGAGAGATTGTAATCCACGTTCTTCACGTTCATATCCACCTCGATCGCCAAGCCCTTGAGTTCGCTTTTATCCACATACTCCGTATGTTCGCGTTGTGTAGGTGTTTCTTCGGGTTCAGTAAGCACATCGCGGAGCCGCTGCACATCCTCCTTGCCGGTAGCTACCGACTGGTACATGTCTGACACCGCCTTATAGCCCAAACGTATGGCCATCTTGGTGATGTCACCTTCGGTGTACGCTATCTTCCAGTTCTTGAACTTACGGTCGATAATCTCCTTACCTTCCGCCGCCTGTTTGTACTCCACTTCTTTGAGCGCCTGGCGAATCTTGTTCTTCGCCTTGGTGGATGCAACGAAATTGAGCCAGTCGGCATTAGGATGCTGGTTCGGGGACGTGAGGACGGACACCTGGTCGCCGTTCTCCAGTTTCTGACGGATAGATACGTTCTGATTTCGGATGGTACCTCCTACGCAATGCGCACCTACCTCGCTATGGATTGAGTATGCGAAGTCAAGCACCGTAGCGCCTTCCGGCAGTCGGCGGAGGTCCCCCGTAGGCGTGAAGACATACACGTCTCCCTTGCGCTGCACAAGCGAACCCTTGACTCCTTTGTACGACCAGTGAGCCGCTACTCCTTTTTCCGCTATTTCGTCCATGCGCTTGGTACGGATCTGCACTTCTACCCATCGTTTATCCGGGCCGAGTACCGTCGTATGCAACGACTCATAGCCGTTCTCCTTCGGAACAGACAACCAGTCACGCAGACGTTTGGGGTTAGGCGGGAAGATATCCGTGATGAGGGAATAGACTTGCCAGCAATCCGATTTCTCTTTCTCCAAAGGAGAATCAAGAATGATACGAATCGCAAAGAGGTCGTAGATCTTGTCCACACCGCAGTGCTGCGCTTGCATCTTATGGTAGATGGAATGAATGGATTTCGGGCGACCCTTGATGGTAAAGGTGAATCCTTCTGCTTTGAGTTTCTCCTCCAACGGCGCGATGAACGACGCGATATACGCCTCGCGTTCCGTCTTCTTCGCATTCAACTCATGCGCGATGTACTTGTAGGTATCGTAGTCGAGGAACTTCAACGCGAGATCCTCCATCTCCGTCTTAATCTGATAAAGACCCAAACGGTGCGCCATAGGCGCATGTAATGTCTGCGTCTCTTTTGCAATGTGGCGACGGCGCTCAGAGTCACCTTCCGCGTCTAACTGGCGGAGCAGTTCCAGACGCTCATTGAGGATGTCATAAAGGACTTTATTGCTGTCTTCCATAAGGGTCTATTCAAAAAACGTCCGCAAATTTAGTGAAAATTTTCTATTTATACAAATAAACGCGATTATTTTTCACAAAATTTTGCATATATCAAAAAAAAATAGTACTTTTGCAGCGAAATTTTGCAAACATATTAAATTTAACCGATAATGAAAGCAAGAAGACTCATTGTTATTTGTGTGCTCGCAGTGTGCGCAGTACTGATGACAGTATTCTGTGTAAAGAGCGTCACGACCCCTATTAAGTTTGAGAACACGCGCGCTGAGCGTGAGGTAGCGGTGATTAAGCACTTGGTTGATTTGCGTACCGCAGAGGTGGAGTTTCATCACCAGAACGGCCGTTTCACGGCTAACTACGACAGCCTGCTCCTTTTCCTCCGCACCGCTCCGAAGAAAGAAGTGTTGAAGGAAGGTAGTCTGACGGACAAGCAGTTGGAGGCTGGTTTGACTGAGCCGAAGGCTATTAAGATCCTCGATGAAGCAAAGAAGAAAGCGCTGAAGAAGAATAGTTTTGATACGCCGGATGCGCTCTATGCTTACATCTGGGAGAATGACGCAGACGTGATTAAGAATGGGCTGGCCGGTTTCCGCCGCGACACCATCGAGTCGAACATGCTGCAGTCGCTCTACAAGGGTGAGTACGACGAGAAGAGCATTGCAGCCATCACAGAGATCCCGTACAGCGAGGGTAAGTTATTCGAGATCGAGGTCAACAACGACTATAAGACCAGTCAGGGTATCCGCGTTCCTCTGTTCGAAGCACGCGCGCCGTTCGAGAGTTATCTGGGCGACCTGAACAAGCAGGAGTTGGTGAACCTCATCGACCGCGAGCAGAAACTGGAGCACTACCCCGGACTGAAGGTTGGTGACATCCTCTCGCCGAACAATAACGCCGGTAACTGGGAGTAACGCGTAGCGTTAGTTGAAAGTTTAGAGTTTAGAGTTAGAGATGAGAATTATCTCAGGCAAATATGGGGGGCGGCGGTTGTCGCCCCCTAAAAATATAACCGCAAGGCCCACAACGGACTTTGCCAAGGAGAGCCTGTTTAATCTGCTGAACAACCGCATGGACTTGGAAGGCATCGACATGCTGGATCTCTTTGCGGGTACCGGAGGTATCGGCATCGAGTGCGTCAGTCGGGGTGCACGGGAAGTGACAGCTGTGGAGATTGCGCATGTACAGCAGAACTGGATCATCGCATGCTGCAAACAATTAGGTATCCGCAACTTATCCGTCATCCGCGGCGATGTGTTCAAGTTTCTGAATGCGTGCCGTACCAAGTACGACCTGATCTTCGCCGATCCGCCGTACGCCTTGGAAGCCTTACCTACTCTGCCTGACTGCATTCTCACACAAGACATATTGAAACCCGAAGGCTGGCTGGTGATAGAGCACGGCAAAGACACGGACTTCACGAGTCATCCGAATCATGTAGAGACGCGTACCTACGGTAGCGTACATTTCAGTTTTTTCCAATAAAAAAAGAGGCGGTTGCCTCTTTTTTTTTATTCTTCCAGATATATCTCCAAAAGTCGGCACGCGCCCTGCGGCGTGATGCGTATGTCATTCAGCATAGCCGGAATAAGCACGGCCTCGCCGGTACGCATAGTCACGGATTTGTCTTCCGCTTCGCAGTCGAGTGCGTCGATGATACAGGCTCCTTCCACGCACATGAATGCCACAAAACTATCCAGCGGTGCATAGTCGCGCTGCGCAGCGGTGGAGAGGGTCAGCAGGTTGGCAGTAAAATACGGGGTCTTACGCAGGTTCACCGCTCCGTTCTCTTTGCTTTCCGGATGCGTCAGGGTTGCCTCGTTCTTCGGACTGAAATCCATTACCTGCAGCGCCTTGTCAAGTTTGAGAGGACGCATACGTCCGTCATTTCCTACGCGGTTATAGTCATACAGACGGTAGGTGACGTCGCTGTTCTCCTGGATCTCCGCCACGATGGTATTACGCCGCATGGCATGCACCGTTCCCGAAGGTATATATGCTACATCGCCCGCGCGTACCTTATATTCGCGCAGGTAACGCGCGAGAGAACCGTCCTGAATGGCGGAATGGATCAACGACGCATTCATCTCCTTGTTCCACCCTAAATAGATGGAAGCCTCTTCGGACGATGGGAGTACGTACCACATCTCCGTTTTACCAAGACACTGCTCGTTCTCCAAGGCGTACTCATCATCCGGATGCACTTGTATAGACAGGTCGTCCGTTGCATCAATGAACTTGAGCAGCAAAGGGAAATGGTTGCCGAATAATTCATACACACGTTCTCCAACCAGTTCATCCATATACACCTCCAGCAAGTCTTGCAGGCTGTCTCCGGCATGTGAACCATTGACGACCTCCGTCGGATATTTCTCCACATCCGACATCACCCACGCCTCGCCTACGTTCTCATAGTCGGCAGGCACATGGTCATACCATTGTTCGATGGTATGTCCGCCCCAAATCTTATGGAACAACTGCGCCTGAAATTTAAAAGGATAGAGCATCTAATCGCCAATTACAAATTTCTAATATGCTTCTCCCATTTCCATGCGGAGGCTAGCACTTCGCGAATAGGAGTATCCGCCCTCCATCCCAATACTTCGTTGGCTTTCTTCGGCGCAGCCCATACTTTCTCGATATCGCCTTCACGACGACCGACGATGGTATATGGGATCTTCACGCCCGTAGCGGCCTCGAACTCGTTGATGAGCGTAAGCACACTCAGGCCTGTTCCCGTACCGAGGTTGAAGACCTCCACCTGCTCGCGATCCTTGGCATGAAGCATACGGTCGATGGCTTTCACGTGCGCTTTGGCGAGATCGACTACATAAATATAATCGCGGATACACGATCCGTCCGGCGTGTTATAGTCGTCGCCGAAAACCTTCAGTTCGGGACGAAGTCCGGCTGCTGTCTGGGTGATGAACGGCAGCAGGTTTTGCGGAACGCCATTCGGCAGTTCTCCGATAAGTGCCGACGGATGCGCGCCGATAGGATTGAAGTAACGAAGGATCGTCGCATGCAAATTCTTGTCTGCATGCGCCTCATCGCAGATAATCTCTTCATTGATCTGCTTGGTGTTGCCGTAAGGCGAGAGCGCTTTTTGAATAGGCGCCGTCTCGTCAACAGGCAGGTGAGCTGCGTCCGGCTGACCATAGACAGTACAGGACGAAGAGAAGACGATATTCGGCACTTGGTGCAACTTCATTACTTCAAGCAGCGTACAGAGACTGCCGAGGTTATTCCGATAATAGAGCAGCGGTTTCTCAACCGACTCGCCTACCGCCTTGCTGGCCGCGAAATGAATCACTCCGACAATATCGGGATATGCACGGAAGACATTATCCAGATCCATGAAGTTACCGCAGTCGATATTCGCAAACGCGGGTTTGCGTCCTACTATCTTGGCGATGCCGTCTAAGACGTCGATGGACGAGTTGCTGAGGTTATCCACGATGGTCACATCGTAGCCCTGCTGCATCAGTTCCACCGTCGTATGCGATCCAATATATCCGGTTCCACCGGTTACAAGTATTCTTGCCATGTTAAAATAATTTAGCGGGATATTCTCCCTTGGCGATGAGTTGATTGATTTTCATTACCACCTGCGGACGATCCTCTGCATAGGTCACGCCGAACCATTTCGATGGGGTATCAAGTACGCGACAGGAAGCCTTGCCTTCTCCGATGAGCTGGTTCACGAGCGTCGGGATATAGAATTCCGATTTCAGTTCCTGACCATGCTCGGCGAGGAAAGTGCGGAAAGCTTTCTCCGTGTATTGGAAGTACTCCGGTGTGAAGCCCCACATGTTCATCGACACGGGTGTATGCGGGTCAAGCGGTGTATCGACATCGCCTTCAGTGAAGACGATAGTGCCGTTCTTATCCTCTATCTTCGTGCGCTCCACGACATCCGTCAACAGTCCGTCAGCATCGGTGGTACATACACCGCGACTGACAGCTCCGTTCTCGCTGAGGGTGTTCGCTACGCGGTAACCGACCATGCAGTACTTACCCTCGGTGCCCACGATCGAACGCAGATAGTCGGCTAAGACCTGGAAGGACTCACGGCCGTAGAAGTCATCGGCGTTGATGACGGCAAAGGGTTCATGAATGATATCTTTCGCCATGAGCACGGCGTGGTTGGTACCCCAAGGTTTGGCGCGCTCAGGGTTGAAAGTGCAGCCTTCCGGCACTTTGTCGATTGCCTGGAAGCACACTTCGCAGGGCACTTTGTCTGCATACTTGGACAGCACTTTGTCGCGGAAATCCGCTTCGAAATCCTTGCGGATAACGAACACGATCTTGCCAAATCCTGCACGCAGAGCGTCAAAAACGCTGTAGTCCATGATGGTCTCGCCGTTAGGACCGAGTCCGTCGAGTTGTTTGAGTCCGCCGTAACGGCTTCCCATACCGGCGGCCAAAATAAATAATGTTGGTTTCATATCTTTGTTTGTTATTTGTCTTCTACGGATGCTTCCAGTTTGCCGTTATGCTTGTAATGCTTTGCCCAGAGGCCGTAAACTTCGGAGCAGTTACCGGCGGTGATGAAAGCCTGCATTTTGCTATCGCGCACGAAAGCCATGAGGCTGGAGAACTCGTCCTGCGTGAGCAGCACTTGTATCTCTTTGTGCGCTTCGCCGCTATAACCGCCCTGTACATCGTACAGCGAGCAGCCGCGCAGCAGTTTGTTGATGATGAACTCACGTATGCGCTCGTGTTCATTAGAGATAATACATACGCGTTTGCGTTTGTTAAGCGAGGCGGTGAAGTAGTCTATCGCCAGACCGTTGATCCATGTTCCGATGATACCGATAACCACCATGCGGAAGTCGTTGATCAGGAAGGACGTACAGCAGATGATGATCCCTCCGATGGCAACCGAAGTACCGATATCAAAATGCAGGTATTTATTGACAATCTTGCCGAGTATGTCGAGACCGCCTGTAGAAGCGTTGATGCGGAAGAGGAAGGCCTGGCAGGCACTGAGTAAGAGCACGAAGCAGATGAGGTCGAACCACACATCGCCTACTCCCAGTCCGCCGCTCATCACCGACTCGCGTACTTGCTCCAACACCTCGCCCGAACGGCTCAAGACGTACGGGTGGCCGTGCGCATCAAGCACTGTCTGTCCCGCCTGCAGTTGTGCGAGGATATCGGGATTGTTGATCACCTGGTGGGTGAAGTTGGTATTCGGATAGATACGCGCCCATAGTTGGGTCAACGGACCCAGAATCATCGCCGTATAGACGGTCTTCGCGCCGAACTCGTTACCGATCAGCAGGAAAGCCAAGAGCAATAGGAAAGCGTTGATGCCCATCACGATATACGAGAACGTGTCTGCATCGCCGCCAATGAGGGTGTTGAGTACGATCGAGAGACCGGAGATAGAACCGACGATCAGATGACTCGGCATAAGGAAATAATAGACAGCGGCTGCGCCGAGACTCATGCCGGCCGTCATCATCAGCAGTTCTTTCCAGAACTTAAAGGTACAAAGCGCATGTCCGAAATTGCTCAGCAGTTCGCGCCAGTACGCTGCAGTGAAATAAACCTTAAGGTGTTCCATGGTATTAATCTTTGACAACGAGTCGTGCCGTACGGCGGGTAGTCTGGCTGAGCATGATCGTTCGGCCGGCCTTCGCGCGCTCGAGAATCTCAGGCGTCGTGCCGCGGATAGTCAGCAGAGACAGGTGGTCGTTATAGGTTACGTTGAAATGCTGTTTCAGTTCTTCTATCGCCTCGGGCACAAAACGCGTGTTATCGACGCACACGGAGATAGTAACCGCCGAGGATTGAATCAACGCTACTTTCAGGCGATGGCGATGGATGATCTCGAAGATCTCGCTCAGGCTCTCTTCGAGCACGAAGGCGAAGTCTTTGGCGCGCATGGTGATAAGGATCTGGTTCTTGCGCCATATATATACCGGCACGTCGATGGGTCCTACGCCGTCCGCCGCTATCTTCGATCCTGCCGCTCCGGGATCGCCGAAAGGTTTGACGAAGAGCGGTATCTGTTTGTTCTCAAGCGGACGGATGGTCTTGGGGTGAATGATCTGCGCGCCGGAATAGCTGAGTTCGACAGCGTCCTGATAGCGCAGTGATGGAATGAGTATCGTGTCGGGTTCGAGGCGCGGGTCGGCATTCAGGATACCCGGCACGTCTTTCCATATCGTCACGGATTCGGCATCAAGGTAGTTACCTAAGAGTGCGGCAGTGTAGTCCGATCCTTCTCGTCCGAGCGTCGTACGCTTGCCCTCGGCGGTGCCGCCAATGAAACCTTGTGTCACGACGATGGAAGGTCTGTTGGGTCTTTCCCACCCTGCGCGGATGGTTGCCGCACTCGTCTCGTTGTCCACCTTCGCCTCGCGCCAAGTATGGTCCGTGCGAAGCAGTTTCGGCATGTTCCACCACTCGACGCTCAGTCCTTGTTTGAGCAGATAGACTGCGATGATCTGGGTGGACATGATCTCGCCGAGCGACACTACCTGGTCGTAGTTCTCGTCGAGCGACAGTTGCGGGTCAAAAGGTATCTCGCCTTGCAGGCGGATGTCCGAACCGGGTTGCAGACCCAGTTCTTTCATGATGGCTACGTGGTAATCGATGATATCGACCCATTGGTTGAGCGCCTGATCTTCCTTGCCGGCATCGAGAAACTCCACCACCCGTTCGAGGGCATTCGTCGTCTTACCCATGGCGGAAACAACCACCATCAGGTCACCGCCCGCCGTGCGGACGATACGCTCCAGGTTACGAACACCTGCCGCGTCCTTCACCGATGCACCACCGAACTTATAAACCTTCACCTCTAAACTCTAAACTCTAAACTCTAAACTTTACAAGTTAGCCATATGAATGGCGGTCACTGCTCCCTCAACGCCCTTATTGCCTAATCGGCCGCCACAACGGTCGAGTGCCTGCTGCTTGTCGTTTACCGTGAGGACGGAGAAGATGATGGGCACCTTGCCTTGCGTGTTAAGCGTTGCTACGCCTTGTGTCACGGACTGACACACATAGTCGAAATGCGGGGTGTCGCCGCGGATGACGCAACCGATGACGATAATCGCATCGATGCGCTCCTCCTTCATGATGTGCGCAGCACCGTACGTCAGTTCGACGGCACCCGGAACATGCATAATATCGATATTATCCACCGATACGCCATGTTTGGTGAGCGTCTCCACTGCGCCGAGCATCATCGGATAGGTGATGTCGTTATTCCAGTCTGCTACCACAATTGCATAGCGCTGACGTCCGAGGACCTCAGCGCTAGGCAGTTGATTCGCATCGTATTTCGAGAAATCAGTAGTCATACCATGTACGATTTATTCGGCTACAGCGATATATTTGTCAATATCCTGCGCCTCTGCGCTCTGCGGGTAATCGTTCTTGATAGCCTCGAACGCGCGGAGTGCTTTCGCTTTCTCGCCCTCATGCAGATAGACGATACCGGCTTTCTTCAGACTCATCGGAGCGATGATCTCATTGCCGGACTCGGCAGCTGCCTCGAATGCCTTGGCTGCTTTGCCGTATTCCTCCAACTCAACATATGCGTCTCCGAGCAACTGATGAGCAGCGGGGTTGATGTTCAGGTCGCCGGCAGAGAATTTCTTCAGGTACTTGGCAGCCTCTTCGTACTCGCCCTTTTCATAATAGCAGATACCTGCGTAGAGGGCAGCAAGCTCGCCCTGCTGGAAATGCTTGTACTCCTGCGCGATAGCCTCAAAACCAATGCACTCAGCGTCGTCACCGTTAAGCGCTTTGTCGAAATCGCCGGCGAGGAAATAAGCTTCTGCCTTGGCGTTCTCATTAGCTGCCTCTGCAGCCTTCGGCTTGATGACATAGGTGTTGATGGCGATGATGCCGATCACTATGACAGCGATACCGCATACAATCCAACTGATGAGGTTTGCGTTGTCCTCAATCCATTTACCGGCGCCTGTCAGCGCTTCATTAACTTCTTGCAACTGTTCGTCTTGTTTCTCGAACTCTTGTTTCTTTTTTGCCATTTTATTTGATTGTTTTATTGTTTACAATAAGTTATTTCCAAAATCGGCTGCAAAGATACTACAAATTTTTCAAATTTGCAAATAAAAGCGAAAAAATAACATATAAATTTGCGTATGTGCAATTTTTGTTGTAATTTTGCAGCGGATTTGAAACAGAGGATGGATTTGACTGCTTGCAACCTCGTTAAAACAATGCTAAAACTTGTGCCACAAGCTAAAACAGTCGCTTGTGGATTTTTTTATGAACAATACTATGCATTATTTATTTACATCAGAGTCGGTGTCGGAAGGACACCCGGACAAAGTGGCGGACCAGATATCGGACGCCATATTGGATAATATGTTAGCGCAGGATCCCCATGCGCATGTAGCGTGTGAGACGATGTGCACCACCGGACAGGTGGTCATCGCCGGCGAAGTAAGTTGCAAAGGATGGGTGGACCTGCTGAAGATCGCCCGTAAGACCATCGCCGAGATCGGTTACACGAAGTCGGAGTATAAATTCGAGGCGGAGAGTTGCGGCATCCTCACCGCCCTCCATGCGCAGAGCCAGGACATCAACATGGGTGTGAGCCGCGGAACGGAAGAGGAACAAGGTGCCGGTGACCAGGGAATGATGTTCGGTTACGCCACCGACGAGACGGATAATTTCATGCCGTTGACGCTGGATCTCGCGCATACCTTAGTATTTACGCTCGCGCGTATTCGTAAAGAAGGTCAGCAGATGACCTATCTGCGTCCGGACAGCAAATCGCAGGTGACGATCGAGTACGATGAGCAAAACCATCCCGTACGCATCGATACCATCGTGCTCTCGACGCAGCATAATCCGGAGGTGGCAACGAGTGAGGGAGCGAAAGAGTTAACGAGTGAACGAATCAAAAAAGATATCATCGAGATCCTGTTGCCGCGCGTAGCAACGCGTGACTCGCGTTACGGTCATTTGCTGGAGCAGTTCCTCAAAGATCCGAAAGCAAAGCTGTTGGTTAACCCGACGGGAAACTTCGTCATCGGCGGCCCTCACGGCGATACTGGTCTGACGGGACGCAAGATCATCGTAGATACCTACGGCGGTCGCGGTGCTCACGGCGGCGGTGCGTTCAGCGGGAAAGACCCGTCTAAAGTGGATCGCTCGGCAGCCTATGCGGCACGGTGGATAGCGAAACATCTCGTAGCAGCCGGCGTGGCGCACGAGGCATTGGTACAGGTGAGTTATGCCATCGGCGTAGCCGAACCCGTCTCGCTGTACGTCAACACCTTCGGAACAGCCCAAGTGGCGATGAGCGATGCGGAGATTGCTCAGAAAGTGAGCGAGCTGTTTGACCTCCGTCCTGCATCAATCACACGCGATCTCAAACTGACACAACCGATGTACGAAGAGACCGCACGCTACGGACACATGGGACGCAAGAACGAGATTGTCACAAAGACCTTCCTGGATGCCGACGACCATGAATATACCCGCGAAGTAGAACTGTTCACATGGGAGAAACTTGACCGTCTTGACCAAGTCAAAGCAGCGTTCGGAAAAAACTGATTTCTAATTTCTGATTTCTAATAACTATATGGAGTATAGTGTAACCAAAAGGACGCTGATGGTGACAGCAATAGTACTGCTATCGTTGATCATCGATCAGGCTATCAAACTCTATATTGCCACGCATTTTGCATTAGGCGAGAGCCGTGAGGTATTCTCATGGTTCTGGATATGCTATATCGAGAATAACGGAATGGCTTTTGGTATCGAGTGGTTCAGCAAACTGGCATTGACCCTCTTCCGCTTGTTAGCGGTAGGTCTGTTGGGCTGGTACGCACACGTACTGATCCATAAACCCGAGACAAAAACAGGCTTCCTCGCCACCATTGCTTTCATCATCGCCGGCGCATTAGGAAACATCATCGATTGTGTGTTCTATGGCAAACTGTTCGGTTACGCAGGGTGGTTCTACGGCCGCGTGGTAGATATGTTCTACTTCCCGCTGATCCATAACAGCGCAGGCGAGGTGATCTTCTTCCGTCCCGTATTTAACTTCGCCGACAGTTGTATCACTTGCGCCGTAATAGTAATCCTGCTCTTTTACATGAAAGAACTCAATAAGAGTGAACGGATGAAAGGATGAACGGATGAACGGATGAACGGATGAACGGATGAACGGATGAACGGATGAAAGGGGGAATTTCAAATATCAAATCTCAGATACTAATAGGACTGTTTCTCACGGTCCTGTTCGTCGGCTGTCGTCCGAAAGGAATCTTACATTCGTGGGAGATGCGGGACATCATGGTCGATCTGCATAAGACCGATGCATTGCTGCAAGTGTCGGGTCTGCAATTCGGGCATAATGACGTAGCGGATATCTACTACGCCGAAGTGCTGGAGAAACACGGTGTGACGCAGGCCCAGTTCGACTCGTCATTGGTTTGGTACACCGCCCATCCGCAACTCTTCGATAAGATATACCCGAAAGTATTGGCGAAACTGGAAGCCGAACGCGTGGCGTTTGATGCAGCTCATGAGGAAGAACTGAATGTCCGTCCTGCAATGTACTCCATAGCCAATAGACTAAAGAAAAAACCGGCGCTGACACAGCACCAGTTGGATAGTATTCTCCGGGTGACACAGCATGGTTACCCTGTTCTCTGGGAACCGATGAAAAAGAGCCTACCCCCAACCCCTCCCTACAGGGAAGGGAGCCGGGATTAATGCATAATTTTATAGATCAACTCCTTCCATAAATCGGCATCTTTTGCCGAAGGGTTGTTGATACCTTTGTACCGAGCATCCATCTCGCGCAGATACCCGATAATCAGGAATGTCTTTCCGGCAGGATACCGTTTCGCCGCGGTAGCATAGTCGCGTACAAAGAAGGGGTTGATACCTAACTCCTTCGCTACGTTCGCCTGACTCTTGTCGGGCAGGTAATGATACATCAGCAGGTTGGAGAAGAACGTCTGTAACGGCGCCAATTCGCGCACCATCACATGGTCTTTGCTGGAGGCGAAATACTGCGTGATTCGGTGGGCTTTCGCTATGTCTCCGCGTATGAGCGCCGACTGCAACTCAATGATATTATAATCCTTCGAGATACCGATATTGCGCTCCACGAGTGCCACATCGATGGTGTTGACTCCTTCGGGACGACCGTCAATCAGTTTCTGTACCGCACCGACAATCGCTGAGAGGTCCGTTCCCAAATGATCCGCCAAGATCGGAGCAATGCGAGGATCAACCGTTAACTGCTCTCCGTTCACCGATAACCGGCGATTATATTCTTGAATATAATCAGCTATCCACCGCTCCACTTCATAGTCCCGCAGTTTGTCAGATTGCAGCCACACTACCTGCGGATGCTCCGCCGCCGTCTTCCATACTCCCTGCCGCTTGTCGGGTTTGCCGTTGTAGCAGATCACCAATACCGTCTGCGGCATGAGGTTATTGAGATATGCCTCCAACGCCTCCCATTTCTTAACCGCCTGCGCTTCGCGCACAATAACCACCTTGCGTCCACCCATCATCGCATAACCGCGTGCCGCACTGATGACGGACGCGATATCGGCGTTCTGCAGGTCACGACCATACACCATCTGCTGGTCAAACTCACGCGCCATCTCATCCAGCGCATGTTCCGCAATATAGTCACACACTTGGTCCGGATAATAGGGTTCTTCTCCGCACAGCACATACACCGGTGCGTACTTGTCAGCCTTCAGGTCGGCTATGATATCATTGAATTTCTTGATCATATTCACTTTTCACTCTTTCATTCTTTCACTCTTTCATTCTTTCACTCGTTCATCCGTTCACTCGTTCATCCCTTTCCCCTTTGAGGGGATATAGATGGTGTAGCGGAAGGTGTTCCGCTCAATTTCGGTATAGTTCAGTTCGCGGAGCATGCACTCCATAGCGCTCTGTCGGTCTTTGTATTCGGGTTTGGTCTTGAACTGCGGCGAGAAGAAACAGAATACAATAGGTTGCTCCGCTTCGATGATCGGACGGTATTTGGCAGTATAGACGGAATCGTATATATTCGACCAGAACTCATTGTACCGCGCCGCCTGACACCCCGTCACAGCCCGCATCAGATGGTTCTCCTGCCCCAGCGCGAGCACCTCTAAACGCTCATCGCTAAACGCTAAACGCAGACTGTCATAGTCTGCCCTATACTGCCGGATACGTGCTTCTTGCGCATCGGTAACGGCGATACCGCGATAAGGGGTGATGACGCTGATGGTGGTCGCTTGCGTAAGGTCGTTCTTGCCGATGCTGTTCGTACTATGCCGAACCATCACCATCATCGTCACCGGTAGCAACACCCACCATAGATAGCTCCGCATGGGTGCTGCATGCTGTGCAGCAGCTACCGGCAATAAACACAGCACCGCCGGAAAGAGTTTGAGCCAGGCCGTGTCGGTACCTAATGTCGCTATCATCAGGATGACAGCTCCATAGGTTAGAGGGTTAGAGGTTAGCGGGTTAGTGGTTAGAGGGTTAGTGGTTAGCGCAATGACGAGGCACAGGGCCGAAAGCAAGTAGGTCAGGTCGCTATTGTACCACTGCGCAGACGGGATAACGTACGCGATATACAGAACGAGCGCAAGACCGGTTATCAGTCCGGCGGCAATCTGTTTTCCCTCTCCTTTTAGGGGGAGGGTCAGGGAAGAGGCCCCCATCACACCGATACCGAGAAGGAGAAAACCGATAAGCTTACCGGCATTCGTCCATAGTTTGGTAATCATCGGCCAAAGGTCATGACTCGTCATGGCGGCATCAAGCGGAGCGGGTGTGACAAAGAGATACCCCAACAGATAAACGATTCCTGCCGTTGCAGCCGCAATAGGCACGCACCACAGACTGCGTTTCTTCCATAACGGAATCAAGACCAATAGCACCAGTATGTTCGGGAAACGCACACTTACGGCTAATCCCGCGAGGATAGCCGTAATGATTTCTGATTTCTGACTTCTGACTTCTGATTTCTGATCTCTGACTTCTGATTTACTTGCTGTCACCCATATAGCGGAAAGTAACAGTACTGTCAGGGTACCGGGACTGAATTCCTGAAAGGCACCATACCCCGTCAGCAGGAAAGTGAGCGCTAACCAATGGAGGTTCTTTTTCCGCTGCTCGCTATCTAACAAGCAGCAGTATGGTAAAGCAATCGCTGCTACCGTACAGAGCCATCCGAAGAGGCGTAACGGCAACAGTTCCGCGCCGAAGAGCCGCACGACAGCACCGCCGGTGAGCAAAGCTCCGACAGCCATCCATCCGCCTTCGAGATGCTGGTATTTATACAACCAGTAAAGCGGGTCCTGATGGTTGCCGAAACCGGCAAAAACAAACCATAAGGTCCATGCCAGCGACACCAGCAGCAGCGTTAACGATAATATGCTTCGATCAAATCGCATATATGATTCACATCCTCCATTTGCAGGTCATAGAACAGCGGCAGACGCACCAGACAATCGGCATAGCGGTCGCATTCCGGCAACACCCTTCCGTCATGTTTATCGTGATAATAGGGGCTGCTATGCAGACTCAGATAATGGAAGACCGCATACACCTCATGTTCCTTCAGATACGCCAACAGCGCCGTACGCGCCTCCAGACTCGGCAATACAAGATAGAACATGTGGGCATTATTGGTCGCATAATCCGGAATATCGGGAAGCGTAAAAGGAGCAACCCCAGCCTCTTTCCGTAGGTTTTCCCCTAAAAGGGACAACCTTTCGTAATAACAGTTCCAGAGAGCCTTACGCTTAGCTTGGATATCATCAAGATTTTCCAGTTGTGCCCAAAGGAACGCTGCATTGATTTCTGCCGGTAGGAACGAACTTCCCATGTCCACCCACCCGTATTTATTCACTTCGCCTCGGAAGAACTCGGCGCGGTTGGTACCTTTCTCCCATATGATCTCTGCGCGACGCACAAAGCGCTCGTCATTCACTACCAACAAACCGCCTTCGCCGCCCGCCGTGATATTCTTCGTCTCATGAAACGAGAAAGCTGCCAAGTGGCCGATGCCACCAAGAGGGGTTAGAGGGTTAGAGGTTAGAGGGTTAGAGGTTAGAGGGTTAGAGGATCGATAGTAGCTATCTATCGCCTGTGCGGCGTCTTCCACTACCAGTAGGTTATGCTTTTTCGCCACCGCCATGATGGCATCCATGTCGCATGCCACGCCGGCATAATGCACCGGAACAATGACTCTCGTGCGCGGTGTGATGAGTGCTTCCAGACTCTCGGCATCCAGGTTCGGATTACGCTTCATAGAGTCGGCAAAAACGACTTTCGCACCCTCGCGCAGGAACGCCAATGCCGTGGAGACGAACGTATAACTCGGTACGATCACTTCATCGCCCGGCTTGAGATCACAAAGCATGGCGCACATCTCCAGTGCATCCGTGCCACTGCTCGTCAGCAGACATTTGCGAAAACCGTAACGCTGCTCGAACCAAGCTTGGCAGGCTTTCGTGAACTTACCGTTGCCGCTTAACTTACCGGCAAACACCGCCTCATACATGTAATGGGCTTCCTTACCCGTCAAATGCGGTTGATTGAAATTTATCTTCATAAGAAAAATATAATTACTCCTGTGATAATGACGCCTATGGCGAGTCCTTTCCGCCATGAGACAGGTTCTTTGAACAGCACCCGACTGAGCACCGGCACAAACAGATAACTCATGGACTCGATGATACTGATCTCCTTGAGTTGCAGTCCGTGGTGCATGCACCAGATATTGACTACCATCGTGGCAAACATGATTGCATACCCGCTGATCACCCATCCGTTCATGTACTGCCGCCACCAGAGGGTATAACCGCAGCGGGCTCCCTGCTTGAGCAACATCTGTGCGCAAGCGGCGGTGAAGACGGATCCTATGGCAATCAAAGCATATATCATGAGCGCGCCAATAAAACGATTCCTATAATGATGACGACCGAACCGATGATGTTCGGAATCGTGATGACTTCGCCGAAGAGCAAGGCGGCGATGAGCATAGTAAAGATCAGCGTCGTGCCTTTGAACATATATGCCGTACTCAGTTCAATACGTCGCAGCACTTGTTGCCATAACAGCGCATAGATGCCGATGATCGCTACGGCGCCGCCGAACCATAACAGGTACGTCCATGAACCCGTCGGCTGCATCGAAGCCATCTTCGTGCAGATACCTACGCAGGCATACAGCATGTTAATGCCCACTAATGCTACTATGTCCTTTGCTCTAACCACTAACCACTAAACTTTACTGCGCTTTTCGCAGGAAACGCGCAGGATTCCCCGCCCATATCTCTCCTTCGCCTATATTCTTCGTCAGCACCGCGCCCATACCGAGCGTCGCGTAATCACCTATCGTCAGGTTCTCGCGCACGGTGGCATTGAGTCCGATATGTACCCCCTTGCCGATCTTCAGATAACTGCCGATGCAGGCTTGCGCGGCAATATGGCAGAAGTCGCCTACTACATTGTCATGTCCCATCGTAGCTCCCACCATCATCATGCATCCTTTGCCGAGCCGGCTTCCCGGCGACATAGCTACCTGCGGCAGCACCACACATCCCGGACCTAACTCCACGCTCGGCGCCACATACGCCATCGGGTGTACAAAAGTCGCCAAACGGTCATCAGGAATACCCAACTGCTCGAACATAGCAATGCGCTCCCTGTTTCCGTCAATGCGAAAAATCGTATTGATGAACCAATAGCCTTCGGCTAACAATCGCTGTGCGTCGGCTACCTTGCCGATAACCGGAAACAGGTCTATCTTCTCACCCACCGGCACGCGGTCATTCAAAAAACCCGCTACTTCGAGATCCGTGGCACCCATGCGGCGTGCATGCTCGATTGCTGCAGCTACAACGGCCGCATTGCCTTGCCCTCCTAATATCGCTACTTTTCTATTCATTCTTTCATCCTTTCACTCTTTCAACTTTCAACTTTCACTCTTTCACATCACTTGCTCAATGATAAAGTTCGGACGCTGCTTGGTCTCCAGGAAGATACGGCCGATATACTCGCCGAGAATGCCTAAGAAAGCGAAGTTAAGACCGAAGAGGAACAGCATCAGTACCATCATACTGGTCCATCCGGTTAACACATTACCCATCATCTTATAGATGATCAGTGCCAATGCCGCAATCATACTGCCGATACAGAGCAACGCCCCCAGATAGGTGACCATGCGGATGGGGAACATCGAGAACGAGAAGATACGGGCGAAAGTGAGTGCGAGCATCTTACTCAGGTTATACCCGCTCTTTCCGGCAAAACGCGCATCGCGTTTAAGCGGCACAGCTACATATTTGTTGCCGATATAATACAGCAGGCTCACCGCCGTCGCCGTCTTCTCCGGGAAACGGCGCAGTTCCTCCACCACGCTCTTTTTCATCACGCGGAAGATACCCAGCCGCGGCATCGTATGGATGTCCGTAATCCGGTTGCTCACCCGCTGGAACAGACGCGAGACAGCGATCTTCATGCGGCTGTCCTTGCGTTCCTCCCACTGCGCGATGGCCATCGTCGCTTCGGGTGCAGCCAACAAAGCATCCATCAGCACCGGTATATCTTCCGGTCGGTCCTGCAGGTCGCTGTCCATCAGCACAATCAGGTCCTTCGTAGTAAGCGACAAACCCGCCGCAATGGCGTTCTGCTGACCGAAGTTACGACTCAGACGGGCGATACGCAGATGTTCCCTTTGCGCCAGCTCCGCCTGCATGACCTCCCACGACCGGTCACGACTGCCGTCATCCACAAGGATGATCTCATAATCCTTCACGATCGTTTCCAACACGGCCGTCAACCGCCGTAGCAGTTCGTTGATCACTTCTTCGTCATTATAAATCGGTACTACCACCGACAAACTCTGCTTATACATGTTTTTTAGTTCTAATTTCTAATTGTTACGCCTTCGGCGTGGCTGCGCTAACGCGCGGAAGCACCGCAGGTAACCGCATCATAGATGCAACATTTATCACTCGAGTCTCTGACTCGAAGCCACCGCTCTACCATCCTGGTAGATGCGGTAACCCGTTCGCTCCGCGCTACAGGTTACGTTCTCCGGGGCATCGAAGATCACGCTGCTGCGACCGATCTGCCGGGGTGCCGGATGGATGATTTCTCCCAACGCCACACGGATCACGCCTTCCACGAAGTCATAACCCGTACTCAGCCGCACGAGGTCACTGCCGATAAAATCACCACCCATACGACCACCTATCTCCATCACCGCAATACGACCTTCTTTCGTGATCTTATATTCCGAATGACTCGCACCATTGGTCAGTCCTAACGCATCCAGTGCGCGACGTGTGATATCAAAGATATGCGTTTGCATCGCTGCCGGCAAGTCCGAAGGCTGGTGATGCTCCAACTCCACAAAATGCGGAGCGCCGGTAGTCACCTTGTCCGTGATCTGCAGCGCGTAATGGATACCGCGGCAACTGATCATCTCCACGCTTATCTCACGACCATCGATATATTCCTCCACCATCGCCTCGTGCGCAAACGAAGCTTTGATAGCTTTCTCTATCGCCGGCATCAGATCATCCTCTTTCTCCACTTTGGTTACCGCCAGGCTGCCTGACCGGTCCGAAGGCTTGACGATGAGCGGTAACTCCATTCCCCTAACCTCTAACCCTTTCACTCGCATAAAGCGGGGACATTCCACACCCGCTTTGGCGAGTGCCTCCCGCATCGCGTATTTATTGTTCGCGCGCACGGCCGCTTCGTAACTGTTTCCGGTCAGTCCCATCTGTTCCGCCACGTACGCCACCGTTGGCGCAGCGGCATCGCTGGCTATCGTACAGACACCATCTATCTTCTCTGCGCGGCAGATACGGAGTATCTCTTCTTTTTCGAGCACCGAGACGGGATAAAACACATCGCACAGATCTTTGCACACGGCGCCTTCCACCCATGCGAAACAGATGGTGCGCAATCCCATCTCCTTTGCTCGCTCCACCAATGGCCGCTGCAAATAACTCGCTCCTATGATTGCTAAACTCTTCACTAACTCACTCATTCACTAATTCACTAATTCACTAATTCACTAACTCACTAACTCACTAATTCACTAATTCACTAATCCTCTAATCCCTAATCCTCATGCGCACAAGCGCATATTTCCCGTTATGGCATACCGGCACGACCTTTGTCGGCACACCGTAATGCTTCTCAATCTGTTCGCAGATACGCGGAACGGCGGTGCGTTCCTGTTTGTATCCTTGTACATCCGTGAAGATATACATATCGTCCCGCAGCAAAGCGCGGTAACTGTGTCCTACGGGTTGGTTGAGCGGGCACCAGGTCATCCATCCCAAGGTATATTTGCCGCATGCATACGGCCATATATGCCATGGATTCATTGCCTCCATCATCATCGTCGTGCCGATAGTCGTCACCTGCGCATCGTCCGGCACATAGTCGATCAGCGGACGTTGCAGCCGTTCCCATACATAGCGGTTATAACTCGCCGTGGTGCATTCCGCATAGATTTGGTAGATATACCATCCGCTCAGCACCATCATCGCGATACCTATTCCCCATTGCCGTTTCTTGCCTGTTGTCTTCGGCAGCAACATAAAATCCGTCACCAACAGCGGCATCAGCATACAGAGGAACACGCGGTTTTTCAGGAACCCGTCCAGGCTTACATGAATAATCAGCGCCGCCACGAAGGCCGTGTAGGCAATCAGGAAGATATACTTCGTGCGGTTTCCTGTCGTCAGAATCATCAGCACCAGCAGCGCTATCAGGATAATCACTTCCACCGCATACTTGTCCAATCGGTGCAGGTTCTGCCATTGGTCACGAACCGGCACTTTACCTACTGTCGCACTCAGTTGTCTCATCGCCGGCAGGTCGATCTGCTCCGCATCGGGCGTGAAGCGCAAGAGTAACTGATAATCAATCCAGTCGATATGCTTCGGCAACTGACTCGGACGTAACTTATACGCATTGGGGTTGTCGTTCAGTTGTGCCCGCAGTTGGTTATAGGTCCGGTAGTATTTCCAGTCGGAATCGCGGTCGTAAACTGTCTGGTTCGCAATACGGCATCCTACTACCGCCGTCAGCATCACTACCACCGCGATATACTTGCGCCATGCGAGACGATAGGTATAGACGATGATCGGCGCCATCAGCAGTCCCACCAATCCTGCAGCCATGAACCGGATCAAGGCGGCGATAACCACCAGTACTACCCCGCTCCATCGTGCTTTCTTGCTCTCTCGCAGCAACAGCATGCATCCTGCCATGCACACCAGACCCGCAGTCGTTGTGAATTGCAGCGCGACGATAATACGCGCCCAGAGCACGTACAGGATGACCAACCATACGATGCGTTCCCATCGCGCACGGTTAGGGGTAGTCAGCAAGCAGTAACTCAGCACCGACATCGAGAGAACGTGCAGCACCGCAAACGACAACGTGTACCATTCAACGGCTTTCGTCAAACTATACAAGCCTGCTAACACAAAGCCGTACAGCACGTTGATATATACCAGATGATAGTCCGGTGCCCCCGAATAACTGCCATTTGCAATCATGGCCATCATCACGTCGTCATTCTCTTCGAATCCCAACGGCAACAACCAAGCCATCACTGCAAAAAACACGATGTTCCAAGCTACTACTATGTACTTAAGTCCTTTCAACGTTCAACCGTTCATCCGTTAACCCGTTCAACTTTAAACTTTAAACTTTAAACTTTCAACTTTCAACATTCACTCTTTCATCACTCCCAGTGTCTGTCTTTGGCGAAGAGGCGTGCGAGGCCGCTCAGCCATATCGCTGCTTTCATATGCCGTGCATAGGCGGGACTGAACTGCGCCACCCACTCTGCATTGGCTCTCCGCACCTGCATCGTATGCCATTTGCGGACAAACCGGTTGCGGTACATTTTCGGTTGACCCGTTGCACTTCCTTCCTCTAATCCTCTCACCCTTTCACCTAAGATTGCTCTCAGCAATCGTTCCCCTCTAACCTCTAACCCGCTAACCTCTAATCCGCTAACCTCAGACCCGCTAACCTCTAACCCGCTAACCTCTAACCCGAGATTGTGCTTGAGCACTATCATATACACCTGCCATACATCCCATACCTTCAGCGCTTTCAGCCATCGCTCCAGACGTTTCCAGTCGATACGCTCTTGCTCATGATGCAGCAACAATGCCAGATCGCATAACTGCCGTGTGTTCGCGCCGCTGCTGATCATATGCTCCCATGCATGCAGGAAAACCATCAGCACATTGAACGTCGGTTCCGGCACCCTAACCTCTAACCCGTCAAGCACTAACTTCTCACTCTTCGCCATGCCGGCAGATTCCATTCGTTGGTAACGGCGAACATCTGCCGGATGGGTCAACCCCACACTCACGCGGTGGGTCTCTATCGATACCCCGTCTGCAATCAGGTTGTAGTGCTTGTAGTGGTCCAACTCTTCGTCAAACTTCAGCGCATCCGGAAAGGTCTCACGCATCACGGCGCACGCCGGATGGTATTGCTCTTTGCCGACGAACAGGTCGATGTCTCCCCATTGTCGCATGGACGGATCGGGATAGAGTGCGGCGAGCCCTGCTCCTTTCATCAGCACCGTCTTGATACCCGCCTTCTCTAATGCGTTCCATGCGCGCGACAAAACGATCTGCATCCTCGCCTGCTGCTGCATATTCTGGACGCACGACTGCTTCAACAGAAGCAAATGTTTAGTGTTTAGTGAATTAGTGTTTAGGGGCGTTTTTTCCTGCAGAGCAGGATAAACGAGCGGTCCCAAGCCTTGCCGCATGATGAGCCGGATCAGCTGTTCGCTCATCTCCACCTCCGGCATCGGCTCATTCCACAATGCCGCTCTGACTATGGTAAAAAATTCTTTCACCTCTAACCTCTAACCTCTAAACCCTAAACTTTAACCCTACTTGCTCCTCGCATGCTTGAACACGATCTGGTTAAATGCTCTCCAGAAATACCGCCAGTCCGTTCGGAGCGGGTGCTCCAGATAAGCCCGCGTATAGCGTGCCTCACTCTCAAACATCTCCTCCTGCGTCTGTGGCATATCGGCGTAGAAAGGCGGTATCAGTCCCGGTTTGACTTGTGTCCGAAGATCCTGCAACCATTCCGGATAGGTGTCGAACTTCGTTTTACTCAGCGGCCGCACTCCTACTAACTTCATATCGCCGCGTAGCAGGTTGATGATCATCGGCAGTTCGTCTATCCATAGGCTGCGGAAGATATGTCCCCAGGTAGTGATACGGAAATCATTCGCTGCCTTGTCGCCGTCTTTCGTGCCATAGGTGTCATACACATATTTCTGGATATACTCCGCATACGGGTGCATGGTACGCATCTTGTAGAAGTACTTGATCTCTTTGTTCTTGCACACACGCGGCAGTTTGATCAGCGGGCCATAGACCTTGATATGCTCCAGCGGATACGGTTGCGAATGACGATGGGCGAACACATACTCGATATGCCCCATCGGCACGATCTCATCCACCTCGAATCCGCAGTAATACAACCGTCCCAGCACTTCCGTCTTGCTCAGCATACGCTTGCGTCCTTTCGTCAGGTCGTAGTACAACCGGCTCGTCAGCATCAGTCGCGGCCATACGCGTTTCTGCAGGAAATAGAAACCGTATATGATCCAGTTGAGTCCTGCCGGATAGCGGTTCAGTATCTTCTGCTTGATATACTCCTGCGGACGGTAACAGCATACATATCGTCCTTCGTCCGGCAGTTTCTGGTTCACCGTGCAGAGCCGTTTGTTGATACCGCGCATATCGTTCAGCAGCGTCATATCCACAATCGTAGCATACTGATATTCAGGTATTTGCAGGATGCTGAAGGGGTTTCTGTCGCATATCACTTTCGTCTGCGTCGAATCCAGTTTGGCTTTCTTGCGCAGCATATAATAGTCTATCTCCGTCGTCACGCTCAGCACCGACTGGTGAACAGCCTCTATCGAACTCTTGCTGCGTTTCTCATCCGGTCGCTGTACCGTAGCGTGATCACGTTGCTCGATCTGCATCACCGGCACATTCATGTTCGTCGCATATTTCCAGTAATGCTCCATGATCACTACGACCAGTTCCAGTACCGCCACGATCAGTATCGTCCACATCGCTACGCGCGGCGACAACTGATACGGTATTTCCGGCAATATCCACCAGCATAAGCCTATCAGCACGCCGGCATCGGCTATCAGTGACAGCACCGACTGCCAGAGCCATGTCTCTTTGTACGAGCGGTACAACTGCACAACAAATCCAATCACTACCCAAAGCACAGCCAGCACGCCGAACAGCGCCCAGTAATGCACTATCTCGCTCTTGTCCGCCACCCATCGCCATAGCATGCATAGCGCCACCGCAATCAACCATACCACCAGGTCAACGGCTATTCTATTTTTCCAATTCTCACGAATCATTCCTCTAAACTCTAACCACTAAACTCTAAACTCTAAACCTAACGCCTTTCATCCCATCCAAAAGGATGTGCACTTAAGGGTAACTTAGCCAGCGGATGGTAGTCGCCTACCAGTCCTATCGGCTCTGCATGCCGGATCTGCGCCACGGTCTCGATACTCGGACGGGCCTCGGCGATGCGGAACCCCTTACCGGCCAGGATATGCTTGTATGCCTCGGTATGCAGTTCGGTGAATCCCTTGCTGAACTCAAACTCTTCGCCATCGACACGCAGCGTACGGAAAGTGCGCTCTACGCCGGCAGGCAGACAGTCGGCACTGATACTGAGAAAATAGCGTACCCGTGCTTGCTCTAGTTCCAGATACCCCGCCACGCGGTCGAACGACATGACATGCACGATATTCTTCTTCACAGGACCAAAGACCCACTGCAGCATATCGTAAAAATGCACACCGATATTCGTAGCTATACCTCCGGACTTATGGACATCCCCTTTCCAACTCGAGTAATACCATTTGCCGCGACTCGTGATATAGGTCAGGTCCACATCGTATATCTTGTCCTTGGGTCCCTTCTCCACGCGCTCTTTGAGCGCACGGATCTTCTCGTGCAGACGGAGTTGAAGGATAGTATAGGCTTTCCGTCCCGTCTCTTTCTCCATTTCCAGCAAGTTGTCGATATTGTACGGATTCAGCACCAGCGGTTTTTCGCATATCACGTCGCATCCCAGACGCAGACCATAACGGATAAACGCGTCATGCGTGTAGTTCGGCGTGCAGATAGAAACCCAACTCAATGGATTATCCGTGCGCATCTGCTTCGAACAGAAACGGTCAAACTGCTCATTCTCCGTAAAGAAGGAGCACTCGGGAAACGAACTATCCAGACGGCCTACGCTGTCGAACTTGTCGTATGCCACCAGGAGGTTGTTTCCTGTGTCTGCAATCGCCTTGATATGACGCGGCGCGATATATCCAGCAGCACCAATCAATGCAAAATTCAATGGTTTATTCATATCTTATAATCGTATTGTATTTCTCTAACTCTCTAACTCCCTAATTCTCTAACTCCCTAACCCTTCATTATACTCACTGCCCATGTCCCGAGTTTGTATAGCAGCGGTTTGCAAACGCGCACAAATCGCCCGTGCTCCACTTTTTCTCCGCCGAACTCCGCCTTAAAATCCCGCACGCCATACTCCTCGTCCGGTTTGCCGGCTCCCATCATATCAAACACCGCACAATTAGTATCGTACGCATATCTCATTCCGGCATATTTGGTTACGCTTGATGGATAAAGATTCTTGTATTCTCCATCCATCCCGCATGCATACCATTCATACACTCCCTTGCCAGGCAGCACCATGCATACCGACCCGCCGACTACTTGTCCGTTATAGACCACGAGCAAGTATCGACAAGAGTCCAGATGATACAATCGCTCGAAGAACGACCATGGCAAAAGCGGCGTCTTCACTTTGGTGCGGTACAGATTCTGTAATAGCGCATAATACGCTTTAACCTGCTCTATCTCCGGCTGTGTCTCTATAGTTGCGCCTTCGCGCAAAGAAAGACGAATATACTTGCGCCGGTGCTTTCCTATCTGCTCTTCTATCTCCGTCCATGGTCTATCGGTATGGACATGGAAGTTCAGATGCGGGCAATACGCGAATCCCGCCTTCTCAAATGCCTCTTTCCATCGGCTATAATCATTCAGATTTCGCGTCTCAATATATATAGGAGACAAGAGCCTCTTCCCGTCCCTCCCCTGAAGGGAAGGGTGATTAGAAGTCCTTCCTTTCAGGGAAGGATTTAGGATAGGCTGTTCTCTTATCGCAGTCATCAGCGCTATGACTTCCTCCTCCGTCGCATCATCTGCCAACGCCGGTCCCCCAATAATAATCGCCCTTCTTGTAAAGAACTGCTTTATCGCGCTCTTCTCCTTCGTCACATACCCGACACAAATGGCGCGGAGCGTTTGCAATGATGGATTGATGGAATGCTGCGCTTCGCTTAATGATGTTTGGTTAGAAATAGCAACAACGAAAGGTTGGAAAAGATCCGGCATACTTGCGAAGAACGCATATGCTTCCGGCGTCTGAAACCACGTTCCAGTCGAACTCTTCTCAACAAGCGTTTTCCACTCCCGTTTGTCTATTTCTTCGTATGTCCGTATTGTGCGTATCAACTAAAAAAATATTTTTCTTTTATCTCTGTTTATATCGGCGGATGCCGTGTTTATTTTTGTTTATTTACTATCTTTGTGATGGCGCGTTTTATCCGTCGCATCGCCTCGGTTATCTCCTCTGTACTGATCGCGTACGACAGCCGGATACATTCCGGGCATCCGAATGCCGAGCCGCTCACCACCGCCACATGCGCCTCATTAAGGATATATTCAGCGAGGTCATCAGCATTTTTTAGTACCCTTCCATTTAGGGAGGGGTTAGAGGTAGGCTTTCCCATCAATGCACTCACATCCGGAAACAGATAGAACGCGCCTTGCGGCTTCTCGAACCGGAACCCGGGTATCTCTGCCGTCAACCGGCATATCAGTTCTCTCCGCTCTGCAAACACCTGCCGCATCTGCGCTACGCACTCCTGCGAGCCCGTCAAAGCCGCTTCGGCTGCTTTCTGCGCCACCATCGTTGCGCACGTCACTTGCTGTCCCTGCAGACGCGTACAGGCTTCGATGAACGCTTTGTTCTTACTCATCAGCCATCCTATCCGCCATCCCGTCATCGCATATGCCTTACTCACCCCATTCACGATAATCAGCCGATCCGCTATTTTCGGGAAGAATGCCATCGAGCATACTATATTTTCATTTTCTATGTTTATGTCGGCGTAGGCCGTGTTTTGTATGTTTTTGTTTTCCTCATCTGAATAAACCAGCGCATTGTAAATCTCGTCGCTCAGCACCACCACCTGCGGATAATCGCGCAGCACCTCTACAATCGCTTTCAGTTCCTCATAACTATATACGCTTCCCGTAGGGTTGTTGGGACTGCAAAGGATAAGCATCCGCGTCTTGTCTGTCAATACCGCGCGCAACTCCTCCGGTGTCAGACAATAGCGGTTTTCGTATTTCGTCTTTACCGCCACCACTTCTCCGCCGGCTACCTTCACCATCTCGGTATAACTCACCCAACTCGGCATCGGTATCACTACCTCGTCACCGGTGTTGATCACCGTCTGAATGGCATTATATATCGCCATCTTCGCTCCGACGCTGACGACTACATCGTCTGAAGTAAAGTTTAGGGGATTAGGGGTTAGAGGGTTAGGGGTTAGCGCATTCTGCGCAGTCGCAATCGCTTCGCGCAGGTTCGGTATACCCGCGACCGGACCGTAATGGGTCCAGCCATTGTCTATCGCTTCTTGTGCCGCACGACGGATATGCTCCGGCGTATCCATGTCGGGTTCGCCCAGCGACATACTGATCACATCGATCTCTGCCGCCTTCATGGCTTTTGCCCTCTCCGCCATCGCCAGACTCTGCGACGCCGCTATCCGTTGTACTCTATCAGCTATCTGCATCATCTTTCACTAATTCACTAATTCACTAACTCACTCATTCACTCTTGAAAGAATACTTATAATTCTTTCTGCCGCATGGCCATCCCATAACTCAGGGATACCGCCTTGTTTCCATTCGCCGGCGAAGAGTTTGTCCAGTGCCGGTTTGATGGCCGCGGGATTCGTTCCGATCAATTCGTTCGTACCTATCGTGCAGGTCTCGGGACGCTCGGTGTTATCGCGGAGCGTGAGGCACGGTACGCCCATCACGGTCGTCTCTTCGGTGATACCGCCGCTGTCGGTCACCACCGCTTTCGCGCGCTCCACCAGATAGTTAAACTCCAGATACCCCATCGGTTCCACAATATGCAGATTGGCCCATCTCTCACTCACTAACTCACTCACTCCCTCATTCATTAATCCCAACTGCTTTGCAGTTCTGGGATGAATCGGGAAGATCACCGGCAAACCATGTACGTTACTTACTATCTGCTCCATCGTCTCGCGTAGGTGGTTCTCTTCATCTACGTTCGCCGGACGATGCATCGTCATCACGATATACTCTTTCTCTTTCAATCCCAACTCATCCCATACCTCCGGTTTACGGAACCGGCTTCTGTTCGCTAACAGTGTATCGATCATCACGTTCCCCACAAACCAGGCTTTAGAGCCTAACCCTTGCCCTTCCCTGAAAGGAAGGGAACTAGATGGTTGTACGCTCTTCCCTTTAGGGGGGAGCTGGAGGGAGGCTCCTTGTCTCAACAAGTTCGCGTTAGCGACTTCTGATGTAGTGAACATATAATCCGCCAGCGCATCCGTTACCATGCGGTTGATCTCCTCCGGCATTGTCAGGTCCCAACTGCGGATGCCGGCCTCTACGTGGCATACCTTCGTGTTCAGTTTCTTTGCTACGATCGAGCAAGCCATCGTGCTGGTCACGTCGCCCACTACCATCACTATATCTGCAGGATGAGCCGTCAATTCTTTCTCGAATGCCACCATGATAGCCGCCGTCTGCTCGGCTTGACTGCCACCGCCGCAACCCAGGTTCACATCCGGAGCGGGAATACCGAGTTCCTCGAAGAACGTGTCGCTCATGTTCTTGTCATAATGCTGTCCCGTATGCACCAATCTGTACTGAATGAGGCTTCGTTCATTCGTTAAACGTTCACCCGTTAACTCATTCCACCCTTTAATCGCCTTAATGATCGGCGCTACCTTCATGAAATTCGGTCTCGCACCTGCAATAATCGTTATCTTCATGATTTTAAAGTTGAAAGTTTATAGTTTAAAGTTTAAAGAGTACGCTCAAGCGCTTAATTTCGCATACCAGACAAAAGCGCTGCTACTTGCCGAATCTGCTGCGTAACGTCATTTAGTTCATCAGAAGATATATAGCCTAACTCTTGAGCTATCTCTATTTGGCAGTCTACTTCCATGAGTGAACCGAATGCCATTTCTATAAAATGTGCTTGATCTTTTGCCGAGGTACGTCCACTTCCTTCTGCTAAGTTGGATGGAACTGACACAACTGCTCTGCGTAATTGATCACACAAAGCGTATGTCTCCTCCCGAGGAAACCCTCGCAATAACTTATAAATCATGATCACTAGAGTTTTTGACTCTTTATATGCCTCTAACTTTTTATAATAATACTTTGCCTCCATACTCTTTCACTCTTTCACTCTTTCATTCTTTCACTCTTTCACTCTTTCACTCTTTCACTCTTTCACTCTTTACTTAAATTGTTTCCAAAATGCTTTGTCTGCTTTGCGTGTAGCCTCTGCGCTGGCGGGATAGTTCTCGAGGAACCATGTCAGGAACTTCGCATAATCGACCTTCTCCTCTAACATCTTCTTCACCCGCTCGCCATATACGCGCTTTCGTTCCTCTTCCGTCAATGCCATCAGTTTCTCCACCGCCTCATACAGCGCCTCCGGTCCGCAAGGTTTCTCTAACTCACTAATTCCCTCACTCACTAACTCATTAGAGGAAGCTTTGATGCCGATGCCAAGCTGATAATCATCCTCCAGCTCTCGCAGATAGCCTATCCTTCCCACGAAGTCATTGAACCGCACGAACGGCACGCCTAATACGCCGGCCTCAGCCGCCATCGTCTGGCTGTCGCCGATATACAGACTCGCGAATGCCATCACGTCATGCATGTATATCGGATTGATCCGGATACGGTACGGTTCCAACTCCGGTTCAAGCGGCCGCTCGCTCGTGATATAGATATCCATATGCGGTTTCATCAACTCAATCAATCGCAAAGCTACCTCTTTATTGATACCCTTGATGTTATCGTCATGGTTCGCTTTGAGTTTCACGAACCGCATGATAGCATATGGTTTATCCGGATTGATACCCTGCTCCTTCACGATCTGTTTCGATGCCTTGAAATGGTTCGGATGCAGATATGCCAACTCATGGTAAGACGGATACTTCGTTGTCTTGCCGTTCCACTGACCGTCATCGCAACTGTCGGGTGTCAGCACCACACTCGCGCCAGGGTAACATATCTTCGCCTGCAGCGGAATCACATCCGCATCATCTTCTCCGCAATATACCACCGGTATCCGCAGCAGCGGACCTACGTAGGAGTTCTCCACGCTCGTTCCGGTCAGCAGGTCCGGTTTTTCTTTGATGCAGAACACCAACTCGCGCCAGATGCGTTTGATGGCGCCGAACGCCATACCGAGTTTTGTATCTTTTCGTCCTTCTCGCAGGATGTTATGATACGGAATACCCGAGTTCTGCAGCAACTGCTCCAGATTCTCTTTTTTCTTAATCAGCACCTCCACCGTATGCCCGTCATTTTTCAGATTCCGAATGACATTCTTATACAGATGAAAATGCGCCGGATGTCCTAAATATACTAAAACTTTCATACTTCAAGTTTTTAAAGTTTAGAGTTGAGAGTTTAGGGGATTAGGGGTGTCTAATCTTTTTAGCCATTCAAGGAATGGCGTCAATGCCCTCTCATTATACGGCACAAACGTCTTCGAGTGCCCGATCAGTACTACACTAACTCCCTCACTCCCTAACTCACTAACTCCTTCATTCTCAATCCTTCTAATAACATTTCTCATCATGCGTCTCAATCCTCTTGCGCTCACTTGATTAAAATCCATCTTCATCGGACTGAGACGGAAGAAACTCTTAATAGTCACATGCCGATTATCGTCTTTGCTGGCAGCATTCGTTAACTCCCTCACTCGTTCATTCTTTAACTCATTAACACGCTTGTGCTTATGAAATTTCGCCCGCACCATTCGAAAGATACGTATCGGACTGATAAAGTCCCATAATGGCCGCATCTCCGTATAGATTGGCAGTTCTGTCAACTGCCCTTTTTCATCCCGTTCGTTTATATTCTTCATCGATGCCGGATATGCGAACAGGTTATCATATGCCTCGCGATAGTCGTAACATACATTCCCGCCTTGTACTCCGCCTTTGAAAACCGATGTATCATGCGTGATACCATACTTCACCAGCACGCGGTATAGGTTCTCCGTCGGCATCATGCTCCAGTTCGCTGCGCGGAACAGCCACACTTTGTAATCCTTCTTGATAGGCCGCAGCAGGTTCTCGAGGTAACTAATGCACTGTCCTACCATCTCATCAATCCGCTCAATTGGTAGAGCAGCCATGTTGTATTCCTCGATACACTGGTCAAACGCACCATTTTTGTACTGAGCCTTGAAATACGACGAATGAATATGCAGTTGCACATCATGTCCTCGCTTTATCGCCTCACGAAGTTGTTCCTCAATCTCAGCCACATGATAATCATCCCGTCCGGCCTCCTCTGCGTATCGCTTAAAACGCAATATCTCAGCCACGTCTGCCATAATCGTCAACCGCTGGTGATATTTCTCCAACAGGTTCATCAGCCGATAGGTTGGTTCAACCATCAACTCCATCGGATTACCATCGCCATTCCCATGAATCTCGTAATCCAAAGTAAAATATAGTTTATATTTACTCATTGGGCATTTCTTTAATTCGTTTTATCCAATAATCAATGCGTTTTTTACATTCCTTATTTATATATCGGTATCCATAAATCGAATTCCCGTTTTGCAATTCTTCTAATTCACATATTACTGCATCACGTGCATTGATATAGAGGAGTTCAGCACCTCCTAACTTAACCACCTTCGTCGAAGGCAATTGCTTAATACGCGATTGTACATAATCCGGTACACGCAATGCTCCACCCCATTTTGAATGCGCTTTATAATGACCGTTATATATACATTTCTCATCTTGATAAATATCTACGGCGTACTCTTTCTTTCCATAAACTCGTTGCGGATATAAGTCACCCAACATATCTTCCACAATATGACATAGTGTCAGGTGCTTAATTGCAGCTCCAATCATCAACACGCCACCATTATGTTCCAATAACTTATAATAAGGACTTTTCTCTGTGAATGGTGTCTTATCTAAATGATGCATAGCCGTGTATTCCTCAGCACGCGGGCCTAAAGCTACAATGGAATGCGTAGGGTTCAAACTTCTGAATGCACCTTCTTGCTTAGCAAAATATGTACTTATGACTCCCATAGCTATTGGTGCATCCTTATCAAAATGGTTTATAGTTTGCAAATACTCTTTTGTACTGCCTTTTACCGGAATCGCAATCGCCAATACGGTGTTTCCTTTCCCCAGCACATGTTCTTGCAGTGCTTTCACTATCGGTTTATGTTTGCCTTTGATGTTTCCGATATGTATCAGCGATGAATGTACCATCACATCGCCATGAATACCCAATATGGCGAAAGCATCAGCCACCTCTTGTTCAGACACAATGGTACTCATGAAACGCTCCATTTCTCGTTTGGCTGCATTATCCGCATGTTTCTTCAGTACTCGATTCTGAATTAGTTTAGGAGTACATAGCCAAGCTATGTTGCTTAGTTGCTTAACTATTTCGCGCAATCGCCAACTTAGCATATACCTTTCGCCTTTAGAATCTCACAAACTGCTGTATAATCCACCATCCGTGCAATCTCTTCCGGTTCGAGCGACACGCCAAACTCAATTTCTAATTCTACCACAAGATTCAGATGGTTCATTGAGTCCCATGCCGCGCAGTTCTTTTGCGAGCAAGTTGCATCTATAGTGTTATCCTTGAACACCGTGCGCAACACAGATAATACTCGTTCTTCCATATTATTCAATTTTATAATAATCATTGATTGATGTATCTAATGTCTCTATCTGAGCGGAATATTCCTTCACTCCGCCATCAATCGTTCTTGTTAATTTCATTCCCATTCTTTCGTAGAATTCCTCCACTTGCCTATTTTTTTCGGTAGGGATGTATTGTGCTGCCAGCGCACCTTTGTATTTACCAATCACCGTTTTAAAGAATGCCTCCTCAATTCCTTTTCCTAACACACGACAACTCATAAGCAGCGTATCAATGATCCATCCGTTTTCGGGCTTCAGAATCATCAGTCCTGTAATACCATTATCGCCAAATCGATCAGCAACCGCTAATGTCCATATCTGCGCGCCATTGTCCAATAGCAATCGAATATCTGACTCTGTATAACGTATAGTGGTCAGATTGAACTGATTGGTTTTCTGCGTCATTTGCGCTATACGCGGAATGGTGACATCCGTAGCAGGAGTGATTGTCAGTTTCATCTCCAACGAACGCAGAAAATCTTCCATATCCGTAAATTGCGCTTGTGCTTGTGCGCGATTAGCATTTTGACGATACTGCTCCGTTTTCTTCTTATCTTCGTCTGTCAGTGCATATACACTAAAATAGTCTTCCACCAACCTGGCGTAGAACATCGGTAACTCATACGGTTGACTTGGCCATTCGGGCACAGAGATCATAGGCAACTGCTGCCTAATCAGTTCGCGCTCCGTTGGGTTATCATCCACAAACACCATACTATCCAAACCGATATTCAATTCTTGCGCTATCTCACGGATATTTGTTGCTTTATCCTTCCAATCAATACGCGTACACGCGAAATCCTTTAATGATAATGGCATTTCTCGCGCAGCAAACAAAACTTCTACATCTATTTGGTTATTTTTGGAACAAATAGCCAAAATAACACCATTACGCTCCAGTTCTTTCAGTCCTTCTTGCCAGTAATGATATGCCTTCCCGGGATAATCTCCGTCAATCTGCACACCTTCTATACCTTCCTCACCCAGAACTCCTCCCCATAACGTATTATCCAGATCAAGGACAAGACATTTCTTCCGCTTGAGCGCTAAGGCGCGTTGCTGCTCGTCCAACCATTTTCGAAAATCTCCAGCCAAACGAGGATTAAGAATCATCTGCGACAGGAAATAAAATTTCCAATCAATTCTTTCAAAATAAGGATATCGATTTAGGAACGCGCCGAAATCAACAACTTGTATATTAGCTTTTGTCGCAGCAAGATTCCATGCTGTACTATTAAAGGCCTCAATAGCACGCGCCAAGCGTCTATCGCTAATATTGCTATTCACATCATATACGCTTTCCAGCGTCAGTATGAGCAAAGGCATATCTCCAATCTGATCTACTGCCCAAAGCAGCCGCTGCGCATAACTCTCCACCTCGGCAACTAATTGGTCGCGATTATATTTTATAGGCACTTGATACCACCATAAATACGCATCTGCTTCCGGTACAGCAGAAAAGTCATCATAACCGGAGAAAATATAGTCTCCTGTCAAGAACCGCTCTATGGTGTTATTTCGGAAGACGTAGGTCATATCAATATTCTATTACTTTGGATATTTTGCATTTTTTTAAATCCAACAACACTGAGCCCCATGAAAGTCCTGCGCCAAAACCGGAAAGAATCACGTTCTTCCGCTCCGGATAAGCCTCATACAACTCCGATACTATGGTCAACGGAATAGATGCCGAACTGGTATTGCCATACTTGCTGATACTATACGGAGTCTTTGTCTTATCGAATTTCAGCCACTTACTAAAGAAATCCGTCATGAATTTATTGGCCTGATGATAGATCAGCAAATCCACCTGTCCTAATTCCAATCCGGCAGCTTCAACCAGATTCTTCACATCACGTGGCTCCTCACTCATTCCAAAATTAAAAACAGCCATACCATCCATACGGAACTGCAATCGAGAACGCTTGTCACCGTTAGCATCCGTCTCTTCCACAAAACTATCTGCTGAAACCGGATTGCGGAATCCTCCATCGGGAATCATCATTACTTCGGCTCCTTTTCCATCTGTATGCAGACTAAAGACAGCCTTTCCAAACTGCTCTCCTTTTTCTATCAAGGTTGCCGTTCCGGCATCACCAAAAAGAGGAGTATTCACTTTGTCATATCGGGAAACAATCTTGCTCATCGTCTCTCCTACTAACAAAAGCACGCGATTTACTCCTTCATTTTGCGCGTACGCATATGCCGTCGAAAGGCCATACACATATCCCGAACATGCCAGATTGACATCGAAAGCCAAAGTATTTTTGCTTAACCCTAATTTATGCTGCAGAATAGCTGCAGTAGCCGGTTGATGATAGTCACTTGTCTGACTAACAAAGATGAGCACATCAATGCTCTGTGGATCGATTTCATTATTGGTTAGCAATTGCTGCGCGGCTTTAAAACACAAATCCGATGCGCATACATCAGGTTCTGCAATACGACGTTCTTCAATACCGATGTTTTGAATCGCTTTCTGTATCTCCTCATCACTCATCATGTACCCAAGATCTTTGTTATACTCAATCTTCTGCGGCACACATGCTGCGATTGCAGAAATCCCTATGTTATAGTACTTTAATATTGCCATATTTTCTAAATATTAAATCACAAATATCGCATGTCAAATAATTGAACTTCCTCCATCCACCGTTATTTCAGTTCCTGTAATATACGAAGCAGCATTGCTCAGCAGAAAAATAATCGCGTTAGCAATCTCCTCCGGTTGGGCAAAACGTTTCATAGGAAGCGATTTTGCAGTTTCTGCCAACGATTCATCAGTAGCGCTACCGGTATGAATCATCGGGGTATCCGTTGTTCCGGGAAGGACACAGTTGACACGAATCTTTTTTCCTGCCAAATCAATTGCCATGTTTCGCGCCCAACCTACTAACGCACTCTTAGAACCGGAATATACAGAATTGCCCGCATGAACAATCTTAGGTCCATCCACCGAACTGACAAATACTACTGAACTGCCTTTCCCAAGTTTTTTAGCTTTCATTAATCGGTTAACTAACATAACCGGAGCAAAGCAGTTGATTTGAAAAATACGTTCAATCTCCTCTTGCGAAACAAAAGCAAATGGATTCATATTTGCCACACCGGCACAACAAGCCACGCCATCAACTACCGGACACTGCTCTATCAATATTTTCACTTGTTCTTCATCTGTCAGATCCGCAGAGATAATATGGTGCTTCTCTACATCACACATCATACGTAGCGTCTCCTCAAGACGCGATACATTGCGTCCGTTAAGGATGACGTTCGCTCCCATTTGAGCACACGCAATAGCAGTTGCTCGTCCGATACCGGATGTAGCACCGGTTACCAAGATGGTTTTGCCTTCTATAGCGAATGGATTACTATTCATATACATTCAGTCGTTCAACATTCATTCACTCATTCATTAAGAAAGATGTTTCTGCACCGTATCAAACAACTCTTGAATCGTGTTTGCATTCCGCATTTCGTCAGCAGAAATAGCCACGTCATACTCGCTTTTAATCATTGCCATGATAGCGAGAGCTAAGAAGCTACTCCATTCTTCTAACTCACGAAAAACCAATTCCGGAGTAAACACCGCAGCATCAGTCTCATCAAACTGCTCAGCGAAGTGAGCTACAAATTCATTGATTTCCATATTTGGATTATTTTAAAATTTCTTTATATATTTCTATTAACCGCCTTGCTACCAATTTATTCGATAAATTCTGTTGCACAAGAACCTCGCGTCCATTCGTTCGTCCATTAAATGCTAATGCTTTCATCAGTGCTTCTGCTATCTCTTTCGGTTCTCGAGACGAAACAACATAACATCCTTCCACATCATCAATTCGTTCCTTCACATCCCCAACATCTACACTTACTATCGGACATCCGCAAGCCATTGCTTCTTTTATCACTTGGGGACTACCTTCTGTCTTACTCGTCATCAATATTGCATCCACGGCATTCATAAGAATCGATGACTCTTCTCTTGTATACCCTATAAACTCCACCAATTCCACGCGTTCCCTCCCTAATTCTCTCATTCTTTCATTCGTTAACTCAACCACCTCTTTTGCCAATGGATAATCTTTCACGGGATCTGTAAACATCTTCGTAAATAACACATACTTCGTCCTGCTTTTTTCTCTAAATTTCCCATATTTCACCAATAAATCTCTCGCTTCTTTCTTTTCCATAGGTTTAAAGAGCGTATCATCTATGCCACAAGGTATCAAGGATGCTTTATTTCCTTCTTCAGCACCTGCAATCTCCATATTCTTGGTGCTAACATAGATATTCCATGCCGATAAACGTATTGCAAACTTAGAGTATCGATATACAGATGGATTGTTAATATCGCTTCCGTGATATGTAGTTACCACAGGTATCCTTCTCGTAGCCAAATTTGCCAATAGCCCACTCAACCCAAAATGCGCATGAATCACATTAGGTTTGAACTCCCGTATCTTCTTTCTTAAAGACGGTATCTCTTTCAAATATCCCTTCATCCCTTTACCATGCAACAAGTAATAATCAGTTTCCACTTCCCTTTCCCCATTTCCCTTCGTCATTGCGCACAATGCACTGACTTGCTCTTTGATAAACGGAGCAATCCCATCAGCAACATAATTTCTATAACTACATACTATTAGTACTCGCATCGCAAATCAAAAAGCATCCTTTGCGTTCAACCAATCAATACTTAGCGCTTTGGGATTGCACCAGCCACTAAACTCACCTAATTCAGGTCTATTCGACTTCGGCAATTTATTTGCCAATCCGCAATATAATTCTAACCAAAACGTTCTCATATATAAGTTTAAATATCGTAAAAACTGTAAACCATATACTTTTGATTTTTCATGCTAATCCGCGACCTGCCAACTTAAACCAACTCCATGCCATTATCACTACAAATATCAGTACGCACCAATACAAGAACCAGCGCTTAGATTTTTTTCTCTCCGTAAATACTGACATACCATATGCCGCAAACATCATCTCCAACGGCATTACAGGCTGGTGGAATCGCTCCGAATGGGCAAACGAACTCATCACCAGTACAATCAAATATCCCAAAATGAATGACAACGGAAGTAAATGATCCCGCCATTTACCCGTAACAAGAAGTATGATCAACGTAAAAATAACAAAACCGGAGACAATATTTTTGATAAAATTCCCTCCATTAAGTAATTGTTGTACGTTTTGCCCCTCGAACGGGTGCACCATAGTCGGAAACGGGAGTGTGAAAATCATCGGTGCAAACACAGCAGCTCCGGCGTACTTGGCAAATGCATTCCCATTGTCACGCTTTCCTCGCCACTCCATATTGCCTTTTTGTTGATTTTTCTCAACCTGTTCCATTAACCCTTGTGCTCGTTCTTGTATTCTATTTCCTGCGACCACAACTATGAGCATCACCACCAAACCTCCAATAATAATTCGTTTCCCCCACGATACGACTCTTGAGGAAGACATTACGACAGAAAACACCAGTGCCAAAAGAGCTACTAATCCAAGTGGCGTACGAAATGTAAAGATAACAGCAGCTATCAGCAATATAGGTATTACTTTCCATGCCGTAAATTGCCGCGAGCGCAACATCTGATCTGCTTGTTCTACAAACAATACGACTAGAAATACCATTTCTGTTTCCTTGAGATGTGCAGAGCAATAGTACCAGAAATTCGGCCATAAAGCACAAAATATAGCAGCAAGTCGAGCGGGTTGTTCTCCGAAGTTACGTTTTGCCAAACGATAGATTAGGAGCACTGTAAGGGACGACCAAACGCATTTCAACAATCGAGCAATAATTATGCTATTCCCTGTTAACAGATATATAAACCCCAAATAGACACCATACCCCATGTCTGCAATATCATCATTTCCACCAAATTCGTATATCGCATCATAAAAATGAAAGTTTCCGTCAGATATCAAAGTAGCCACATATTGCCCCAAATCATTATAATAGATTGCATCACTATTCTCAAATCCAAATGCATCGCCGTAATTTTCCATGAATATCCAGTACATCAGCAGCATGAAGAGCAATCGCGGTATGAAAGCAATTACAAAGATGCGCTTCTCGAAATTTATCGGCTTCTTGATTTTATTAATAGAGGTCGCCAGTAATACTTTTCGTCCGTAGAGAAAAAATACCAGCACACTTACCATACCCGATAGCATATAGTACCACGGTAAAGCATGCGCCGAGTATATGATACTTACGACCGTCAATGCAAGTACGTAGGTCCATACTGCATATTGTGATAACCATTTCGGATACAAGGTCGCGCTTGGCATCATATTATCCAACAATGCTTGTGCAATTTTTGCCCGCCATCCTCGCGGACGAGGCGGTGTCATCATTGGTCCCTGCGGAGGCATTGGCATCATCGGAGGCGCCATCATTGGTTCTCCTGGCTGCTCTATATTTTGGTCTTTTTCTTGCATGCGTTTGCGTATGCGTACATACGCGAATCAAAATTAGCGTGCAAAGGTACAAAAAAAAAATAACATATGCAAATGCATATGCTACTTTCTTTAAATTATTTTCATTTTGCGCTCAAAATGTCATATTTTTTGTGAATAGTTAATCAAAAACGCGCATTTTACGTCCGCTATGCCTGCGGCCCACGCGGCCTGGAGCGTAATCTTCCACAAGCGCTCACAAGCGAGCTTGCAGCGCTCGTAAAAGCCAACACTCCCAACTCGCTGCTTAATAGCAGCACGTTGAATGCTTACAAAAATGCGGATTTGCAATCCTTACAAAAAATCGTTTCGCTACGCTTCACTTTCAAAAATCCTTTCGCCGCGTTTTCCTTTACTACTTAAATTAATATATAACCGAAAACGTCAGAATCTTCAGTTGCAAAATGCAACTTAGCGTTATAGTTCTGCTATCTGCTTGTGAGCAAGTTCCCAGACAAATAGCAGTCTATCTCGTATAGTAGAAGCAATAATACTCGCATCTACTAGATTCCTCCAAGAAAACGGCTATGCCTAAAGAAAACGATTTTTACACAAACTCGTTAACCCACGAGTTCTATATGTGTAAAAACGCTATGCAGGATGTTGGCGAGTTGATAAACGCTTCGCGCACTAAAAAGTAAGCGGGTTAGCTTACTTGCACGAAGCTATGTTTTCTTACTTGTTTTCTAAAGAGGCAGCAGGATGATGCTTGCATCAGACTGGAAGATATGCGGATAAATATACATCCGGGAGTTTACTCACGAGTGGATATTTATGCGATTAGATTCAGATTCGCAGAATCATACTGCCGAGGTTTTCGGTTTATAAACTTTCCTTGATCCGCCGGGTGAAATCGACGGAAGCTTCGCTGGTGAGATGCGTTGCGTTATACCATCCATCCTCGGGTATATGCCACTCCGAAGCATCGATATACACCGCCTTACCTCCCAATGCACGCAACACGCTATCCTGCAGCGCCACCTGCTCCTTCGGCAATGCCTCTTTATACGCTTTCATCACCGGCATCTGCACCACCACCATCGTCACTCCCCGCGCCCTACACATCTCCGCCATCTCCTCTAATCCGCTAATCCCCTCATCCTCTAATCCTCTAACCCTGTCGCCGGCGACCAACGATTCGACATCCTTATTCCACCACTCATCTCCATTCTCCGCCGCCACACGGGTATGCCCTAACCGTTGCCCCAGACTGTCGCATCGCGTCACATCCCGCGACACGGCATACTTGATGATCTTCTTCGTCAGCAACTCGAGATTGAACACCTCCAAACTGTTCTTACTGATTGGCCACCGCGGATAAAGATCCATATAGATCGTGTAGTATGTTCTCCTGTGCGTCTCTTGCGCCTCTCCAAGGCTATGATACCCCAGTCCGATAATCACGGTCTCGAGCGAGTCCATCCGGTCTATATACTTCGCCAGCAACCGGTAATCATCCTCAAGCGTCTGACTGCTATTCGCCAAGTTAAACGCCGCCGGCAACTCCGAAGGATTGAGTCCGTCATACGCATTAGACGAACCCAAAATCAGGGTCTTTATCTCACCCCCGTGCGTCTCCATATACTCGCGTTTATATACATACGAATTCGGAATGGACTCTGCTATCCATTCCGCTCCGCCGAGTAGCACTACTGTCACCGCCACCCACATTCCTATCATCCGCAAAAACCGCCTCACTCTTTCATTCTTTCACACTTTCACTCTTTAACTCCTTCACTCTTTAACTCTTTATCCTCCGTTTAAGTTGGACTATCTTATCCGTCAGTTTTCTTCCTAAAATATGATCGCGTATCCAGGTTTTTATGATCTGCCCTCTCGTCTTTTCTACCCAACTGCCGGCAAAATGATGGATACAATAGGTATTCTTTGTTATCTTCAGCACCCTCGTACTGGTTAGCGGACAGAAATAATCCACAGGGAACACATGCATATCGTTCTTATACACCTGATATTTGCCATCTATCTTAAATCCGCCTGCTACCATAATGTCCGCAATGGTGATCGTATTTGGTGTCATATCCAATGTGCCATCGGGTTTGACGAAATGCTTTCCTTCATAATATGCTAATTGTTCTTTCACCCATACTCCATGCGGAGCAGAAGCCATCAAACCCGTTACCGGCGCATTCGCCATACTGGCTTCATATCCGGTAAATGCCGGCAAATCCATCAACTCTCCTAAAGGCCGCAGTATCTCCACGTCCGTGTCCATATATACGCCTCCGAACTTCTCCAACGCCCAAAGACGAACGACATCCGTCACAAAAGCGAACTTGCGATTATCATATGCTTCGCGGGCATACGGATACATATCGAGATCAAAGGTCTCTTCATTCCATAGCCGTAATTCATACTCCGGCAAGTATTTCTTCCAACTCTCGATGCATTTCACCGCCAGTTCCGGCATTTCTTTACCGCCAAACCAGCAGTAGTGTATAATCCTAGGAATCATGATAGATACCAGATGTTGATATTAGATATTAGATATTAGAAAAGCACTTATGCGCTCGCATGCCTTACCATCTCCATAAGGATTAACTGCTTGGCTCATTTTCTGGTATGCCTCCGCATCATCAAGCAACGTACTCACCTCTCCTACTATCTTATCGTAATTCGTCCCTACAAGATGCACCGTACCGGACTCTAATGCTTCGGGGCGCTCAGTTGTATCGCGCATTACGAGCACCGGCTTGCCTAATCCCGGAGCCTCCTCTTGAATGCCACCGGAATCGGTGAGCACAATAGTGGATTTCTCCATCAAATAAACAAAACTGAGGTATTCGAGTGGATCTATTAGAAATAGATTGTGTATAGTGTAGGGTGTATGGTGTACAGGATCAATGTCTCCGAAAACTTCGTGTATCGGTTTCCGCACATTCGGATTAAGGTGCATCGGATAAACGAAATCAACCTCGGGATACTTAGTAGCTAAATCGCGGATAGCCGTACACATTGATATGAATCCATCGCCAAAATTCTCTCGCCTATGCCCGGTAATCAGTACCAAACGTCTTGAGTCATTGAGGCGTTTCGTATCATATCCAGCCTGTAATAACAATTCGCATAATTTCCCTTGCAGACTCGTATCATTCTTGATTTTATCCACCACCATGTATAGCGCATCTATTACCGTATTGCCCGTCACGAGAATCTTATTCTCCGCTACATTCTCACGCAGGAGGTTCTGCTTTGCAAGAGGTGTCGGTGCAAAATGATAAGTCGCAATACGTCCCGTCATTTGCCGGTTCATCTCCTCCGGCCAAGGGCTGTATATATTGTGGGTTCGCAGTCCAGCTTCTACATGGCCTACGGGTATCTGTTGATAGAACGCAGCGAGTGCTGCAGCAGTACTTGTAGTCGTATCACCATGTACCAGTACTACATCCGGCTGAACTTCTTTCAGTACATCGCGCATACCGACCAGCACCCGACTTGTTATATCATATAGGTCCTGGTTAGCCTGCATGATATTCAGGTCATAATCCGGTACAATGTCAAATATCTGCAGCACTTGATCCAACATCTGCCGATGCTGCGCTGTCACACATACCACCGTCTTGAATTTATCAGGCTCACTCTGTAGTTTCTTCACCAGCGGAGCCATCTTAATCGCCTCCGGCCGCGTTCCAAAAACTAAAAGTATTGTTTTCTTGCCACTCATATATTATTCAACCAATTATTTCATTCTATTCCTAATAATTTCAAACTTGCTGCAGGAGTACCATATTTCTCCCAATAGGCTCGAGCTCCTTTCTCTAATTTATGGCGATAATCCGGATGGGTTAAAATATATTCTACTGCTTCTCTCATTGCATCCTTATTATCTTCTACGAAATGAATATTTACACCATGCTCCAACGGGTGCGGTAAATCATTACTAAGTTTTGTTGACACTATACATTTGCCTAATGCCAGATACTCACCTAATTTCCACCCGTGACAATCCCAGAATGCCGGAGTATTAAACACCAACGCACTGTGTTTTGTTTTCTCTATCCAATCTGGGAATGCTACGCGTTGATTGGTTGTCACATCCATAAACTGTTCATTGGAAGAGGGAATATCTCCAAGCAAACCTCCTTCATATTGACATGTTAGAATAGACTTACATGCTCGGATAAAATGCGCTCTGCGCAGATTTACGCCTTCGTCATTCTTATTCCACTCATCACTATACCATAGCGTACTTAAGAAAAAGACATAATTGTCGTCAGAAGTAATATCGTTATTATACACAGAGAGGGGCAAACGATTCTTCCATGTCTTATATGCTCGACCGAAGTAATGCTTGATATTTGGTAATAGTTTTACCTCCTCTTTCTGTTTTACTTTATTCCACTCTACCCCTCTGGTAACCATCTCAGGAGCCCTGCATAAGTTCATAGAGACAGATAACATTCTCTCTACCAAAGATGAATCTCTGACTCCAAAAGAAGGCACTAATGATACTAACTTAGGATATTTCTCTTGCGGACAATGCGTGAAGTTTGCGTTCACTGACCCGTATACATCACACCATTCGTAATCTTGCTCATGGATTCGATAGGAATCATTGAGAGCCAGAAAATACTTCGTTTGCTTGTCTCCTTCTTCTATAACAAACCGCCTATTATTCCCTATCAAGCCAAGCGTTTTGAATGGATTGACACTATAATGCAAGTTATTCTTGCAGACTTGTTTCAACTCTTCCATATAAAAAGAGCCATATGAACAACTACTCCTTGGGTCTATAATTAGTTTCATTTATACAAATTTAGCAGACTTCCTTCATATATACGCACATAAAATCCGCGACAAAATTACACAAAAAAAATGATGTATGCAAGAAATTAAGTAATTTTGCGTCCATTTTATGCATATCCGGCTCGCAATGCCGGATTTTTTATGTTCAACAATCAAATTGTTAACCACAATGAAAAGAGACTTGGAATTGAAGAAACGCAGAGATGCCGCCATCTTTGCGCGTTTTAACGAACTTATCGTTTCCGGAAAACCGTATCAACTGATCTATGAGCAAATGGAGAATGAATTCTATCTGTCGGACGCGACCATCAAACAAATTGTTCTCCGCGCGATGCATGCACGCAGTAGAAAAATTTAACAAAACGAAGGATGAACACCATCCTTTGATTAGCAAAAATCACCGTACTTTTGCACCGCCATTCGAAAAAAGCAGCTCCTTTGCTGTTAAGAAACGAGTGGCGGTGAGTTTTACATTAACCTGCGAAAGTTTGTGTGTCCGCACGTGCAAAGAGTGGCCACTCGCATACAAGCCAAGCACCAAACTTTTAATCATTATGGCAAAAATTGATTTATCGGTCATTGACCAAATGTACTCGGCGATGCTGAGTGTTAACGAGAGTGAAGAAACAATCAAAGCCCTTCGTCCGAAGGTAGAAGAAGCAGTGCAGGAACTGATTCGTCAGCGCGGGTTGCCGCGTATGTTCAAGGGAATCATTCCTTACCATGGTTTCCAGATTCGCGTGCAGCGGCCAAGAACCTACACTTGGGAACAGAACACCAACCCGGCTGTAACATCCGACCCGAATCATGCGATCTACGTGCAGCAACTCGACCTGCAGCGGCGTATCAACGACCAGCTCAAGGATATGCGGGCGGATGTGAAGCGTACGGCGGAGAAACTGGCGAATGCGCATCCCGATTCCGAGTCTATCAAGTATGGCTTCACCGTCGCCCTCATGGCGTAAAAAACAAAAATATTAAAAATACCATTGATAGAAGTGGATTTTTTATAGTATCCGCTTTGCTATAATGGAAAACGTCGCCCGATGGGTCTGGTTGGAGCAACGCTCCCCCGCTGCTCCTGCCGTTCGAAGCCAAAAGTCAATTGGCTTCTCCATAAGAAAACATCTTTTACAGACAACGACTTGACATCCAGGGCTACACGCCCTTGAGCGTAAATGCTTATTAGTTCGCTTGTGAGCGAGTCTCCCAGACGATCTACTAATCACTTCCACTCGCAGAGTACCTGCCAGATGCTTTCGTCTTTGTCCGTTAAAAATCTGGAAAACGATCGAAAACGGGGACTTCTATCAATGGAGAAAATAACAAAAATGTTTATCATTATGGAAAATGAAGATTATATCTTAGGTGAGGACGAATATCGTGCTCTTATGGCAATTCGTGATCTTGCAGAACATGCGTTCTGCGGTTACCCGGAAGGCCATGGTAAGGAAGAAGAACAAGAAGTTGCAAACTCTTTTGCATGGCTTGTGATGAGTTACATCGACTTGCTCGATGCTTCCAAGGAGACTGTAGATGAGTATGTCGATAGTCACCAGCGCTATCAGTCGCTCATTCGGCCTAAAAATTAGGCAGTGTCCGAAAAAAGAAAAGTAACAAAAGAAAAAAAATAAAAAAAGGTCTGTCCGTCCTTTCAGTCCGTCCAGACAAGGGTCCTATGATCCTAGTATCTTAGGGGCTCGCGCAAAGGGAGAAGCCCCCCGACCCCCTGAATGAGGAGAAGCTGTCACAATAATGTGACAGAAGGGAAAGATGAGAGCTCCCCGCCCCCTTGAGGGGGAGGGAGGCCCCTGAGGGACGGACAGCGGACTCAAAAAAAGAAAAAAAATATGGAAGATTTTGATTTATTCTGGGAGTTATTCAGCCCGGACGAGCAGTTTAATAACCGGCGCAGTGCGACCTGGAGAGAATGGCAGAAAAAGAGCGAGAAATCCCGCCAAGCCATGATTGAATGGTTGCAGCAACAGCACCCTCCAAAAAACAGGAACCCATACTTCTTCGTACAGGATTTTCGTGAACCGCGACAACAGACGCTAAGTTATGCCGACTATTACGCGCGGTATGGCACGACGGAGGAACGCGACGGGTGGAAGATGGAGAATCCGACGGGGCAGAAGGTGGTGTATGTCAAGACGTTGTCGGGATGTTCTCGGAAGATGGTCCCGTGATAATCGCGTTCGGCAATCGGTTCGCAAAGGTCGATACCACTCCGTTAAATCGACGGGCGACCGATGCCTCCGCTCTCCCCAAAAATTAAAATTTTCGGGGACCCTAATAATAAACAGAGAAAAAGCTTATGAGAGCAATGTTTAAATCCGAATTGGCAGCGGCTGCAGGAGTGAGTACGAGAACGCTGATGAGATGGCTCAAAGAGCCGTATATGAAACAGCAATTAGCGCACTTCCATCTTACTTCCAAACAGCAAAAACTGCCCGGCAAACTCGTAAAAATCATTTGTGAACACTATGTTATTGACCCTAATTAAGACGCGTGAGACGCGCTACGGCGTACATGCCGTACTGATAGAAACAAACCATATTTTTGGTGATAAAAAACTGGCAGAGGTTTATATTCCATTAGACGAAGTACCGCTTGAACTCATCTACCGGGTGTCCATCCCCCGCTCCGGAATATGGTTGCAAGGGAAACGTACCCGCTGGCTATGGCCCGACAGAGCGACTAGAAGAAGCGTGGAAACATACCTGCAAGTGATTCAATCCACCCGCGAAGAGATACGGCTCGAAGTGACCGATATGTAAGAAGTGAATGGCGACCAAATTCGGTCGCCTTCATTTTTTTTACACGGAATAGTCTGACAAAGACTGACAACTTTCAAGACCATGTATATATTGTCCATCGTGTTCGTCAAATGAATCGCAAGAACGATACCGCTCCAATAAATAAACTCAAAAAACAACCATTATGACCAAAAACCAGATTTACAAAATTTGCGCGACCCTCGCGACGGCTATCGTGACATGTGTCGCGATCGGGCTGGGACTGACGTCCTGCAATGTGGTTCGGACCATCACGAACAAATCCGAGTACTATCAGCGCGGCGACACCTCAGTCATGATTCAGACGAAGACGACCGAGAGTTACGATGCGTCGCGTAAGCTCTAACAATCATCTTTATGGCAAAGGTAGAGTTTGACCCGGGCATTGATTCGGTACGCGGGATTCTGATGGGAACAGACCCTTTCTATATCCGCCGCTATCCGTCCAAGAACGGCGTGATGCATATCGTCCAAGCCCGTCCCGACCGCTCCGGTCACACTCCCTCCGCCGCCGAAGCACAGACCCGTATCGTCTTCGCCGAGACCTTCGGCAGACAGAAACACTTAGCGTTTTTAGAACGCACAATGAAAGGGCAGTTGGAACTGCCGTTTAACTAAGTCGCTCAGTATGCTACTCCTCGGGGTACCGGCCCCATGCCTACGACTCTCGCGGGCCCATCCGCTCGAGAGGCCCCCTCGTGAGTACATACTTCGCTCAAAAAAATTATTAACCTCAAAATCCACTAATCCTATGGCTAAGATTACCTTACACGGCATGTTTGCCCGCGTGATGGGAAAATTCAACAAGTCGGAGTCGCTCTACTTCAAGCGTTGCACGTGCAAGAAAGAGCAACTCGGTGTCGACCTGCTGAACCCCTCCAAGGCAAAGCACGCCAAGAACATCCTGGCGCAGAACGCGCTGAAAGCCGCTGCGCAAGCAGCCAAGACCGCCCTCGCGGATCCCACCGAACGCGCTACCCTCGAGGCAGGCTTCGAAGCGCAATCGAAGTACACCTCACTCTTCGCCTACACCGTAGCGCAGAAGTACGTAAAGCCGGATTTTGACTAATTGCGAAAAAATTGCGCAAGCGCAAGTTTAGTGTGCCTTCGGCACGTGTATTGCAACCAAAGGTCGCGTTTATCGCTTCGCTGTTTAGAGGTAACCAAAAACGCGCAGCCTGACTAAGGGGGAAAAAAAACATAAAAAATATTTTACTCGTTTAGTAGGCTGCTTACAAAAATGCGGGCGGAGCCCTTACAAAAAATCGTTCGTTGCACTCACTTTCAAAAATGAATGAACGGGTTAACGGATGAACGAGTGAAAGGGTTAATGGATGAACGGATGAACGGATGAACGGATGAACGGAGCCCCCAGCCCCCTGAGGGGGAGAAGCTGTCACAATGATGTGACAGAAGGGAAAGATGAGAGCCCCCCAGGCCCCCTGAAGGGGGAGAAGCTCGCACAATGATGCGCGAGAAGGGAAAGATGAGAGCCCCCAGCCCCCTGAAGGGGGAGAGGAAGCCGGATACAATCCGGCACAATAAACAAAGTACCGCCGCGTTTTTGATTTACTAAAACAATACACACTCGAAGGCAATAAACGGAGCGGAGCTCCAATAAACATTTTTATTAACCTTTAAAAATCTTATTAACTATGGCAAAAGTAAACTGGAGTGCCGGTATCGACTCTGTATCCGGAGCACTCGCCAAACCGAGCAAGAGCGGTCAGCACTCTTGTACCAAAATGCTCCTTGGAACCCACCGCGTAGCGGCTACCACGAGCAACAACTGTAACCGCGTGTATATCCGCCGCAAGGTGGAGCGCTCTACCGACCCGTCGGCAAAGGAGTTGCTCATCCGAGCACGCTTCAATGCGGTAAGCAAGGCAGTGGCATTGCGTCGTAAAGACCTCATGCAAATCAACCAGGACAACGCCGCGTTCCTCGCGCAGCGTGACACCGCCGGAGGTTGCAAGACCTTGACGAAGTATCTGTGGAAAGTCTGCGGAGACGAGTACGATGCTGAGCACGGCAACTAATGAATTAATGAATTAGTGAATTAGTGCATTAGTGAGAAAGGGCGACCCTTCGGGGCCGCTTTTTTTATGTAACAAAAAAGCCCCGGCAAAGCCGAGGCTAACTAAGTTGCACAATTTTCCCGTCCTTTATTCTAATTCTCTATATTCCGGATTGATCGATACACGTTATAAGCCGAGTGCCCGCGTACAGTTCGGAGAAACAAGATGTATGTTGAGGGGTTAATTTTTATTGTTTATCATTAGATTAGGAGTTATCTATCTTACAAGAACCGACTTCCTTCCTTGCCACAGGTATTATGGAATGGAGTGGGCTCATTATAATATTATTCTTTCTAGCATCCTTCTCGATCTTACTTCTCCCGATAGATCATCCGCATATTTCTCGAATGATACGAATCACAAAAGTCGCCAGCATTCAGCGTTATCAATGATTTTTTTAATCGTATCATCCTCTATCATTAACCGAATCGTCATAAGCTAACCATACTCTTACTTCCATATTCTTCAATTTATTATTTCACAAATATTCAAACTATTCCATGCTCCCTTCATGATTGTACCATTCTTCTGGAATCAGTTTATCTCCATTATTCCACCTTTCTATGACGTTATTTTGGAATTCTGCTTCTGGAAGATCCGCATGCTCTGTTAATATCACTTGGATACCTATCTCATTTGCTTTCTCTATAATGAAATGGAACATTCTCTTCGCAGCCTCAATATCTTTGCAAGCGCCACCTTCTGATGGAAAATAAATCTGACTGGGCTGGTCCAACATCAAGAATTGCGGTACAGGGCGATTATTTTTAACAAAGAACTTATGTAAAGCAAAGTGAATTAGGAGGTGATACCCCACCCAATTGGCTCCGCTGCCCATTTGGTTCAGCGGCACATACCTTTCATCGTGTGATATTGAATAAATCTGCAAGCGTTTTGGATCAAAACTTATAATAGCTTCCTCATCTTCTAGATCCAAAGAATGTTTCCAATCCAGATTCATAAAGGAATTAATAACTGCTGTCTTGGAAGTCATCAGTTCCTCTTTAGTGCTTTTACTAATTTTTGCTTGTAGCGATTCTATTTGTTCTTCTAAATCTCTTATCCTGCTATCCAATAGATTATTATCATTTAATTGGAGCTTCTCTAAAAACAACGAAATTCGCCCTATTACTTTGCCCCGCTGCACATTCAAATCTCTCAATTTTCTAGCATCATCAATTCTTTGATAAAGGGCATGAATAGAGGATTCCACCTCTGCTATTTTAGACTTTATTGCCGATTCTTCTGCTATTAGATTTGCTATATATTTCTGGTTTCTCAATGTTTGCTGCTGAGATTCTTCAAGCGCTGCGGAAATCTTTTCGAACGAAGAATATATCTCTCTAACTTTTGGCACCTCGTCTGTAAGGGCTTGATGACATAGCGGACAATTGCGATGAACTTCGTTCGGAAGTAACTCTATACTCTTAAGCCGTATATGCTGTTCCTTTAACTCTGTCGAATATAATTTTCCTTCATCGCCATAACGCTTAGCCATTGATATCTTTTCTTGAACGTCACCAAGTTGATCCATGTATTGTAGCCTTGTACTTACTAATTGCTGAAGTTCACTATCAACATTTGTAATATTCTGTGCATTTATTGGAGTAGGCTCCCAATTCACTACTTCCTGTAAAAGTTCTATAAGATTTGATGTGGTATTCAAACGACTCAACTGGACCAAACCTACTGCCTTTGCTTCTTCAAGTAACGATTCTGATAATGAGTTTTGCCCACGTAACATTTCTTCTTGTTCATTCTTAGCGGCTTTCAGTCTCCTATGTTCTTTTTGAAGTTCCTTAATTTGACGTTCAATTAGTAGTACATCTTCTCTAACTGCTCCAAATAAATAAGGAATTGCATCTTTTAGTGCCTGGAGTGCAAATGTTTTATATGTATGATAGAAAATCAGGTCTTTATCGGCAATTAAAGACTGAGGCTGATAACAAAACTGTCTACTATGCATAAACGTAACCGGTAGTGGCTTGCGGGTTCCACCATCATCAACAATCTGCGCATTCTCCGGCAAACCTATTTTTGCTGCAAGGAACTGTCTAACTGTATCTACATTGGTATTGGCATAAATATCATCAAACGATGGGAGACTATTACCATCCACCTTAGTAAGATACATCTCAGAGATTGTTGATACGTTTCTGCAATCAGGATTCATTCGGGCTAACATGTATTTGTCGTTCCCGAAATCCACAACGATAGCAAACCAATACACATTCTCGCGAATAACTCCGGCTGCCACATCACATTCATCGCTTGCTAAACAATAATCTACAATAGCAATCAAAGCACTTTTACCAGTCTTGCTATCGCCTACTATAATATTCACGCCCCTTCTACGGAAAGGGACTTCGCGTACGTGCCGACTATCTTTATATAATACTAACTTTGCTATTTGCATATCACACTGTTACTCCAATTAATGAAAATATTGTTACTACATCACCTGCATCGTTTAGCCACGAACCTACAAACTCTGCTCGTCTAACCATATCATCTATTCCATCTCTTATGAAATTTCGTTTTTTATTCATTTTTGCCGAGCCCAGTTCAAGCTCACTTTGGTCATTGATCTTCAACATGTCCATGCTAAGATATAGAAGTAGAGCTTCGTCGGTATATGCTTTCATGTCAATTGTTTTATCTGCGATTATTGGAGCCAAGTACCTATTTTCATATAACCACATGATAAATTTTGTCCTTTTTGTCCTCGGCAGAGAATCGTATAATTCAGCATTCAACAGAAATGGCAGTATCACATAGGATAACGCATATGGGAATTCCCCTTTTTTCGCGTTATTATTATATGCCGACACTGCATGCAGAATCAGTTCTCCACAAAATGCTGGGTTAAAAAGTGCTGCCTCTATGTCCGAACGTTTATTCCACGGTTTCATCTTCATTCAGTTTTTCTTTATAATCAGGATGCCATCCCACCACTTTCTTGTCAGACAGCATCTGATAACTTCCTTTTGAGATATTCGATCCCTTATTTTTGAAGCTGGGCATAGTATGCTTAGGATTAACATAAAAGTCTCGATAAAACTCATGCCCGGCCTGTATGCGTTCGTCCTCTGATTTATTTTCTGTTATATCTTGCATTAATTCAAAACGACTCTTCCAATCATAATGTAACTCGGCATCAAATTTATCATAATCAGCTTGAGTAACGCGACCATCTCTAAGCCATTTTGATCGTTGCCCGTATGCTTTTTGATAATCACTGATTGCCGCACGTTTCTCCCTATCAGTGGCACCTACAAGGCCTAATTGTTTGACATATATTTCTGATAGACTTTCCTTAAGCTCTGAATCGCTCACATTCTCTTCACAAAAGAAATCATCGGGAAGAGCATCCTCTCGTATTTGGTCACGGAGTGTATTTATTTGGTTCAGTACTGATTCACGGGATAGAGAATAGTTTGTTTTACTCGCAAGTATCTTAACAGCTTCAATAAACCACCAGCCTACCACACCTTCAATAAATTGATCCAGAAATTTACTTGGAGCAGAAAATTCCAATCGCTTACGAAGAGCAGACATGGTTTCCTCTATCGATAGATTTGCATCAGCTATCCTTATGTTCTTTATCAATTTCGTTTTCTGGTCTTCACTAAGAGACTTAAAAGCATTATATCCTTTCTCGTTTGTTGAATTGTCAGTTTCAAGAGAGATAGTTTCCATGGATGTTAGTATGGCCTTAAAATCTTTCTTGTCATTGCTTCCAAATTTGTTGATAAAAGTATCCGCTGATCTACTTGCTGTGGTAATGAGTGTAAAAATCGTCCTTTCAGGTATATATGTACCATCCGCGATACCTTCGCTCCATACCCTTATTGTTTTCCAAAAATCAGCAGAACGATCTGTCAGCTGAGCAGTCGCCACATGAAGTTTTAATTGGTAAAGATCCGTTTCTTCTTCATTCTCTATGCTTATATCGTCCAAACATTCAAAGGACAAGGACGGAGATTCCATCCTATCTTCGTCCAACAGCAACACAAGCCCACGTATTATTTGATAATAGTAGCCTAATGCTGGTTCCTTTGCAGAAAATGTTGTAGACATAAATTTGACTAGTTATATTCTATTTCAAAAAGATACGTTTTAATTCCTCAACATTGATAGCATATTTTTGAGCAACCATATAGTTGAGCGACTCTTCTAATGCGCAGATTTCTGGACTTAGTCTTAAATCTATTACCAAACGCGTAAATCGAGGATCCTTATTAGACTCACATCTCTTTGTGAGCTTTTTAAATTCATTAAAATTAGACGTTAAACCATATGCTTTCAAATCAAGACCTAATACTTTTGCATTCTCTAACAACAGCGTTTCAACAGCCTTTACTACAAGGATGAAATAATGCGGTTTCGTTGGATGTTTATATAACTCCAAGTGATCACGTTGGGCTAACAGTTCAAACTCTTCAACATATCTTGGCCGCTTCTTATCCTTGTCAATAATCCCTATAGCGAAGTCATCCTTCTTCTGAGTTTGGAGAATACGAGCTACACTATTGCACCCCTTTTGATGATTCGCATCCGCTCCTATTAATGTAGATATCAAGTTAGTATCCACATAACACTCCGGTATGACATTGTTCTGCTTCATTTCACAAATGCTTCGTAGTTAAAGAACATATCTAATCCATTGTCATATATCTCTTGAACCTCATCATCTGTTGCTTGTTGGATGACATATCCTTCTTCATCGTTAATAGGATGAGTAAAGAACAACCTCAAACCTGGTACCTGTTCTTGCATCAAGTGAGTCAACACATAAGGACTATGCGTCGTCGCAAAAATAGAAACAGTTTTTTTACGACGCTTTGTCAAATCTACCAACAGATCCATCAGCTGACATTGCGTAGGAGGAAAGAGATTATTCTCCGGTTCCTCTAAATAGATATCAGTCCGTTGGGTGAAAGAATAACGTTTAACGAGGTCATTAAATGTCTCAGCAGCTTGCTTATTATAGAACAAGAAATCCTCTTTTTCCACCGTTATCGTTATCGGCTCTTTCAGGTCTATTGGCAATTGTTTCGTATCGACGAACTTACTTAAGCGATATAGATTAACCAACAAATTCATATACTTTTCACGCTCACGCTCAGTCCGCTTCTTATCTACCTCGACCTCATATATACCTCTTGTGATATAATCCACACTTACAAACAATGGTATAACCGACTGAACTCCACTGGAACTATTATTCAATGCTAACGGCTGACCGGAAGGCAAAAGGATTATATCTTCTTCTTTTGCGAATTCATTAAATTGGTATCGTACTCCTAAATTAAGGATATCGTTTGTTTTACGGACATACCTACGCGCAATATCCCAATCCTTCATATAATCAAGAAGGCAATCATATGAAGAAACCTGCGTCTTCCAATCCGGAATCAAAGATACTATATTGCGCTCTGACGGGATATAGGATATCTTCGGACGCTTATAGTCCTTCCTCTTTGCTTTCCATGCAAAATCGAAAAACTTTTTTGTGTTATCATACGCAAACCACATATAATCGGTTTCATATTCAATATAGGTTGAAGGCTTTATATACCCGCTAAACTTATGATAAGATACCAACCCGTCGATAAATGCCGATTGGTTATCATAGAAATTGTCAGCGGACTGAGCAAGTTCAATATACTTCTCAACCCATGCGCAATAGCACGCTGTCCTAAGAACTGTGCTCTTACCGGAACTTTGCTTTCCGATGATAACATTAAATCTACCTAAGTTGACCTTAGCCTCTTTTAGTGGTCCCAAATCTTTAATGATTAAACGTTTCATTATTCTATGTTTTGATCGTTTTCTCGCTATGGTCTTGCTCGCGCATACAAGTATATACCTATGTGCACAACAAATTTGGGCACAAAGTTACAAAAAATAAATGACATATACAAATGTATATGCCATAATTTTTAATTTTTCTCATATTTTATAAGGAAATATGTTATTTCTCACACCATTCTTGCCATAATCGCATTTTTTTAATCTTTGCAATTTCGCACATATATGGATTCACTCGCATGTAGTCACTACTATTTTCATTAGCATTCATAATTAAACATGTTGTGCAATACTTTCTATCCTGACAAACACTACATTCTCCAAAATCCCGATACTTTAGTTCTCTCAAATGCTTTACCAATGACGACTCTTCCCATATAGACTTTAATGTCATCGTATTAAGATTACCTAATATCATCCTCTGCCAACCCTCGCATGGATATATATCACCTATATTCGAAATGCACAATGATGACTTACACACCATACATATCGGCTCGTCATCGCCTACTTTCTTCTGATTAATGGTCTGTAGTGCCTCTTCATAGACTTTCGCATCCTTATAATCTGCATGCAAAATATTCTCAATGTCATCCTTTGTTATCCTACAACCTAGATTAATTCCTGACGAATCATAACATCCAAATAATGTATAATCCGAACTCGCCTCAATATTCAGTGATTTCGCAAAATCCAAAACTTCTCTGTAGTATTGAAGATTCTGTTTCATAATTGGACAATTAATCTGCATCGGAACATTACGTTTGTGCAGTTCCATAATAGCTTTAATTGTCTTTTGAAAACTCCCTCTATGCTGTGTAATCGAATCGTGTACATCAGCATCCATAGCATATACAGATGTCTGAACGCAAATCAATGGATTTGAGACAATTTCTGCTAACAACTCATCGGATAAACAGGTTAGGTTGGATAGTATATTTACGGACAAATTTGCCTCTCGACACTTGACCAAGAATGACTTCAGATGTGGATTCAGCATTGGTTCACCGCCACTCAACGTGATATTGATAATTTTCATATCTACACATTGACTAAGCACCTTATCGAACATATCTTCATCCATCAATCCACGTTTGCATTCTGCCGGAATGTAACAATGAACGCAGTTTTCATTGCAGCGGCTAGAGATATCCACGTGAACACGGGTTAAGGTATAATCTTCAACAAACACTTCTTTATACTCAACCGAAGCATTGAATTCCACATCAATAATACAAGGCTCGTAATTGTCATAGGAAAAGTATCTTAATGACTTACTTGCATCTACATCTTCCACACACTCAACAAACCCTTTATTTGCCAACTCTTTGTAAAATAATGTAGCATCTTCAAGCAGCGCCTCATAACCGACACCCGTAAAGAGTGTTGTCAGTTTTCTTGCAATCTCATCAACGCCTCTAAATTCATCCTCCAACTGGGAATAGAATATGCTCCCTTCATGGGACATCAACAAATCTCCAACTTTCAAGCAACTCTTTGCAGCTGTATCATAGCCAAAATTGCGATTATCTGTAAGATACCCCCTTGTTGGATAGGCTCGATAAATTATATATGGTTGTTTCCGTACAAACATAATAGATTCAAAAACAAATGCGGTAGCATTTTTCGCTACCGCATTCTACGCGATAACATCAATGCGTTCCGGATGGTTTACTACTGCATGAAGGTCTTCCACACGGACCTTTTCTGCAATCTGCCATCTGCATTGTGCTCTGCGCAACAATCATAGGTCTTTTGTATTCCATAACCGATAAGTTTTATGGTCGCTCTACTCCTTCCCACCACGCGGAGCAACCGTCGAGTACATAGTGGTTTTTATCTTTTGCTTGGATTTTCATATTCTATACACGAATGTATTCTTTATGTTGAAAATCACAAACTACAATTAACAATCTGCAAAAAAGCTGTTCTTATTACGACTAATTTCATGTTTTACACTTTACCCTATCGTTCTTTCCCCATCTCCCGATTATCGGCCAGTTGTTATTTATTTGCTTTCATCAGTCGTTTTGTTTCGCGCAATTCTTTCTGCAGCAGTTCCATGCGTTCTTTCAGTTGCTCTTGTGTTGGAAGCATATCTTTAATGCGCACATTATTGTATGTAGCCACTCCCATCGGTGTGCTTATACCACGGAAAGACCATTGGACATCTGCCTTATTCATATCCGAACAGATAAGCAGGCCTATCGTCGGATTATCGTCTTCGGCTTTCAACAGGTCGTCCACTGCATTGACATAGAAATTCAGTTTTCCGGCAAACTCCGGTTCAAAAGCCTTGGCCTTCAGTTCGCATACCACATAGCAGCGCAAACGGATATGATAGAAGAGCAAATCAATCTTACGCGTCGTATCTCCGGCAATCAGTTCCTTCTGTCTTCCTATAAACGCAAAGCCGGTCCCGAGTTCCAACAACAGATCCGTTACACTTTTGCTCAAGGCCTCTTCTAACTCCTGCTCGTCATAAATCTCATGATTAACCGTCGCAAAGCCAAAATCATAATTCTCCTTGAGCACCTCTTGAACTAGTTTGCTTTGCAATGCGGGCATGTGCTCAGCGAAGTTATTAAGAATCTTTCCCTGATGTTCGTACAAATTCGCTTTGATGCAATTCACCAATGCCGCACGACTCATACCCTGCTCTATCGTCTTGCCGATATAGAACAACGCTTCATCTACGGATTTGCATTTAGATATAATCTCCACATGGTGTCTCCAAGGAACTAATGCAAACGGAGCAGGAAATTCTTTACCAGCTTGGTAAAGTTTTGAATTTCCTATTTCTGCACCAGATTGGTGCAGTTTTGTATTTGGAATTTCTTTACCAACTTGGTAAAGTTTTGTATCTGCCTGATTATAGAACAGATACCATCGTTTCATATACCATAAGTTCAACGCTGAGAATCCTTGAGCATTCGGAAACTCACGCTGGAGATCAAGGCTTACTTGCTCCACAACACCTGCGCCCCAACGCTCTTCTGCTTTCTTTTGCACCAAGTCACGCCCCAGCTCCCAATTAAAGAGCAACTTCTCCGCATTAACACGTACAGACGCTTTCACTTGCGCAGAACGATACCGATGCTTCAACTCTGCAATCCACTCCGCGTAGTCTCCATCAATGCGTATATCGTGGGAGCTCACAATACGAGGTATTTGGGGTATATCGTTTTCTTTGCTCATACACTTTTCTATTTCAGCGCACAAAGTTACGAAAAAAGATTCAAATATACAAGTTTTTGGAAGAAAATCTATAAAATACTTGTATTTTTAGAGATTTTGGGCTAAAACTTGGTATTTGCAGCATCGCTGCATTGTAACTTCGGAGGGAACCCACTCATGAAGTGGTAAAACTGCATGAGAAGGGGCGTGCCGAAGCAATCGTGACCTTTAGGACTAAGAAGTTACATAATATTTTTCTAAAAAAATATCTTCATTTCGCAATAAAAACCACCTATAACAACAAAAAAGCCCCGGCAAAGCCGAGGCTAGATATTTTTCTTTTCCTTACTGCACGGCAGGCAGGGGATGGGACAAATTGTCCCCCACCTGGCAAGCTCACCTGCGAAAGCCAGGTGTTTTATTATGTAACCGAAAACATCGGAATCTATGTTGCCGACTGGCAACGAACGCCATAGTCCT
>CAMHOY010000011.1 GCA_946186915.1 uncultured Bacteroidales bacterium | reverse complement strand
AGGGTACAGGCGGCTGAATACCGCCTATACTCACCAATTTCCAAATAACCCTAACAAATGGAAGAACAGATAAGAATATCATTTTTCAGGCACTACACCAATGCCAAGCAGGATGAGAAGATCATCCAACTGCTGCGCAAGGAGCAATGGCAAGGCTATGGCATCTATTGGGCGCTGCTGGAGTTCCTCACTCCGATCAAAGACCATAAAGCCAAATGCGAGTATGATGCTATCGCTTGGGATTTGCGCGTCGATGAGGAGATAATCAAGCGCATTGTGAATAACTACGGACTGTTTGTCGTCAAAGGCGGCTATTTCTGGAGTAAGTCTCTCACTTCGCAGTTGGACGAGACAGCCGAGAATATCAAACGTAAGAAAGCTGCGGCTTCACGAGCCGGAAAGAGTAGTGCCGAAAAGCGCAAGGCGGCGAACACTAATTCCAACGACAGTTCAACGGACGTTGCAGAAAATCCAACGAGCGTTGCAACGGACGATGGCTCTCCTTTAATAAATGATATACATGATATACATGAAATAGATACACCTTGCGGTATATCTTTATCTAACGACAAAGAAAACACGCAAGGTGTGGGAGATAACACCCCCTCCCAACAATTTGTTTTGGAAAAGAAGAAGAATTTTATCATGGTGGCTATGACATGCGAGGGTGATTATCCGAAAGCGTTGCGCAAGTCGTTTGCGGATTATTGGACGCAGCCGTTGCAGGCGGACCCGTCGCGGATGTTGTTTGAGGAGAAGAAAGCGTTTGACATCCCGACGCAGCTGCGGCGATGGTCGGAGACGGAGCGTCCGGACAAACGCACCGCCGGAGCGGAGGAGGTATGGACGTATGAGCGTTATTATAAGTTCTACGGCACGACCGAGTTGTGCGAGAACTGGCAAACCCGCCACAACCCCACCATCGGGAAGATGGAGTATTACAGACCATTTACGGAGGAATAGAATATGAGCGTAAAACTTGAAGAGCCGGTAATCACCATGTCGCTCTCCCAATATGAGGAGCTGCGCGAGAAAGCCAATGCCGCCGATGTTAAAGCCGGAGTAATCAAGCAGGCTATTATAGTGCATTACTTATCCGATTTTAGTGTGCATTGGAAAAACTTCGGACCAGAAATGGAAACCCTATATCGTCAGAAAGCAAGCGAGTTCGCAGATGCTGTACTCAAACGGTTGAACATGGATTAAACCAAACGAAAGGAATGAGATATGTTTTTTGAATCAACTCCAAAATACAAGCGTATTAGCAAGAAACAATATGAAGCCGCCTATAGAAAATATCGGCAAGAGGGTGATTTTTTGTGGGAATTTCGATTCAATATTGATTATCACAAGAAAACAATATACGCTCCTTTTAGTGGCATAATGGCAATAATCAATGGAACTGCGAAAATAATCGGATATGAGTATTATAAGTATATAGGCACGGAGAGAACGCTACTTTATGGAGCATCCGAAGAAGAGTTAGTTAAGGAATTGTTTAAACAGAAACCTAATGCCGATTGATTTCAATATATTGTCTGGTGGGATATGCGTGACGCCGTGTCCGTTTTGTAAGAGTGCGATGGTGTTTAGTGCCTCGTGCAAAGCCTGCAAGCACTATGCCGGTCGCAATCCCCGCCAATGGCCAATACAATGCAATTATGAATTGGATAGCAGAGTTAGTTGTTAGAGCATTATTGATTTTGACCCTACCGTTTGATAGGAATGCTCAGTATTTTAAGAATGGAGAGTGGCATTATTTATGGCCATGGCACCAAGATAAGTAACTATCAACAAATATGAAAACATACGTATTGACATTATCCAAGACCTTTCCTGCAAAGCATCCTTTTGTTGGGAAACCCACGTTCTTCAAAACAAAGTTGGAGATTGCAAATGTTATTCCGTTCGATGAGACGAACCGGCAGTCTGTTCCTGATGGTCAGCCGCAAATGAAACTCCACACCATCCGTGCTAATTATCCTTTGTGGCGGAAGCGTTTTGACGAGATTGAGCGAGGCGAAGCGTGCATATCATTGCGGCAATGGTCCGGCAAACCATATGCGTCAAAGCAAATCGAAATAGGACGTTTGTCTAAAGATGACGGTATAGGTATTCAGCGTCTAAAGTTCCAGCCGGACAGGGACGGTCAGTATGTATGGTGGAATTTCAATATAGACGGTAGATACAGCGATGTTCATAGTCTTGCAATGAATGACGGTCTAACTTTTTACGCATGGAAGAAATGGTTTAAAGATTACGACTTTTCCAAACCGCTTGCGATTATTCACTTCACTAAATTCCGATACTAATACACACAGCAAATTATGAAAAGAGAGATTATGTTTAGAGGGAAAGCCATCAATGGCGATTGGGTTGAAGGTGCTTACTTTGCTATGCGACATGATGATGAGCGCAAGCACACGCACCATTTCATTATTCCAGATGGTACTCCGATACCGAAAGACAAACCGATTGGCGACATCCAAGTAGAGGTGCGAGAGTTCACCGTTAGTCAGTTCACCGGCTTGCACGACAAGAACGGTAAGGAGATATACGAAGGCGACATCCTGCGTGGCGACGAATATCCGTACCATGACGATGGCGAAGATAACTATCTCGGCGTAGTGTTTTTTGCGGATGATGACTATGCGTGGGAGGTTATGAAGTTCGTGACTGCCCAAAGTAAGCGTAGCGGTATATCAAACATCATCAACGATGAGTTCTACAGTATAGACTTCTCACAGATGGAGGTAGTCGGTAATCTGTGGGACAATAAAGGTTTATTCCGAGATTCTGACGAAGATATTATGAAATGGTTTATTGGATAAACACACAGCAATATGGAAAAGGAACAAATCGAAATCGGAAAGAAAGTATGGTACTATCCCATATTAGGTGGTAGCGAAAGAAAGGAAGCAGTTATAACAAGCGGACCGTATGAGATTAGCGGAACGGTATGTTGCAAGATTGACATCCTTTCATCAGTAGTCGATATTGAGAACCTCAAAGAACGATAGCAATGAGCCGCAGTTCAAACCGTTTGATAAGGTGCTTGTGAGGAATGCAGATACAACTGTTTGGACTTGTGCTATTTTCTCGCATATGAGTACCAACAGTATTCCGTATGTTGCAAACAGCTGCTTATGGAAGCAATGCATCACCTACGAGGGCAATGAGCATCTTGTAGGAACAACCGATAAACCAAAGGAGGACTGAATATGGCAATAAAGAAATTACAAAACAATTTTACAACTCCGGAGCAGTCGAAACGGCTGTTGGAGTTAGGAGTGCCTGCGGATAGCGCAGATTGTATGAACTTTGGGAATGCTGATATATTCCAAATACCTTTTCAACGACCATTTAGCGAACACTTGGAACTTCATGTCCAAGAGGGTTTGAGAAAAATGTACACCCCTTGTTGGTCGGTTGGTCGGCTTCAAGAAATATTTGCTATCTGTTTTACTGGAGAAGTATTCCATATGTGGTGTACTGATGGCTTCTATATTCCAGAGAATATAATAGAAGGCATGGAATTACGCAAAAACGAAATGGACTTTTCAAAATTGGAGGACTGAGTATGGATGTTATATATTTTTACACACTTATAGGAGAAGAAGTGTTTGTACATATCGAACATGGGATTTGCAGACTCACTTTCGATAGAAAATGTTCCGATGTGTGTTTCGTAAGCACACTCATCGTAAACGAATCAAGTCGCCAGCATGGCATAGGTAAGCAATTACTTCGCGCAGCAGAGTTGATAGCAAAAAGAAAATGCTGTAATCGTGTCTCTTTGCAAGTCGAAAATAACTCTTGGAAAAAAGAGTGGTATAAGAGAGAAGGCTATGATGTAATTGTAGACGGATATGATGAGGGCATGATTATTATGTCAAAAGAATTAAAGGAGGAATGAGTATGGTATTAGGACAAACAATTATTCCTATTTATCTCCCAATGCCTGATTGTGGGGATATTCCTGCGGAAGAAGCAAATATCGTATTGATTTTGCTTATAGGTTCGCTATGTTTGTTAATAGGCTTTGCTATAGGGCTATGGTTACATGACAAAATATTCAATTAAGGAGGACTAATTATGACAGAAGACGAGTTCTATAAACTGAAATGGCAGAAGCGCTGCCACATCAATATGGCCAAGGAGTGTTCAATGACATGGCAAACAGAGGATGGCCGCTTCGCTATCTGTAATCACACCATCAGGAAAGGTGAGTTCGAGTATGGGCGGACATACCGACACTATATGATAGACGGAAAAGTCTATAAATCAAGAAAGAAATTTTTAGAAGCACTAAATGATGTAACATTATGACACGCGAAGAAGAAATAATAGCCGACTATGAAGCGGCATTAAATTGTAAACTCTCAAATGACGATAAAGAGTTTATACTAAATGTATTGCAATGGGCAGACTTACACCCGAAGAACCCGTGGCGGGATGCGAAGAAAGAAAAACCAGATGAAGGCGTAGTAGTAAATGTAGCGTTCCGAGGTATAGACAAAATACGATACGGATGCGATGTCTATCATGAGGACTTCGGATGGGAAGGATATGATGAAGATGCAATAGTCGCTTGGATGCCGATACCTGAACTGTCGATTGAGGAGAAACTTATCAATGGTTTGCGAGAGTTGAAAGAACACTTTAAGAAAGGAGAATAAGATATGTTAGCTATTATTTTAATGTTAGCCGGTGTGCTAATAGTTGTGGTGTGTATGGTTTGTGCAAGCAAATTCAACTCGCCTATGTTTATGTATGAGTTATGTTATCCGTTTATCAGTATTATTGGAATGCTGATGTGCGCAGCCGGTATTATTGTTTTATTAAACACAGAACCGACAGAAGAAGATGTTCTTGATGGAAAAGCCGAATACATTGAGACGCTCCATATAACAAACGGAGACACAATAAAAACATACAAACGTGAATGGAAAGAGAATTGAGTTCTTACCCCGCAGCCGTCCGGGGTACGTGTGTTAAATGAATATGTCATAATATTAAGACGGCAAACAAAAAAGATTGGGTTTTGGGACTGCTGACTTGTGAAAGTCGGCAGTCTTTGTTTTATGCTCTTCAAGTCCACAAAACTCTTCTAAAACTGCACTTTTCTGCACCTTTACGCGCAATAACTATATATTTACTCGCATACGCACAAAAGCAAAAAGTATCAAAATAAGCCACCAAAACTGCCTTTACGATAGTAATTTTGCACCCGAATATGTTTAGACTATGGTAAAAATGTGTTTTTGCCTCGTATGTGCGAGGTGATTACAACTCAAATCAATCGTTATATTATGTTTCCTTGGGGTGCAATTATAGGCTTAGCAGGACAGGCGGTTAGTGGCGCGTTATCTATCACTAATAACCGTCGTATGCAGCAGGAAGCGGATGCAGAAGCCGCACGGCGCAAAGCGTTCTATGATGCCAAAGCCAACGAGAATCCTTTGTCTCGTTCGGAAGTTCAACATGTATTAGGTCAGTATGATCGTAGTGCGCAGCAACAGATAGAGAACGCACGCGGTGTGGCGGCTATCAAAGGTTCTACGCCGGAGTTCGCTGCTGCGGTGCAGAAAGGAGTGGCGGAAGGTCGTGCTAACCTGATGGGACAAGTGGCAGCAGGTGCCAGTCAGCGTGCCGATTATTACAATATGTTAGGAGAGCAGGCGCAGCATCAGAAAGCGCGGGAGGATATGCAGCGTCGTATGCAGCGTAACAGCACATACGCCGCTCTTGCCGGTAATGCTGCATCCGCCGTCGGAGCTATCATGGATGGGTATAGTGCAAAGATGCCGAAAGCAGAAGCACCCACGTTGAATAATGATCCGTCTGCTCCAGAGACAAAAGCGGCTGAGCAAAGTGGCTACTCGGATCAGCAAAAAGTTAAATTAAAAGCTGGTCAACCGCCTACGTTTGAATATGCTCTCAATGAATATAATTCAGGAAAACTCACTAACCAAGAGTTCCAGCGAATGATTAATAATATGGATTTAAGCGAGCAATCTAAATGGCATAACTATCGCCGTCAGCATAATTATTTCGCTGCAAAGGGTTTTGTTTAAATAGGAGGAACGACTATGGGAACAGCAGTTACCAAACGGAACTATTACAAAGAAAATCCGTATCAAACTACTAAGACCGTGACGGTTGAGCCATCTGAGGAAAGCAAGTCCACTTCCTTATCTATGCCGACTGATCCGGCGCTGTTGCAGGAGATTCAGCGACAAAGAGAAGCGGCGGCACGTGCTTATGGTGTGAACCCGCAGACCGGCGCCGTTACTCCTTTTGAGGTATTAGGTTATAACCCGGAGGACGAGCGCAAACGCCGTGAAGCGGAACGCGCTTTGAACGACCGCAAGCGCAAAGAGAACGCATGGTATAATGCTTTTGCAGTTCTTGGCGATTCGCTTACAGCTGCGTTAGGTGGCAATGTGTGGCAGCGTCAGCCGAACAACATCGGAGCGAAAGCCAATGCCGATAATGCACGACTGATAGCCGAGCAGAAAGCAGAGGACGAGGGTAATGCCGCCAAACTGCGTGCAGCCGGTACGGCGTATGCCAATACCGTCAATCACCTTATTCAAAACTATCTCACCAAAACAAGCACCACGACCAAGACAGGCGGTAATCGTACAGAAGTAACCGATAATCCCGGCAAGAGTGGCTATCGCGATTCTACACATGTCGTTGGCAACGGTAATGGTAGCGGCTCCGGAGGTAAAGGTAAGTATATCAATATTGATGTTACCCAAAACGGAAAGAAAATAAGAAACCGCTACGATGTCTCGCAAAAACAGTACGATGCCCTTATTGGTATTCTAAAAGAACGATATAATAACATCCTCAGTAAGAACGATGATAAGTCGCAGCAACTCGTCGATTATCTTACCGGAGCGCACGTCATCAAAGGAACAGACGCACAAGGTCAGTATATCTATGATGACAATCAGTTGCTGCAGAACGGCTCTTTCTGGATGTTGGACGACGCTACTCGGGATCGCATTGAAAGAGAAGTCCCTGGTATTAAGTTCAAAAGAGGTTGGGGAGATGTCAAAAAACCAATAGAAAAGGACTTCTAACTACTCCCCACGGACTAATATCGGACTCAACACGGACTAAACACGGACTCAACACGAGGGAATCCTAGACCATAGTCCTTATCATCTGCTAATAATCACGTATCATTATGTCAGAAGGAACACCGAAAGCGATAGAGATGAATGGCATTGTACGCAATGCTACGAAGATTGGCGTGCAGGACGGTCAGGCGGAAGACCTGATCAACCTGCGTTTTATGGATGGTAGTTGGCGTGCCAGCGGCAACGGCAGGCAGATTGTGAACATGCCTACCGGCACTATCTATGAGCAGCTGTATGTGCATACTAATATCTATCATCACTTGTTAGGTGTAGATAACGGCACGCTCTATTGGTTTGCGGAGATTGATAACGACGGCGTAACTTTCTATCCATTGGATGGTACGAGTGACCGCAGTCTATGGCCGGAGGACAAGCAGGACTTGCCTACGGAACGTGTGGCGCTTACGAATGTAGTAGGGGACGTATGGATCACGCAGACCGGTCACCTGCTGACGGTGATTGACGAGAGTGATGATTTTGAGCACTTGGTGTATGGTGATAAGAAATATGTAAAGCCGGTTACGGATAGCACGCCAGATATAAAAAGTAGGGAATTATATCCTTTTGGGCAAGTTCACTTTAACTATCATGCTCCCAAGCCTGATTTGCTATTTGAACAGAGGAATATACAGCTTTTAAGAGGTCAAGATGGACGTGCATACAAAGAAGCAGATTTTATCACCAAACATCATCCGTATTTGTGTCTGAAACTAATATCGAACAACCCAACAACAGATGATATTAAGACGATAATAAAAGGTACATTTGGGGAAATAGAAGAGAATAACGTATTCTCGAGACCTTTGCTTGCCTGTGCAGCAGTCAGGTATTATGATGGTTCGTTCGGGTATGCTTCCAATCCGGTATTGATATATCCTCGCCAGCAAACTTCTGCTAAGCGTTTATATAAATACGAGGAAAATGGAAACATTGTTTTCGACAGATTTGAAAATTGTCAACATTATAATGATGATGATATAACAAGTCATTATCCCACTGCAAGTGGTATAACTCAAGATCAGGAAGGAGTTTTGCAAAGGCTTATTCTAAACGGAACACCTGTTTCATCGTCTGCCGGCGTTATTGATACACGACAGATAGATCAAGGAAGTGCGCATTTGGGCTATCCTTATAGTTACCAATTACCACAGATAGATGTGACCGAAATGGATGGAGATATTCTTCCTTCATTATTTCCATGCGTACAAATGCTTGGAGAAACAGGCGATTGGTATGTAGCTTTGCTCGGTTACGACCTTGTTATGTCCATAAGCGACTACAGTATATTAGAAAAGAATAAAGATATTTTCCAAAGTTTATGTATATTTATCACTCCTGAGGTACAGAATTACGATGTAGATAATGAATATACATATTGGTCACCTACATTCTTACATCGCCCCTCTGAAGATATAATATATGATCTCATGCACTCCCCAATGTTTTTGCTCAAAGAGTATAAAATCAATGAGTTGAATTGGCATAAGGAGCAACTAAAGGTAGATTTATCATCAAAAGAAGACGAGAACATACTGAAGAATATTACAGAACAACCACAGTTACCTATTGAGGCTACTTCTCGAACGACGTATCTACCGAAGGTGTCTTATATGTATAACAACCGTTTGCATATAGCGAACTACAAGAGTTATCCGTTCTTTGGCTACCCGATAGACCTGTTTCACTTGAACAACCATTCCGTAAAGGTGCAGGACGGCGCATGGTTCAAAGGTGTGCTGCCGAACCTTGTGGGTAACAATGACGAGTATCTGCAATACCCCAAGACGGATAATAACTTCCCTGCGACTATTCCGTCCGGCTGTCAGTACTTTGCTTTCGCAGAGGTGACCATCGAGACATCGCAAGGCGATCAGAAAGTAGTTCGTTATATTGAACCATACAATACAAGTCCAGCCGTTAACGGCCGTGCGGACTTCTTGGAGAGCCTTAATCCACTCATCACCTATCCGGATGCAAGAGCCAAGCATATCAAGATAGTGCGCTATGATGCTTCCTTAGCCAGTTCGCGTGCTCTCGAATTTGACTTGAAGCCGCATCCATATCTAAATATGGCATATTATATTGATCCGGACCTGAAGCCTATAAGCATCACCGGCTCAGGAATTGCTCCGGCAGAACCGGAACCTCTTCCGGAGATGCAGAACACGGAGGAGTATTTTCCGAACGGACTAAAGGTAAGCAAGACGGATCAGCCGATGTTCTTTCCCGTGGAGAATACGTATCAAGTGGGCTCGGCAGAGATACTGGCGCTTATGTCGAACACTATTGCGGTTGGTACAGGTCAGACCGGTGATGCGCCGCTGTATGTATTCTGCAAGGACGGTGTGTATGCGTTGTATGTGGATGCGTCCGGGCAGATGGCTTATCCCAATGCACGTATCTTAGCCCGAGACGTATGTAACAACCCGCGTTCCGTCACACCTATTGATGCCGGAGTCGTATTCACTACCGACCGCGGACTGATGATGATTGCCGGAGAGCAGGTAGAGGAGATAGGCGCACCGGCGGAAGGTGATGTGGTGCAGTTCTGGAACGCAGGAAGTGTCGATTACAGTAAGATTGCCACGGCATCCATGCAGCAGATAGCCGGTCTGCCGTCGGAGTTATGCAGCACAACGGATTTCCTGACGTACCTGCAAGACAAAGGCACATCGGGCAAGGCGGCTATCATTAACTATAACCATAACATGCGTGAGTTGATGGTGAGCAACCCGAACTATCCGTACAGCTATGTGCTGGACCGCGAGGGCAACTGGAGCCGGAGGGATTATACCGCTTCGCAGTATGTGAATAACTACCCGACATCGTATCGCGTGGATGCGGACGGACATTTCTATAAGGTGGACGACGAGGGCGACGCAAATACATCGCTGGAGCATCGCAAAGAAGCGGACAATAAGATCTTCTACCTGTCTAACGTGATTAAGTTAGACTCCATTGGCTTCAAGCAGGCATACCGATTTGTGGTACGAGGTTATTTTGAGACGATAGAGGGCAAGAATATCGCTTGTGTGGTGGAAGGTTCGTATGACGGACGGAAGTTCAAGCCGTTAGGCTATAACCGCAAGAGTGGCAAGTTCCGCGATATAGGATGTATAGTAGAGCGGACGGATGTACGTTTCTTCCGCGTATGCCTCTCGGGTCAGGTGACCGGCAAGACCCGCATTGATTACATGGAGATGAGCGCCGGAGCAAGTATGTTAAACACGAAAATACGATAATTTATTACATTATGGCAGATAGAATAGCTGAATTGTACAAGATTGCCAGCAAGAAAGGTGTGTTGGCTGAAGGACTGACGGAAGATATGTTCCGTGAGCAGACGAAGACCGATGAGGGCTTACGTTCGTTTTATGACTATGCGTCGCAAAACGGTATGAATCTTACCGAGTGGCCGACTTTCCGTGGTAAAGCCCGTGGCGAGATCATGGACGACCTCCCGCAGCAACCACAGCAACCCGCTCAACCGTCCTCTTCCACTCAACCATCCTCTTCCGCTCAGCCTGCCGGTGTGTCCGGCGGTAGTCTGTTAGACGAGCAAGCCGAACTCGCACGTCAAAACGCCTATCAAGGTGTCACCAACGACCCAAATCAGCCGTTTGTCACTTCACAGACAACTCAACCTATTCAGGGACGAGAATTGAAGATGGATGAAGTCATTCGTCCTAAAGGTTATGAGAACTTGACTGACGAGCAATTGGATGAGCAGATAGCGCAACTCTCCGGCAATGTGCATGAACAAAAAGCCCGCGAGTTGTACAAGGTTCGTTATGGCAAAGACTATGTAGAACCGGAAGAACCCAAAGGATGGTGGGAGAGATATTTCGGTAATAAAGGTAGAGAATACGCAAATGAGCGGCAACGCTATGCAGAAGCGGTATTAGATGCTTCTCGTATTGAGGAACTGGATAACCCGGGAGCCGCCAAGAGGCGTAATGAGCAGGTTGCTACGCTCAAACAAGAGAAAGCCTATCGTGATCGTCAAGTAGCTATGCCTAAGTTGGGTGAGGAGATTAAAGACCTTCAGAAACGTATTCTGTCCAATGAGAAACAGGATGGTAACGATATGCGAGGAGCAAAACACTTGCTTAATCAGACTATTGACCTCTATAATGCTCCTTCTAAATACGGTCGTGGTAGTGGTATTGCTAACTGGGGACAAGGTTTGGCAGACCAAATCACCGACTATGACACATGGACTGCCGGTGTGACGGAGTTAGTGCGTTATGGAAACCTCAACGGCATCGTTAATAAGATGAACAAAGGCGGCTATGACACACTAACCAAAGAAGAGCAACTGTTATTAGAAACGTTCCTGATGTCCACCGCCGTGCAGGATATGCGCTCTGATCTCTCTACCGGTTATGAAATAGGTAAGGGAGCTGCGGAGAGTATTCCGTTCATGGTGGAAATGTACCTCACAGCCGGTGCAGGTGCAGCAGCTAAACGTGGGCTTGTGCAGTTGGCAGAACGTAAAGTAGGAAAGGCTTTTGCCGAGAAACTGGCTCGCTCGTTAGGAGGAACGGCTATCCGTGACGCAGCAGGTAATCTGGTAGAACGTGGCGCAACGCAGACCGTAGCAGGAAAAATTGGTAAAACATTTGCATACGACTTTGCGCAGACTGCGGCTATGCCATCTACGTATTCTAATATATACAAAGACCGCGTGACTGAGATTCTGCAAGGTGACGGCAACTATGGCTTTAAAGATCTTGCACGTTCGTTCACAGGTCAAATGGTAGAGACCGGCACGGAGCGTTGGGGTGGTCGTCTTATTGACCGTGGTATGAGTAAGATGATTCCTATTGATGCTACGGCATTGTGGGGTAAGAACAAATTGTTCGGGCATTTTGTAGAGAACTACATTAACTCGCCTATTGGAGAAACAGGTGAGGAAGTTATTGCAGCTGGTGTTAATACCTTGCGTTCGTTCAACCCGTTCTATTCCAATGTGGACGAGAAGAGCGTATCAAGCAACCAGCGTCTGCGTGGTGAGTTAGGTGAGATGCTGACTCCGGAGGGAATAGGCAAAACATTCCTCACTATTCTTCCTATGTCTATCTTCGGTGGTGGAGCCAATGCCGCTATCAACCGCATGGCTGCAAACGCAGTAGTAAAAGACTACGGACAGAGCCGCCAAGCCCTGCAAGGCTTATTGCAGAGCAGCGGAGCAACCGCAGAGGAAGCAAGCCGTATCGTCAGCCAGATAGAGGCATCTGATAGCGACCGTGCTTTCTTCGATAAGATGAGTATGACCTACAACAACCTGCTCAATAAGTACATGTCCGAGAACCCGAACGCACCTATTGAGGATGTTAAGGCATACCAGCAGCAGTTAGACCAAGTGTTAGGCGACTACACCAAACAAGCAGGTGCATATAACCAAATGGTCGGTGATCTGATGGAGAAGTATGAAAAACTGTCGGACAATGAAAAACGTACTGTTGATTCCGCAATGGAGGACTATATGGTGCGTGCTGCGGAAGAGTTTGCATCCAAGCAGCAGCCGCAAGACCGGCAGACGCAACTCCGTCAGCAGGCAACCGAGGTAGCACGGCAAGAAGTATCATATATTACTCATGACGATGGTAATGTATATCATGTTGGCATAAAAGGTAAAGACGGGGCAGATGGCTATGTGAGATTTGGAAATCTCGGCGTTCAAACTAACGCAGATGGTACAATCAATACCAGCGGTAAAGAACTCGTAACTATCAAGATGACCGACGGAACGGTTGAGCAAGTACCTGCCGACGAACTGACTATTCTCGATGCACCGCAGTCCGCACAGGAGCGTATAGAACAAATGACCGACCATTACTTTGCGCAGTACGCTAATAATGACCTCTTCCATGTGGGCGATAAGGTCTATCTCAAGCAGAACGGACAGCAGAGCGCGGAGAGTTCGACCATCGTTAATATCAACGACGAGGGTATTGAGGTAGAGATCATCGGTCCCGACAATATGCCGAACACCACCATCATCCCCCATGAGCAAGCAGCAGAAGCACTTGCCGTGGCAAAAGGCGAGATGGAGGATAATATCGTCACGTACACATTCCCTGAAGGTCTTCCTAATGCAGGAGAAGTACGCTTACGTCAAGTTAGTGACGGAGTGTATGAGACTATTGCACCGGATCAGTTCGGCAATTTGTACACTTTTACAGAAGACGACCTTGCTAATATGGGTGCGGTACGTGCAGAAACAGCACCACCGGTGGAAAGCGCCTCTAATGACCAGTCATCGTCGCCTATTACCACCGGTGAAAACGGTAATGAAGCACCGGGGGTTGCTCCGGCATACCCCACGGACGAGGAAGGCAACCCCGCATGGAATCAGATTGAAGTGCCGCAAGCCGCGCAGATCCTCTATGACACGTTCAAGCAGAACAACGCTGCCGCTATCAGTTATGCCGACGACCAACTGAAAGAGGCGGAGAAAGTGCAAAAGAAAGCGGCATCGCAGAAGTCGCATAGCCTGAATATCGCGCAACGTATCGCCGAGGACGAGCAGAACGCAGCGTTCAAGGCGCAAGCCGATGCAGCGGTTAAGTATTGGCAGGATGTCAAACTCGCCATAGGTCAGATCAAGACCGCCGAGGAGTTAGCCGCAGAGCAAGCGCAGCGTGATAAACTGATGGCAGCGCGTGAACAGAACCGCAAGACGGAAGAGGGTACAACCGCTAATGCTACCATGGTAGAACGATACAACGCAGCTCCCAAGATTATCGGTAACGCAGGGACAACGACTTTGCCGGACGGCCGCGAGTTAGCCGGTCATTATGTGCTTATTGCACCGGAAGGAGTGACGGCAAGCCACAACGCCACCGCCAACTTCCAACGCTCCGAGGGCTACCCTGTTACGGCAGACGGTCAGTCTATCAACGACCGCGACTACACCGCCGACCAGGAGGAGCAACAGAAAGTGACCTCTATCGCTCAGAACTTCAACGGCAATGCAATTAAGAACATGCCGGTGATCAGCGACGAGGGTATGGTTTATAACGGCAACGGTCGTATGATGGCGGGACAGTTAGCCGCTATCAACGGCACCGATGCAGCCTATATGGAGTCGCTGACCAAGAACGCACTTATGTACGGCTTCACGCCGGAGCAGGTGGCTTCTATTCCTCATGCCCGCGTCGCTTTCCAACTCGACGAGCGCCTGCCGTACTCTACGCAGTCACTCGCTATCTTCAACGAGCAAGAGACCCAGACGCAGAGCAACACAGGCAAGGCGGCTGGTTATGCCCGCAAACTCACACCGCAGGCTATCAGCGAAGTGCTGGCGGCTGTAGATGGCTTCAATACGATTGACGCTTTCTTCAATGACCGCAAAGCGCCGTTCGAACTGATTAACCGTCTGATCACGGAGGGTATTATCGCTCAGCGTGAGCGTGCCGAGATGGTGAATAACGACAAATTGTCCGACACCGGACGCGAGAGATTGTCCAATATCCTCTTTGGTACGGCATTCAGTAACGAGACCATCCGTCTCATGGGAGATGATGCAGCACTCAAGAACTCTATCATGCGTGCTTTGCCGCAGATTCTGGATAACAAGTCCCTGGGCGAGTTCTCGCTGGAGAGCGACATCAACGATGCTATCCGTCTGCTTTATGAAGTACGCAGAGCCGGTGTACCGTTCCAATCCTTTGTTCGTCAAACTGTAATGAGCGAGGACGGAGAGGTACATACTGCTGCGGAGAATTACTCACCGTATCAACTGTTGCTTGCAGAGGAAATGACCGACGGAGGTGTAGATGCTTTCCGTGATGTGCTGAACCTCTACAACGAGCAAGCGAAAACTATACAAGGCGGTCAGGTGGACATCTTCGGTGATCTGCTGACCCAGACCGAATTGAAGAACTTAATACTACAACGCTATGGCAAAGAACCAACAGAAACAGAGCGACCAAGTGCAGGCCGCCAAAATGACAATGCTCCTGCAAGCGCACCAGCAAGTAATGAACAAGAAAAACTAAATCCGCGCCAAGTAAAGGCTATTGAGGAGGCATTCGCTTTGTACGATACCGGCGCTGATGATAATGTATATACCTTATTACAATCTGTTAGAGATATTGCTGCAGGTAATATGGAGGTGAACAGTATTGTTGATGAGTTAGAGTCTGCTTTGGATAGATATGGTATTGGTGACATTGACGAAAGAGATAATGCCGCCCAGGAACTACGCAGACGATTGCAATCTCTTATTACCGCAACCGAGCGACAAATAACCCTGACCGATGGTCGTACAGTCACTCCGGCTACTATTAAACGCGAGGACTTTGCTCTATTGGGCAATATATCGCCTATTCAGCGAGCACTTATTGCTATACTCGCTAACAAAGCGCAGCATCCCAATTGGGATTTATCAACCGCAGGGTTCGGAAACGATGCACGTGGTTTGTTATTCGATGAACTGCCGGATAAGAAGAGTGATCTTAAAAAGGTCGAGGATATTTACCAGCAGACGCAGGAAGAATACCTTGCAGAGCCTAACAAGACGGCAGAGTATCGTCTTGCTGCAGATGATGTGCTAAGGGAAATATGGCGCCGTCTCAACTATCTCGATTCCAATAAATGGAGTGGAGGTCAAGGCGCTGCGCTCATTAGCCGTTTGCCGGATGCAGAAACACCAGCAGAAAGTACCCCGGAGGAGCGTCTTGCACAAGCCGAGGCAGAGACGGACACCAACCCGACGGAGGCACAGAAGAAAGCAGAGAACTACAAGCAGGGCCATGTGACCTTGTGGGGACTGCCTATCACTATCGAGAACCCGAAAGGCAGCATCCGTCGCGGCACGGACGCTAACGGCAAGAAATGGGAGCAGGAGATGCACAATACATACGGCAAGATTCGTCGCACCGAGGGCGTGGACGGCGACCATATAGATGTGTTCATCGGTCCGAACCTGACGAGCGATAAGGTCTTTGTGGTGGATCAGCGCAATGTAGATACCGGCGAGTTCGACGAGCACAAGTGTATGCTTGGCTTTGATTCTTTGGAGGAAGCGCAGAACGGCTATCTGAGTAACTACGAGGAAGGCTGGCAAGGTATGGGCACCGTGACGGAGGTGACGATGGACGAGTTTAAGAAATGGATTGACTCCAGCCATCGCAAGACCAAACCATTTGCCGAGTACAAGAGCGTCAAAGCCGAAGGCGCTGCTTCTACCGCTATGGCGGAAGAGCCGCTCGATCCAAACAAGCCTCTTAATAGCCTTGCGGAAGTGAAGAAGTTCATGGACTCTATCGGCTATGAAGGAACGTTGTCGAAAGTCCTTACTGACGATGCTGGCAAGAAGTTTGTCAAGTTCCAAGCCAATGGAGCAGTAACGCCTAATATCTATCTGGGTGATACTACGCCGCGTGACATCTTTGAGCAGTTCTATCTGTACGACAATATGATGGAGGTTGACATCCCTGCTGACATTCAAACAGAGTTAGAACAACAGGCAGCATCTGCAAAAGAATTGCGTGACGAACTTTGGGCAGATGACCGCGAACAGGTTAAGCAGATTCTTTCGGAGGAAGGAATACCGTTTGTTGATGTGATAGATAGTGAACAGGGTTCGCGTATCATCTTTACCGACCGCAAGAACGAGAACGGCAACTATATTGACTATATGGACGTTTCCGACGCTGACCAAGCGCGGGAAGATATTTCCTTTATCCGTGCCAAGGCAGAGAGTTACAAACCGGCATCCGCAGAGAACCTTACTCCGTTAGAGGCGGCGCAGAAACGTAAGGCAGCGCGTGAGGCGGCTAAAGCAGAAGAGCCGAAGAATACCATCTTCACGGACGAGGCATACGAAAAAGCTAAAGCACGTATGAGAGCGCGGCTCAATCGGCTCAATATGGGCATTGATCCCGAAATGGTAGCCGACCAGATTGTTATTGCCGGTTATCATGTGGAGCGTGGCGCACGTAAGTTCGCCGACTTTGCCCGTGCCTTGATTGCAGATTTCGGTGACGGCATCCGTCAGTACGCAAGACAGATGTATAACTATCTGCGTGACATCCCGGAGGGTGAGCCGTTCCGTGCTGAAATGGACGACTATGCAACCGTGATGGCCTTCGATATTGATAATTTTGATAAAAATGCACAAAAAAGTGAAGAAAATGCCGAAAATATTTTGAGAAATCAAAATAATTTAGTAACTTTGCAGCCGAATGAGAAAGAGTACGCAGCCGATGGTCTATCGGTAGTCGTTAATACCCAAGACTATACTACTTATCTCACTCCACAAGCGAAAGAGGTCTTTGCCAAGTTAGGACAGAAAGAGAGGAAACCGCATAAGCGTCCGGAGTTATCTTATATCTCATTTGCATCCCGTGACGGTGTTATGATTCCTCTTGAAGTCCTGAAGAGTGATCCGGCTATCATCGAGGCGCAAGCGAAGATTGACAGCAACAGCGGTTCGCTTGAATTGACGCAAGAGCAAATAGAAGAATATGCAAACCGTCTGCTTGAGGGTGGAGATATAAAGAGTGAGCGCAAGGCGTTCATTATCATCGGTCGTCCGGCAGGTGGTAAGAGTAGCGTGTTTGCAGAGCCGTTGGCTGAACAGAACTCCGCACGTATCATTGATAGTGACGATGTTAAACCTTGGCTGGATGGGTACGACAACGGAGACGGTGCTGGTTATGTACAGAAAGCGAGTGACCTCGTGATGCAAGAGGCACTTTGGCGTGCTGCACTCAACGGTGACAACGTGGTTATTCCTAAAATCGGCGGTGGTAGCATAATTAACGAACTTACTTTACCGCTCAAAGAGTTAGGATATACCGTAGAACTCTATTATAACGAAGTAGCGCCGGAATCGTCCTACATGCGTGCTATGGCTCGCTTTGCAGAGAAAGGCAGATATTTGTCACTAAACTATTTGGCTGGTATAGGCGATAAACCAACCAAGACATTTAATAACTATTCAACTAAAGATATATATGGCACAATCAGCGAATTATCTTCACAGAAAGTACAAGACCTACGAGCAAGGCTTGCAAGAATACGTGAAATGGAGACGCAGCTTCTTCCCGAACGACTGGGACGAGGAGGACGAAGCATTAGCACGCTCGGTATTTCGGAGTTATTGGAATCGGGAGAGCCTGAAAGAGGGCGAGATTCACAATTAACCGGCACACCGCTGTTCGACCACTATGAGTGGAAGAATAACGATGTTCCCTTTGGTACCAAGCCAAAGACCATCAAACAAGGTGATAACGTAAACAGCAATAACAACAATGGCAGCAACGAAGAAAACAGCGGAAGAGTACCGCAGACTCCAAGAGGAATATCTCGCAGCGCAGAAGGACAGAGAGATAGACTGGGAGAAGGAGATAGCGTACCATCAGCGGTGGCTCTCGGAGAACTCCTAAAGGACAAGTCTGCTGAGGAACAGCATAAACTTGCGTCAGAATGGGCAAAGGAGCATGGTATCCTTGTTGATTTTCCCAAATACGCAAGTGAAAACGGTCTTTCTGTTTTTGCAAACGGCAATGAGAATGACAACTGGGTAGATACACAGGCAAATGTAATCTATAAGATGAACAACCTGATGAACTCTGCCGATAAGATTGCCAACCTAATTGAACGCGTAGAGTTATACAACGAGATCTTCCCCGAAACAAAACTTTCTCTGTGGGGATTCAGCAGTATTTACGGAAGCAAACGCGTACATCCTATCTATACACAGCAGTTTATCGACAATGCCGAACATGCGACGCAAGAGCAAATAGACGACCTCATGCGGTCGAAAGGCTTTGAGCCAACCGGCAATAGAGAAGGAGAGTACAGTAACGGACAATATATAGTTAGTGACGCACTACCGAAGAACGCAATGCGTACTAATAGCAGCATTGTATTCGTAATTGATGCCGACGTAAAGCGTGCCGGTCAAGGCGGCGGAGGTAAAAAAACGACCTTTGAAAAGGGACAGAAGGTAAAGTACCGTAATAAGGTAGATGGCAAGTTGTATGATGCTACCATTGATTCTTTCAATGCGGACGGTACTTATAATTTGCTTGCACCCAATCCTGTTTTCGGTGATGTGTTCATGGGCAATATAAGCGAGGATAGAATAAGCCCTATCGAGCAACAGCAACCGAAAGAGGAGAAAACTGCCGCTCGTGAAGTAGGAACTATATCCAAGTCGAAACATACCAAGACAGGTGAAGATATTTACGTAGTGAGCGTATTAGGCCCGCGGTTGAGTGATGATGATTTTAAGGCGCTCAAAGCCCGCGCAAAGGCTAATAACGGCTACTATAGCAGTTTTGCAAAGAATCGCGGATTCATATTCAAAGATTATGAGGACGCAAAGAAATTTAATAATATAAGCGATGAAGAACTTACAACAAATGAAGTCCTTGCAGATACAGAGACTGCTATCAAGCAAGCAGAAACTGTTGCAGCAGAGGCAGCGTCTATCGAGCGAACTGAACCAGATGCTGGATCAGAAGAGAGCAGCGCAGAGGAACAAAGCGTAATAGAGATTATTTCGCCGGAGGTTGAACCGACTGAGGAAGAAATAACTCAACACCAAGAGACCATTGATAAGGTTGATGCTGCCATAGAGCAAGTCAATGAACAGTTAGCCGTGCTTGGTTACTACGAGGCAGACACGGACGATCCGTTAGCGTTCCATGAGAGTTATGGATATTTGAAGTCTGCTGAGGCTAAAGCGCTCAAAGACGTTGACAGATTGGCGAAGCAACTTGCAGCAGACCTCGGCGTAGAGGTAAACAAGCGCAAGAAGTTAGCAACGGCTAACATAGCACCTGCCGGTGGAGATATATCGTTCCGCTTGCCGATTAAGGACGGACTGGAGTTGTACGTACATCTTGGTATCAATCCCAATAGAGATCTGTACTACAAGCCAGACGGCATTCAGGAGTCGTACGTAATATCAGATATGTATTGGCGAGTAGAGAACCCGAACGCAAACGGTTCGCCTCGTTACCTGACCGGCAATCAGAATTACGGCAGCTTGTATGGTCCTTACGGGCAGACGTTCCCGACCTACGAGAAGTTACTAAAGGACATCCGCTATTATGCCAAAGACTATCTGCCAAAGGTAGAGACCGCACCAGCGGAGAGTGTAAGTGAGGTATTGGAGCAGGCCAAGAAGCGTCAAGAGGCTAACAAGAAAAAGAAAGCCGACAAGACCCGCATTCCAGATAGTCAGCAGGTATTAGACCTGTTCGCAGATGCAGTCGATGAGATTAACGACGGCATAGCGCAGGAGAATAGTACTCCAGCTATTGACGAGCAGACAGAACCTATAAACAACGAAGATAATGGAAGCACCGAAGTACGAAATGATGGGGAGCGAGAAAGTAGCGCCCCGCAAGGAAGGACAGCCGGACAACCTGCGGACCAGAATGGAACGCTGGGAGGAAGCCAACGGCAAACAAATGAAGGAACTCAGTCCGGAGGAGTGGGTTCGCGTAGTGAACAACATCGGGTGCATGACGGAGAGCGAGGCTTGGGAACTGCTGGGCAGCGCTCAACTGAATCAGTAGAAGAACCCGTTGCGGAGAGTGAGCGTAAGAATACGCATAACTTCCGCTATGATCCGTCAGACCCTGCACCAACGAGCAACAAAGCCCGCTATGAGGCTAACTTGGCGGCTATTCGTCTGCTTAAACAGTTGCAGGACGAAGGCAGACAAGCCACACCGGAAGAACAACGCATATTAGCCAAGTTCACCGGTTGGGGTGGTTTGGGTGAGTTCTTCAAAGGCGAGCCGGGTACTACGTACTATGTTCAGAACGGCGAGAAATCTCCTTACCAAGTCATCAAAGAGTTGCTGACGGATGAGGAAATGCAGGCCGCGCAGTTGTCGCGTAACTCTGCCTACTACACACCCGCCGCTATCATTGACGAGTTATGGAGCGTAGCGCAGCATCTCGGCTTCAAAGGCGGTAATATCTTAGAGGGTAGTGCCGGTATCGGTAATATCCTTTCGCAGATGCCGCAGTCTATAAGCGACCGCAGTAACTTGCAGGCTGTTGAGATAGACTCCATCACCGCAGGTATATTGGCACAACTATACCCCGATGCACAGGTACATGCTGCCGGATTCCAAGAGGTAGATATTCCCAATAACTCACAAGACCTTGTGATCACGAACGTACCGTTTGTGACTGGTTGGCGTGTGTATGATAAGAAGGAGAAAGACCTGAGCAAGCGTTTCGGTAATATCCACGACTTCTGTATAGCAAAGAACGTACGCAAGCTGCGCCAAGGCGGCATTGGTATCTTCATCACATCTTCGGGTACACTCGATAGCAGTAAAGACTTGCGCCGTTGGCTCAACAATGAGGGCGAGACCGATGTGATAGCTGCTTTCCGTCTCAACCGTGAGACTTTCGGCGGTACAAGTGCTACATCGGATATTATTGTAGTACGCAAACGTGTGAACGGTCAGAAAGACCCGCGTGCCATTGATGTACTTGATACCGAAGTAGCACGTGTAGCAACGCCCGAGCCGGAGCAAATATGGGATAGAAAGACTAACGGATGGGTAACGGACACACCGGAAGAGAAGAAACTAATCTACAACCGCTATTTCGTGGAGCACCCGGAGAGCATGGGCGGTGAGATGGGCTTCGGCTTTGAGCATGGTGATACACGTTGGGGTGGAACGACCTCCGGCTGTTATCCGTCACCGGCTATCAATCAGTCGGAGCGTCTGCAGAAATGGGTTGATGCTATTCCTACCACCGGCGATGTGCAGACAGTAACCGTCCGCGAAAGCAATAATATCAATCCGGGTACATACGAGGAATATCACGGCGATCTGCCTTACGGTTCGCTCGTTCTTAACAGCAAGGACGAGATATGCCGCGTATATAATGGCATGGTGGTGCCGGTGGATGGTATCAACCCGACCAAGGTTAAGGGACACACCAAAGCGGAAGTGCTGAAGGACTACAACACGCTCAAAGCAGCCGTTGAGGAGTTACTCGCAGAACAGGCAAAAGGTATCAGCGACGATGGTCTGAAAGGGCTGCTTAAGAAGCTGAACCGTGCTTATGATGACTTTGTGAAGAAATACGGCTATCTCAACCGCAACGTGTCGCTATCCTTCCTGCGTTACGATGTGCAGTGGGCAAGCATGGCGGCATTGGAGAATGTCCGCGAGACCATTGACAAGAATGGCAAGAAGCAGGTGGAGGTTAGCAAGACCGATGTCTTCTCCAAGCGTGTCGTTGGTGTACAGGCAGAGCCGAAAGCGGAAAACGCCCGAGACGGCGTTATTCTCTCCGTGCAGCAGTACGGCAACGTGCGGCCCGATATGATTGCTACTTGGTTAGGCAGACCGCAAGAGGAGGTAGAGAAAGAGATTATAGAATCGCGTCTCGCCTTCCGTGACCCGCAGACCGGTAACATGGTTGTCAGCCATGAGTATCTGTCCGGCAATGTCCGTGAGAAACTGGCGTATGCAGAGGAACACAACGAGAACGGCATCTATGATACCAACATTGAGGAACTGCGCAAGGTGATTCCTGTGGATATTCCGGCGCACCTCATTGAGTTCAATATCGGTTCGACATGGATTCCGGTGGAGTTATACCACAAATATCTCAAAGAGAAGTTCGGCGTAGAGAACCTGCGGTTAGTACATGTTGGCAGTGCATGGATCAGTAACGAACAGAGTTACGGCGGCTATGCTCTCCGCAATGAAAAGAACCGCGCCGAGGGTGTGTATAGCGAAAAACTGATGGAACAGGTGTATGGTCACCAACTGATGATTGCCGCCATGAATAATGTGCCGGTAGTAGTCAGCAAGACAGAGAAACACCGTGACGGTACGACCGAGACTATCACCGACAAAGCTGCTACCGCTGCATGTTCCGACAAGATCAGCCAGATTAAGGACGACTTTGTGGAATGGGCACGCGGTAAGATGCAGGAAGATAGCGACCTCGCCGAGCGCGTTCAGAAGATATACAACGAGCGTTTCAATGCCATTGTGCCTATGTTGAGCGTCGATAAGGCGTTCCTTTCTCCGCATCTGCCCGGTCAGAACCATAAGTACACCCTTTATGATCACCAACAGCAGGCGGTAGTACGTGCTACGACGCAGCCGGTGATGTTAGCGCATGAGGTCGGAACAGGTAAGACTATCACGCTGATTAGTTCCGCAATGGAGATGCGCCGCCTCGGTACTGCCAAGAAACCGATGATTGTAGTGCAGAACGCCACCACACCGCAGTTTGTCAAAGAAGCCAAGGATCTTTATCCGAATGCCAAGATACTGACGGTGAGTGAGCGCGACCGCACCAAAGAGGGTCGTCAGGAGTTCTACGCTAAGATCAAGTACAACGATTGGGATTTGATTATCGTGCCGCAGTCCGTATTTGATATGATACCGGACAGCGAGAGCCGTATGCGTGACTTCATCCAAGAGAAGATAGAGGAGAAACTGCACGCTATCGAAGCTGCCAAGGAAGCCAACGTGGACGAGAAAGTGACGAAACGCATGGAACGTGAGTTGGAGGCATTGCAGGAAGACCTGCAGAACGCCAACATGTCCGGCAAGCGCAGCAAGTCCAAGACGGAAAAGGATGCCAAGAAAGATGCGGAGCGTATCGAGAATGCCAAAGCAAGGGCAGAGGAGATGTTAGACCGCCGCACGGACGAGGTGGAGGACTTTGACGATATGGGTATAGATGCGCTGCTCATTGACGAGGCGCACAACTACAAGCATCTTGGCTTTGCTACGATGATGACCCGTGGTGTGAAAGGTATCGACCCGAGTTATTCCAAACGTGCTGCAGCTCTGTACCTCAAATGTCAGTCCGTCTATGAGCGTTGCGGTCACCGCAATGTGGTATTCGCTACCGGTACGCCGATCAGCAATACCGCTGCGGAGATTTGGACGTTTATGAAGTACCTGATGCCGAAAGAAGTGCTCAAAGACAACGATATATACTATTTCGACGACTTTGTGCATAACTTCGGTAAGATTGCCGAGCAACTGGAGTTCGCTACCAACGGCAAGTTCAAGGCGAACAACCGCTTTGCGCAGTATGGTAACGTGCCGGAACTGATGCGTATCTGGCTGACTTGTGCCGATTGCGTACTGACCCGTGAGGTAGGGCAGGTGAACGACAAAGTGCCGGAGATGGAAGGAGGCAAGGCACAAGACATCTTCCTGCCGCAGTCGCCGTCGCTGATTGATATTATGGCTTCCGTTCGTGCCGAGTTGGAGCGTTATGAGCAGATGAGCGGCAAGGAGAAGAAAGAGAACAGCCATATACCTTTGACGATGTACGGTGTAGCCAAACGTGCCGCCATTGATCCGCGTCTGGTGGATGCCAATGCAGCCGACGAGCCGTTATCCAAGACCAACAAAGCCGTAGAGGAAACGCTGCGGTCACTCAAAGAGACAAAGAAGTACAACGGTACGGTGGCTATCTTCTGCGACAGTTACCGCAACCTGCAGACCGGCTTTAATCTGTTTGAGGACATCAAGGCCAAGTTAGTCAAAGCCGGTGTACCTGCGGCTAAGATTGCTATCATCCGTAGCGAAATGACCGATGCAGCCAAGCAGAAGATTTTTGATGCGGTCCGTGAGGGTGAGATACGTGTTATCATGGGTAGCACGCAGACACTCGGCACCGGTGTCAATATCCAAACCCGTCTGCATACCTTGATTCACATGGATGCACCGGACCGTCCGATGGACTACACCCAGCGTAACGGTCGTATCATCCGTCAGGGTAACATGCACCGCCAATGGAACTTGCCTGTTCGGGTACTCCGTTTCGGTGTGGAGGACTCCTTGGATGTAACGTCCTACCAGCGTCTGAAAACTAAAGCGGGCTTCATTGATTCGATCATGAACGGCAAGAGTATGATTGATAACAACCTTGAGAACCGCGTGTTAGAGGATGTAGAGGAAGGTATCTTCGACAACCCTGTGGCTATGTTGTCCGGCTCGCAGTATGCTCTGCTCAAATCGCAAGCCGAGCGAGACCTACGCAAGTGGCAAGCCCGCAAGCAGCAACATGACATAGACCAGATACTGATTGCCAAGAAACTGAAAGACAATGCCCAAATCATTGAGCGCAGACGTCAGTTGATTGCTACCGATGAGCAGTTCCTGCAAACCTTAAAGCAGACTTTCCCGACCGGCAAGGTGACGGAGTACAATATCGACGGTACTATCTGCCACAACGCAGCCGAACTCAAAGAGGCACTCAAAGCCATCAATGCGGAGATACAAGCCCGCGCCGACAAACTGCGCAAAGAGGGCTACGAGGGCAGCAAGCAGAACATCGCCGTATCGTTGCAGTTCAACGGTATGCCGTTTAATGTCAATATCGTGCTTATCTACAATAGCCGTTGGGAGAGTGGTCAGCGTGCTATCACCATCAATAAAGAGGTGCAGTACACCACGCCGACCACCGACCATTGGTTAGGTTCGCCGACCAAAGTGCTTGACAAACTCGTTGAGCATATCGAGCAGGACTATCTGTCCGGCACGCAAGCCACCGGCGAGATCAACTACTCCCGCAGTTACATCGAGCGGCTCCAGCAGGAGAACGAACTGATGCGGCAGCGCGAGGGCAAGCCGTTCGAGCATGGTGCCGAGTTGGAGAAAGCGCAGGCATTGGTGGACGAGTACACCGAGAAGATGCAGGACGAGTTGGCGGAGAAAGAAGCCAAGTACGCGAATATGTCTTCCGGCCGTGCCGTGACGCTCAATGAGCAGGACGACGAGGAAGAGATGCCGGAAGCGCAAATCACCGACCTCGACTATCCGCAGTTCACGAACCAGACCGAGGCGCAGCAACTCGCTACCGCCGCACTCGTTGAGGTACTGAACGACAATACCGACCTTGATGTGTTCCTCGCTACCGACGAGGAAGCAGAGGACGTTCTACCTAAGACACCCGATGCGTCACAGGTAGAACACCCGATGCGTTCTACCTATAACACCCAAGGCGTTACAGGTGAAACACCGGAGTTGTCGATAAAGGTTAATCACAACTCGCCGTATCTGCTCAAAAAGGCAGACGGTACGTTTGTTGATCCCGTGACCGGCGAGAAGTTAGGATTCGACCATAGTTTCAACGGACGCGGTGAGGGTAGCAATGTACATGGGTATGGTACTTATGTTAGCGCAAGAGACATAGTAGGCTACGCTAAGCCGTACAGTTATACCGACAACGGACGTTACAAAGGTCTTCCCGACTATGCTCATCCGCAGACCGTTGAGGAAATACCTATCCATATAATGCTCATCAACGCACAAGACCACACAAACCTTTCGTTCGATGAGTATCAGGATTGGTGCAAGCGTCATATCAATCGTATGGTTGAGAACTATTCCGAAAACAGTCTGCAAGGGTTGAAGTTCATAGAGAAGTTATATAATATGGACTATATCAACTGGGATACGTGGGGAGATTTGGTTGCTGAATATGGAGAGTTAAAGACCGTAGAGGATATAAAGAACTGGATGCACAACTTTGGCGACAAGGTAGCAGACGGTATCGACAGACTCCAAGAAAAGGACTTTGAACTTCCGCGTAAGCACCACTATGACGTAGAGATACCGGATAACAACGGTACGAACTATATAGAGGAAGGCGAACCGATTTCGGAAGAGCAGATGAAGATGATCGGCGAGCAGGCTATTAAGGAGAACCTTTATAACGTAGCAAGGAAAACCAAAGACCCGCTCGAAGCGTTTAAGGCTCTTATGACCCGTAACGCCACCATAGGACGTAACGTATATATGGAGTTGTGCCACAAGTGCGCTCCGATTACTGATTCTAGTCCTAAGAGAGCGTCCGAGTTCCTTAATCGTGCTGGCTTTACCGGTATTCATTATGATGGACGTACAGATGGTGAGTGTTATGTTATCTTCAATGAGAACGACGCAAAGATTACCGACCACCGCCAGTTTATGCGTACCCCGAATGGGACGCTGTACGGTTGGGCTGTGGGTGACCGTATCTATCTGACCAAGGACGGTATCAACCCCAACACGCCTATTCACGAATACACCCACCTTTGGGCAAAGGCGATGATGCGGAACAACCGCGAGGGATGGCAGTCTATCGTGGACATCTTCAAAGGCACGCCGTTCTGGGACGAGGTGGTGAACGACCCGAACTACCAGGGACTGACCACCGACGACGCTATCTGTTCCGAGGTGCTGGCACGCTACAGTGGACAACGCGGTGCAGCACGTATGGAAGAGTGGGCGAAAGAGGAGTTGCACGAGGCGGAGCAGTCCGGCTCTCTGCTGCGTGGTGCCAAGGTGCGCCAACTCATCAACCGCGCCAAGCAAGCCCTTGCGGACTTCTGGCATTGGGTAGGTACAAACCTGTTCGGCATTAAGCACTTCGACAGCGCCGAGCAAGTAGCCGACCGCGTGCTGTGGGATATGCTCAACCAAACGGAACTCGGCGATGTTACCGGCGAGAACGCAGAAGCGATGATTATTGGTGAACGTGGTGCAGGCAACCTTGATAAAGTAGAAGAAGCTACAACCCGCTTGGATAATCTGCAAGTTGCTCGTGATATGGAAACCAATGGTAAGGATGCTAAGACTATAAAGTTAGCAACCGGTTGGGAACGTGGTGCAGATGGTAAGTGGCGTTACGAGACTCCGAAGGACGTTCAACTTGATGTCGATAAGATGCTCAATGACGATAGGGTTAATGGACGTAATTGGAGAAGTGTTTACTTTAAATTGGAAGAAGTTCTTGTTAACAATGAAGAGGCAGGTAAACTCTTTGAAGCCTATCCCGATATGAAAGGTATGGAGATTAGGTTGTATGATGACCCACTTGATGCGGCTTATGGTAATTACGATGAAAAAGCGAGAGGATATGCAGGGTTAATTAACATTAACTACCATCCGTTTGGAGAAAGAAGACCGAAAGAAGAGTTTATGCCAGCAACCTTTATTCACGAACTGCAACATGCCATTCAAGTCCGAGAGGGATTTGCTATCGGTGGTAGTGTTGGCTTGGTCGCTCAAAAGAGAAAGGATGTGAACGAAGTCGGCGCTGATCTAAACAACACGTTCAAGAGGTACGGCTACGACCAAATGTTCTATTCCAAAATATCAGACCCGCAATTAAAGAAAGAGGTTGATAGAGTACAAGAAAAACGTAAGAATGACCGGTTCAAATGGCAATACATGTGGCTTGCTACACAACCCAAAGACGTGCAAGAGTATTTGTTGCCTTTCCTAAGAGACGCTAAAGAGAAGATTGCCAAGTTGGAAGATTCATTGCGTACAATAGGAGGAAAGACCAAATTATATTCATATTATAACGATATGCATAATGTATATCGGTCTATCTCCGGAGAGGTTGAAGCACGTAACATGGAGAATCGCATGTATCTAATTCCAGAAGAACGTAGGGCTAAGTTATTAAGTGAGACGGAGGATGTCGCTCGCGAGGACCAAATCATTATACGTGAGGCATTGGATGGCATGATGTCCTCTATGATCTCCGGCTATACGCAGGAGAAGCAGCGGACAATCAATGAGTGGTACGCCGCACATCCGCGTCCTCAATACCAAGTGGGCGAGAAACTGGAACACTACCAAGCACGACTGGAAGCGTGGGAGAAAGAATACAAGCAGTTCATAGCAAGCATGGAGCAGGGACGTTCCAATGAAGCACCCATAGGGGAAAGTACCCCAAACCCCCGGGGAAAAGATACCCAAACCCCTACGGGTAATGGTATTCAACCACATGGGGCTGCTCCCGCCTTTGTTCCGGGTGTCCGTCCTACTCCGATGGCTAACGAGACACCATACGAGTATGCGCTGCGGCTCCGTCAGTATTACCAACTGATGCGTGATGAGCGGTTAGTGGCTGAATACGTGGCAGAGATTAACAACCAAGCCGATGCAGCCGCCAAGGTACTGAAGAAGAATACCATCGTGCGCGGTCTGCTGGATGCAGCCAAGCCGATTGAGAACTTCCAAGAGTGGATGAAGCAACGCGGCGCAACCATCACCGACGAGAGCAACGCTTATACCGACACCTTCCTTGCCACCGGTCGCGTGACCGAAGCCAACGAGCAGATGCAGCGTGACATCATCCGTCCGCTGGCTAAGCAGATTGCCAAGATCATCGCACCGGACGCAAAGACCGGCAAGAGCCGTTTGGATGGTATCAATATCGTTTGGCATAACATGGACGTAGCCGGAACAGGCAGCAAGTTAGACGGCAAAGCACTCACACCGCGAGAGATAATCGGTGTCTATTGCCAAGCCAAAGACTGCGCTGAGGCTATTGAGAAAGGTTTGCCCGACCGTGGTGCAAAAGGTTTCCTGAATAACCTCGGTATGTCGCATGACGATATTATTGCAGCCGTGGAGTCCGTTATTCCGCGTGCCGAGTTGGACGAGCTGTGGCGACTGATCAATGCCGCTACCCACTTTGCGCTGAACTACGACTATGAGTCCGGCCGTATCTCCGAAGATACACACACCGAGTTCTATCAGCGTGAGTTCTACGTGCCGCAACGTGGCTGGCGAGAGCGTGACGAGAGCGGACTGATAACCGAATATGAGCCGGTGGGCAAACGCGGCAACGACCCCTACAACGCCGCATTGGTCAAAGCGCATGGCCGTCAGTCTCTCGCTTCCGATCCGTTCGCATATATCATGTCTATCGACGCATCGTCTATCGTATCGAGCGAGAATAACAAGATAAAGCAGAAGTTCCTGCAATTCTGTCTCGACAACGAGGACTTAGGCTTGCAGACCGGCGCTTTCCGTGTGAAGAAATACTGGATCATGAATGTGATTGACCCCGAGACCGGCAAAATCAAGTTGGACGAAGAGGGTAATCCGATGATGGAAGTGTCGTATGTAGCGCCGAGTGCAGAGGATTTGTCGCACGACCGTACCATCAAGGAACTCATCAAGAAGAAACGCAAAGAGTGGGCGAAAGTGAACCAAGCCTATCTGGAGCGTCAGTCGCATGGTGAGTTAGGTCCGCAGTTGGAAGCAGCCTACAAAACCAAACTGAGCAAGATAGAACAGGCAATAGAGGACTTGGAGCAGCAGATGCACATCGCATGGCACGCTACCAACACCAACATCACCCAACGTACCAGCGACGAGAAGAAGCAACATGAAGTGCGTGTTCTGCTCGACGGACAAGAATATCTGATTGAGGTGCAGGACGAGAAACTGGCTAACGCTATCAATAAGAAGTTCAAGCAGCACCAAGAGCAGCTGTTCAACACCTCGCAGAAGATGCGCAATGCTACCCGCTTCATGTCTGCCGTGCTGACGCAGTACAACCCGGAGTTCGCAGCAAGCAACTTTGCACGTGACTTCCAAGTAGCACTTGCGACCCTCACGGCGGAGCACCCGGAGTTGGTAGGCTCGTTCCTAAAGAACTTTGCCGCATGTCAGCCCGCCGTATGGCAATATGCGTTCAACGACAAAGTGCGTGACCGTGCCGTGTTCCGTGATTCGGAGTTAGGACGCTACCTCCAAGAGTATTTCAAAGCAGGTGCCGCCACCGGATTCAGTTACATGCAAGACCTCAAGAGCCTGCGCCAAGACTTTGACGCGATGGTGAACGAGAGCAACCTGCGCCGTGGTATCAAGGGTGCCGTGGGCGTGTTCTCTACACTGACCGAGGTGAGCGAGACCGCAGTCCGTTTTGCAGGCTATGTCTCCGCACGGCAGAAAGGCATGGGTATCAACGAGGCTGCATACCTGAGCAAAGAACTGACTACCAACTTCGACCGTGCCGGTGAAGTAGCCGACAGCGGCTGGATGTCGTGGTTCTCGTTCTTCCGCGCAACCCTCAACGGTAACATCAAGTTCCTGAAGGCGTTGAAGAAGATGCCGGTGGCTTACTCGCTGATTGCTGCGGCGTATGTGGCAATGGGTATGCTTAACCAGTTCCTCAACCCCGACGATCCGGAGGACGAGGTATGGGCAGGCGATTTCACCCGAGAGAGTAACTTCGTCATTGGCAAGTGGCGCATCCCGACCGCGCACTTCCTCCGTATGTTCTTTGCCGCCGGTGTTAATGCCGCCAAATGGATGCAGGGAGAGAAGAGTTTCGGCGAGGCTACCTACAAAACTGCTAACTTTGCATCGCAGGAGCTGCTGCCGAACTACCTCAACCTGTTAGGCAATGGTACGGAGTGGAATAGCCGCGAGGGTAAAGTGGACTTCACATGGGAAGGACTGCTGCAAGGCGTAATGCCGTCGCCTATATCGCCTATTGCTGATGTCTATTTCAACCGTGACTTCCGTGGCGTTACTATCAACCGCGAACCGTTTGCCAAGTCGCAAGAGGGCACGAAAGATATTCTGCTTTCCAAAGAGAATACGCTGCCTGTTTATAAGTGGCTGACGCAGGCTATCTACGAGGGAGTAGGCGGTAACATGAACGCCAAGTACCAAAGCGATGATCCTGCATGGCGTAGTTGGCTGTTCGACACATCCGCAAGTTCCGTGGAACACGTAGTAGAAGGCTACATGCCCGCCGGAATGGATATGTTTATCACCTTTGGCGAGGCTATCTACGATGCCGCCACCGGCACACCGACCGGACCAGATAAGTGGCCGTTTGTGCGTAAGTTCTACAACGCCTATACTCCGGAGCGTGCTTATATGCAGCAGTACTATTTGCTCAACGGCCGCGTAAAGGAGTTCAAGCGCAACATGGACGACTACCGCAAGAACGACCGCACCAAGTACAACATTCTGACCCATTCTCAGGAGTACCGCAACTACCAGGAAGCGGAGCGGCTGGTGAAGAAACAGAAAGAGAACCCGACCACGGCTGATGTCCAAGCCCTCATCAACGCAAACAAACAATGGATTAAGTAGTATGGGCAGACCAACAAAAGCAGAGAAATATAGTCCGCAGGCTTTTTTGGAAAAGCAGAAGGAATTGGTAGGCATGGCGCTGGACGAGATGAAGAAACGCATCAAGAAAGGCGACGTGTCCTTCCAAGACCTTGCCGGTTATGTCACAAAGACCATACCGCTCATCAAGGACGAGAACACACAAAGCGAAAACGATGTGACGATGGAATTGCTATGTAAGAAAGCCGTCAAAGTCAAATTGCGCATTGAGGAAGCCAATGCCGAGGGAGTAAAAGAGGAAGATGATGAGCCGTTAAAGCCTACGTCATAGTGTATTCATTAGCAAACTTCCGTTTCGGAGCAGGCTTATTGGAAGATGGAGATACCACACGCGGTGTCTCCATTTTTTCGTAACAGAACACCATACCTATACCACGGGTAACAACGCGGTCATCGTGATTATTCTTACCCACGACATTACCAAGCGATCCGTCTTCGTGTCGCTCAAAGATACGCATTTCATTGACCGCTTCAATCTCGCGTTCAACATACATACCTTCACGTGCCGCCCAATCCAGATAAGAGATAATCTTCTCTTTGGAACGGTGATTCGTGTTCCAACCATAGCGGAAACCACCGGTAGATGCAATATCATTTTTATTGCGGATAGGACGCTTATATATATTCTCATAATAAGGTGCGATATGCTCCAAAATAGCACGGAATCGCTCTTCCTTGCTGGAGTCGATGGTGTTACTTTCTATAACGAGCAGCGCATTATCATAGTAGGCAGCAATCTGCGCAAGTTTCCATGCGAGCAAGTCCGTCTCGCTTTCCCTAATACATAGTTCGGCTGCTACCTCCGGGTAGCCGTCTTCTTCTTCCTGTTGCCAATAGCGGTCAAAGACGGTTGCAATAGTAGGATCGGCTCCGTCACTACTTCCTTTGCCCAAGTCCACGATAACCACGTAGCGGCTACGCATCTTAACGGAGGTATCAACATCTTTCCATATTTTTAAGTGTCCGCGCTCATTCTGTTCAAAGCGCAAGTTCTCAAGCAGTCGTTTATTATCCGGTCCGTGATACGAACTGACAATATCGCCAATCTTAGTCGGAGGACAACAGCTCTTAGCCAAATCATCCAAGTATTTTTCCTTGAAGATAGCTCGTCCGGTAGATTGGAATGCCTCAATATCCGTGGACGGGTACTCGGATTTCATACGCCACTCATCCACACCACGGCTCTTTATATGATACCAGTTGATTGCCTCTAATGTTGCACCGAGATTCCACAACTGCCAATCATAGTCCGTCATGCGGTTAATAAAACCTGCATAGGCTAACGGATTAGACTTTGCTGCACGTTTGGTTGGATCACCCGTAATGGCGCGGCTGTATATGTCTATCATAAACCACGGCACAAAGACAGGTGTAAACTTGCTTGTGCCTTTCTTGGCATCCATATACATGTTATGGAAAGCATTTCCTACACCTTTGGCGGTGGACTCAATAACCCACATTGAATACTCATCGTCGAGAATCGTACCATCGATGGACTGCTTTACATCATCCGGGGACTTGGTCTCTGTAGCTTTCCACAAGCCGAACTCAGTAAAGTGCGCCATGGAAATATCCTCAGAACGAATCTTATCCGGCTTGACCATTGATCCAACGGAGATAGTACAGCCACGTCCCTCCAACTCTCGTATATCATGAGTACGGCCAAACGGTTTGAGTACGGTCGGCACACCTTCGTCAATGAACGGATCGTAGTCTTCGCAGGCTTTTTCGTACATAGACAGTACAACTTTAGACTGCTTTTCTACATCGCCGACAATGACGGAGTTCCAATGCTTTTTGTGCATCTTCTGAATCCACATCATATAGAACTGGGTGAGGGTAGAGCCACCCCACTGACGTGCTTTCAGAAGAATAATAAATATAGGCATTCCCGCCTTGCGCAGTTCCTCTAACCTTGTAAGGAAATAGCGTTGTGCACGGTTGAGAACAAGATAGTCGCGTTTAGGTTTACCTTTGAGTTTGATTTTGATTTGTGTGCAGCCCCAATACTCAAAGTCGTACCGGCATCGTGTCTTGATGAAATAGCGGTACATGCGTAGGATGGCTCGTTGAGAATCTTTGCCGAATGCTGCTTTGGCTGCTTTTTTGAGCGAGCCTTCTTGCCGGATGAGTTGTACCACCCATTCGCTCTCCATCTCGACCGGTATATACTGCACCGGCAGCGGCGCATCGGGGATCTCGATTTTGGAGCGTTTGATAATATCCGAATACTCCGTACCGACTTGCGGGTCGTACGGAGTATGTATCACCTCCAACCGCCGGAGGTTTTCTTGGATAATATCTTCCACCTTATAGGTCATCTGCGCCTATTTATGATTTCTTCCCGTATAATTAAAGATTACTTCCTTAACTCGATGATGGGTCATAAAAAATGATTTAGCGGGCTGTTCAACCACCATTTCATATAGTCTTTCGTCCGGTGTGTGTGGAAATTGTGCTTTTAGTCTTTCATAATTAGATACCAAATCATCAATCAACTCGCGCGTTTGGGGACGTTTGTTGAATTGGCGCATTTTGCCTTGCCCATTGTTGTAATGTGAAAGAATAATAAACTTTGCTCTATCCGGAGTAATATAGAAACGAGGAGCAGGTTGCTCCAAAATAATTGACACTATCATGTCTCTTGATAATAGGTGTATATTAACATGAGACTTTCTAATGAGTTTGTAAATCTCTTGCAGCGCGAGATTCCTTTCTTTTATACATTCTCTCTCGTTCATATTCTATTTCAATTCGCAAAGTGCAAAAATACGACATTAGGAAAGTAGTTGCAAAACCACTGCAAAAGTACAATAATTTTCGCAAACTGCAAAATTTTATCGATAAAAAATTAAAATGTATCAAAATAAGCCACTAAAACAGCCTTTGCAATAGTAATTTTGCACCCGAAAGTTTTAATTAGTAATTACTATGGCAGAGAAAAACGAACAAATGAATGCACAGACGCAGACTCCTGAGCAGCCTGCTGCACCTTCTGCAACTCCGAACCGCGATAAGATGCTTTCCGGCTTGCGTGGCAAGTACGGCGAGGAACTGTCGGAGGAAGAGTTATACGGCAAAGCGATGGAAGGCTATGATGCTGACCATGAGTACACCAAGAAATCCAAAGCGGAAGCCGCTAAACTGAATGCCTTGCTTGAATCCGATGAGAATCTGAATGATTTCTTCTGTGAGATGTTCCAGCGCGGTGTGGACGGTCATCCCGAATTGGCATTGGCGCATATCAAACCGCTCATGCAGCAGTATATCAACGGTGAGATCACTTCCGACGAGTACACGGCAGAGGTAGAGCGCATGAAAGAGGCTGACGCTAAGTTGCAGCGTATTCAGGATATGGCAAAAGAGGCGTTTGCCGAGGAGTGCCAAGAGCGCGGATGGGATGTCACAGAGACGATGGAGAAACTCAATGCGCTCATCAATCACGATTGCGAGACCAAAGAGGAGTGCCGCGAGCAGGTAAAGAACATGTTCCGTATCTTGGATTACGAACCGGCTATAGCTGCGGCTGAGACGAAAGGTCGTAACGAGAATATCGCCGAACAACGTCGCAATGTCCCGACTTCCGCACCTAAAGGCGGTGCCGGTGTCGCTGCAAGGCAAGCACCGAGACGACCAAAATCAATCTTCGACACAGCACGAGGCGATGAATAAAGAAATCAAAGTAGTGCCAAATGTAGCGGTTGTGCCGGCAAGAGGTAGCGTAGGATTACGAACGCAACTACCCTGCATGGCGACAACCATCAGCGGAATAGCGCAAGCCACAGGCGGCATTGGTGAAGGCAATCAAATTCAGAGTGCAATCTAACGGTTGCATCACCGAAAATAATATTAACAACTAAATTTCTAAAACAATGCCAGAAGAAATGAAACCAGTAGCAGGCGGTGGTGTAACCCCGACCCCTGGTAGTGTGGGCGTAGAGACCCAGTTGCCCGGTCAACCTACGACCGTCAGCGGTATTGCCGAAGCAACCGGCGGTATTGGGGACGGCAATCAGATTGAAACGTGGATCGACGACGAACTCTACAAATTCGAGGGAGCCGAGAGTGCAACCCTTATGCAGTTGATGCTGAAAGCCAAACGACGCAAGGTAACTTCGCCGGAGGTTAAGCATCCTATCATCGACGAGGAACGCAGTACGTTGGTAACAACTGCTGCTGTAAGTGCTAACACTTCGGCAGAGACATTCAAACTTCCTCTCTCGTCTGACGACATGAAGATTCCGCGCCAGTGCATGACGCTGAGTGTGAAAGGTGTGAGCGGTTATGACCTGAGCGGTAATCCTACTCCGGGTATTGACTTAACTCTGTATGTCGTTGGCAGATACGACGATGGTCAGCCCAAGTGTATTGCTGTAAACGGTCCGCGTACCAGCGCAGAGGCTGTTCCTACCGTACCAGCTATTCCGGCAGGTACTGAGATCGTGACTATGTGTCCGGCTCTCTATGAGACGCAGGCAGTTGTTCCGGCAGACAGTTTCAACCCGCAACTGATGGAGCAGTTCCTCCAGAAACGTGGTATGACCAACATCGTGTCGGACTACTTCGACGCTCAGAAGAAGAAGATTCCGTTTGGAAAGGCAGCGCAAGCCGAGCAGGCCATCAAGAACTTCTTGCTGCGTACCAACCGTACCTTGTGGCGCAGTTCGCTCGGTAAGATTGTCATTGAGACGGAGAAACTCGGTAACCAGTACCTCTGGACAACCAAGGGTGTTCGTTGGCAGTTCTTGCGCGAAATGAAGCACACCGGTAAGTGGACGTTTGAGACCCTCGTAGGTCTGGCTAAGATGTTCTACTGCGGCGAGGACAAACCGAAGAGCGGTATTCTGCTTTGCGGTAAGAATCTCTTGGAACAGTTGCAGTGCATCGACTACACCAACCACAAAGAGATCAACATGTTCTCGATGAAGAACGAGCGCATGGGCTGGGTGGTTTCGGCTATCCACACCGCATTCGGTGACATTCAGCTGAAGCACGACCCGACGCTGGACAACTGCGGTTGGGCTAACAGCGGTGCGCTGATTGCCGAGGATCGTCTGGTTCACTACGTTTACTCCGCAGAGCACAAGGATAACGACCGCGTTGAGGGCGAGGAAGCAACTCGCGAGAGCACGATCGTTTGGGATGCACTCTGCTTGAAGGGTACTTGCCACGTATGGATCAACGGTGAGGGCGAGGATGCCAACAGCGGTTCGACCGTATTCGTGTTCTGGGAGAAAACTACAGCTCCGACCTTGAGTGACATCGAGGACGGTGTAGTTTACTACTTCACCAACGCACTCGAACTGACTTCCGGCACGACCACTCACTATGCTACGGCAGACAAAACCAATGCTGCGGCTGGTGAACTGTTCAGGGCTTCGATTGTCGAGGTAAAGGATGGCTCGGATAGCTACAGTCCGAAGGAGTACATCATCAAGTGGGAGCCGTACAAAGGCACCATGTTGCTTGGTGACTAATCAAGAGGACGCTGAATAGAGGTGGTGGGTGGATTCTATTCTATCCACCACCTTGTTCAATTATTAAACACGTAAAATCTAAATAATTATGTTAAGAAAGACATACGGAGTACCCGGAAAAATTGAAACCGTAATGGTTCTCAAAAGCGGAAAGAACGATGTGGTTATTAACTTTAAAGGCGGTTCGATTGTTGACTTTGCCCGCCATCCTGCCAGTTATGCTACCACCAACCCAATTCATCAGGCTATCATCGAGAACAGTGCAGAGTTCAAGCGCGGTGAGATTAAATTGCTGAGTTGTATTGAGATTGGCGAAACGGCTGCTGCTCCTAAAAAAAGCGGAGCAGGTGTAAAGGAATATCCCGAAGTGACAGGCACGCAGAAAGCCATCGAGGTACTGAAAGAGTACGGTGTGGATGCAGCCAGCGTAAAGACAAAGGCAGACGCGAAACGCTTTGCTGCAGAGAAAAACATCTCATTCCCGAATCTGTAACCGTCTATGAAGACCCGAAAGGAATACATAGAAGCCGTCAAGGTCAAGTTGGAGGAGATCAGTCCGTTTGACGAGCCGGATAGCTTTATTGACGGAACGAGTGACCCGGACTATGACCGCGTGAAGCCTATTGTGTCGTATATCGAGAAGAATCTGGACGAGGCGGCACAGAACTGCTTGCGGTCGTTGCCGTTGTCGTTACTCCATGCCGACATAGATCGCAAGACGGACGGTTTCTCGGTGGACGTGAACGGAGTAGGTATTATCACCGGAATTAACGCCAAATATCGCTATGTGCGTTTTCGTCACGATGCGTTAAAGCGTGACATCACGGCGTTTATAACGTCGGAAGATCCGTTGTACCTGGTGCAGCAGAACGAGCATGTGCGTGGTGGTTTGGCTAAGCCGGTGGCGGTATTGGCAAGTTATGCGGAGACGGGTAACTATTACGGTCAGATAGAGATATACTCCTTCAAGTCCAAGATGGATGAGGCTTTTGATCCGTCGGCGGTGTCCACGGCGTTTATGCTGCTCTATATCAACACGGAGAAGAAAGTAGGTGTAGCTACGGACTTTTCTCCGGCGCTGACACCGGCACAAACACAAGCGCAGTTGGTTCAGTCACCGATAGAGGACTTGATTGTGTTGGAGTGCGCCAAGATGGTATTCAATATCCTTGGTAACTTCGACGGAGCAAAGGTCTGCGAGAACGAGCAGGCAGAAAAGATTCAAGCAATGCTTAAATAAGTGTAGGTATGAAAGAGATTTGCCAATGTAACTGTTCCTCTCCCTCTACGGCTTATCGCACGCCGTGGTGCAGTATGCTACGCGGTGGTGAACCGACGGAGATACTGCATCTGTGGTATAAGTTGGAGTGGTTGCGCAAGGAGGTGGAGAAACGGTCATCGTATCTGGGTAAGTTCCGCCGGACGGAGGAAACGCAGCATCTGTTGGACTTGATTGCCATGACGGAGGACGAGGTGGATTTATTCATCCCGTATGCCAAGGCGGCAATGGCGGATGTGTTCGACGTGCTGAATACCTACATGCCGAAACACGAGAAAGCGTATTTCTTCCGTGAGGGTAAGGAGACGGTTATCTTGCCGGATGTGCCGGACGAGGACAGTCTGCTGCACTTGTCGCAGTTGGACGCTGATAACGTGGATGCGGACGGTTTTATCATCGTTGATGCTATTCCGGTAGATGAGAACGGTTATATCCAAATCTCCGAGACCGGAGTGGATGCAGACGGTTATATTATGCCGGACGGCGAGGTGCATCCGACCGGGCTGTTGGTGTATTTCCATGCCGGGGACTATGTGCAGTACAAAGGCGAACTCTATATGGCCATAGCCGATGGTGACTCGCATGATTTTGTAGGCAAGTTAGTCCCGACGGAGGATTACCGCGATTCGGTGCATTATGGTCTGAACTGGCGTTGCTGCGGCTCCAATATCAATGCAGTCGAGCCGTTGGACACCGCCATCTTCGAGGCTCTGGTGGCACGGATCATCTATAAGTGGTTGTGCATGTCTTATCCGGCAGAAGCAGAGCGTTACCAAGCGGAGTGGTTGGAGCATCTGGAGGCTATCCGTCGCCGGTGCAACATCCTCAATGGTCCGCAGATCGTTAATCGTATTCCAAGAATTTTCTGATTATGAGTCACACTATTACTCATAAAGACCAGCAACCGAGCGAGTGCGGAAAGCAGCGCCATTACGGAGAGGACATGTCTTTTAATCACGAGACGGGTGAGATGAAGGGCTATACTCCGCCGGAGAAAAGCGGTTGTCACTGCAATGAGAATCCCTATAAGGAACAATATGAGAAACTGATTGCGGAAGCTGAGGCTGCGCGTGACCGGTTTATTGATGCGGCTATGTCTCTGCCACGTATTGAGTTGGAAGAATGTACCGAGGCGGAGATATATGCGATGTTTGAAGATAATAACTCTTAAAATAGTAAAACTATGACACAAGTTTCAAGAAAAGGTTTCGTTGACAAGAACGGACAGCAAGTGATTTTGACCGACCCGACTAAAGTGAATAAGCCTATAATTCCCGCTGCATTATTAAAGGATAGAATCCCTGTTTTTACCGAAGACGGGAATATTAAAAGCAGTGGAAAAAAACTAACTGACTTGGCGCCGGTTGGCCATACGCATCAGATAGGGGATGTTGAAGGCTTGGCAGACGCTTTAGCTAAGTCTGCGCCTGTGGTTATATGTCTGTTTGAAAACAGTCATGTGCAAGGCGGGCCTTTTATCCAGCCTACTGACCCGCAGGACGTGGAAATTATCGGCGAGCAGGATATTTATACGGTTGTTGAGTGTTTAAAGGACATTATACGTCACGTGTGTGCAGAGCACCCTGACCTCAATGCTAACGTCTATCTCCGTGCAAAGACCTATAAAAGTTATCAGGAGTCCTATGAAGAGTTGGACAAAGATGCGACGATGGTGCATGTGTACACTACGTTGCACCCAGATGTTTCCAATGTGGATTTCCATATCGAGCTTCTTGAGAGAGACACGGTGTGGTACACAGTGGTTCAGGACGTACACAGAACATCTGATAATAAGAATGTTTCTTTTGAGGACGCCACGTTTGCAGAGTTTTGGGAGTTATACAGTGCAGTACCGGAGAAAGACATGCATGCGATATATGATAAGATGTCGTTTACTCCGAAGAGTTTGACAATAGCGACCGATGAACAACAAGAACAAATAGCCTATAGGTTCGTACTGGATCGTGCGAGTGTAACAAACATGTGGCTTGGTTGCAAGACAGACAAAAGCTATATCGTTAAGGTTCTGTTTGATGGGCGAGTTAAAAACTATGAAACTCTCTGCACCGCTATTGCTTCTGGTACAGGCTCTAATGTACCAGTGCTTAAACTGTACTTTGGGCTGTACACGCTCATGATTAGTGGCGACGGAGAATACACATGTGACCAGATTAGAGGAGGTCAAGTTTCCCCGTCAGAAGTAGGATGGGATGTAACTCTGTACGATAATACGACTGTATTTGCTGGCCTTCAATAATAAAGTAACATACTGAGTATTCTTAGTACACGACGGTTTGCCTTATGAAAGTATTATTCAAAGAGTTTATCACGGTATGGACGAGAGGGCTGGTACGCTGGCTCTCTTGGAAGTTCGATTCTATCTCCATCGACCTCACGCCGGTGGAGGAGAAGTTGGATGAGGTAGAGGAGAAGATAGACGGAGTAGCCAAAGAGACCACTTCGCAGGAGATACTGACGGCGGTGCAATCTGTCCCAATAATCCCACTCACCGAGGATCAGAAAAACGCTATTATTAATCATGTAATCAATTCATAATTATGGCAGATAAAAAACCTATAGTTAATGTAGTGACAGGCGAACAGTTGGATGAGATGATGACCCGCTGCTGGCAGGCAATGAAGACGTGGGTAACTACTAATATTGACAATTCTAACCTGATGACGCAGGTAAAAGAAACTCTCGATGAGTGTAATCGTGATGTCATTGGAACTACCGCAACAGCAAAGGTAGATGCCGTTCTCAACTCTATTAACGCTATTGCTACTGCCTTACGCAATGCTGGTGCGGTCGTTACAAACGAAACTCCTCTTGCAGAGTTCGCGACGCTCGTTCGTCAAATATCAACTTCTGGATACGAGATATGTATTCTTGGGAAATCTGGAACGCATTACTCAATAGAAGATTGGAATGAGTATATTGCTCAACATGGTTCAGAGCCGGAAGAGGGTGTAGTTGCTGTTATAACTCCGTTCCAGTCTTTCGTTATAGGCAATCCGCCTATCGGACAGCAATATGTTACGAGACAATGGGGTAATACGACCGATAATGTACAGGGATTATATGCGAATCAAACAGGTTCGTTCATAAACGTCCTGATGAATAGTCTTATCTTCCGTTCATTGGAGAATACGTACCGTATGCTATTATGGTATAATCCAGAAGTTCTACCGCATTGCAATTACGACCCAAACGACCCGGATAAAGACTATGGTGCGTATGGCTGCATCCGTTTCGCAAATCACGCCGAGATGGAAAATAGCGGTCAGCATCTTGCGTTTGACCAACAAGTATATATCGTCACCGAAGATACTGATAACACAGCAAACGTTTGCTACTACTGGGCAGGAAACCAATATACCAAGCGTTTTGTCGTTCCACGCGTTGCCAATAACATCACCGGTTCACCAGCAGCGGAATACGCATGGGACTATAAAGCATGGGATGGTGATACTCGCCAATGGGCATTGCCGACGATCAACCACCTGCTGATGATGTATGTGTATTATTCGCAAATCAATGCGCATCTGTCTATCTTAAACCACAGCACTCTGCCGACGGGCACCTCGTGGAGTTGTCAGCAGTACGGTGCCGGCACCGCGAACTATGTGGCGATTCCGTCAGCGAATGTGAACGTCAGCAACAAGAATAACACATGCGCAGTTGTGCCAGTCGCCGCATTATAGCCAAAGACTCTGCCGTGCGGGGCACGGCGGGGCTTCGTTATATCATTAACCCCCAATCGCTCTCATGCAATACAGTAACAAGTCAGCATTAAAAACACCCATCATCAACAGGGTAGTTTATCTCAATAAGCAGTTAGCCTACTACGGCAGGCTTTTGCCTCATGGCCGCAACCGAAAGAATGCCGCCGGAGAGGAGCAGATGACGGTTGACATCCGCAGATGCTATTTCTACCCGCTGCTCGAAAAGGCTGGTATTTTGTTCACGTATGCCATGCGCCAACTGAAAGGGAAAGACTATCTCAAGCGTTCTATCGAACTGATAGAAGAAATACAAGCGCAATGCTATCTTATCATGGTATTGCGCGGATGGAGTGAAAAGGTGTCCGCTGAATTAGACATGATTTGTGATGACATCTCAAATCAACTACATGCTATTGCAGCCACCAAGAGCCAGAGTCATTAAGTCCACGGACGAGAGATGAGCGTGCGATAATCTATATAATGGAGACTCCACTTGATTACCAAGTTACACCTACAGCGAGTCTTGACGACCACAGCACTCTGCCGACGGGCAACTCGTGGAGTTGTCAGCAGAACAATGCCAACAACGCGAACTATGTGGCGATTCCGTCAGCGAATGTGAACAACAACAACAAGAATAACACATACGCAGTTGTGCCAGTCGCCGAATCAGATAGGTTATTGGACTTGTTGTTTGAAGCAGAGAGCGATTGTTGGAGGAATAAGAAAAGGCGTTTTGACGCCGCGAGGTTTCATTACAACCTCAAAGAGGTCTTTGATTTAGAGGATAAAATTCGGAATCACATCTACATTCCAGGCACAAGTGTTTGCTTTGTGCTTAACTATCCGAGATACAGAGAGGTATTTGCAGCGAATTATCGTGACCGCGTATGTCATCACCTTATCGCTCCATTCATTCTTTCCGTATCGGAGAAGGTGCATGAGCATAATGGCAATATCAGCCACGGTAACAGGTGCAATCATTCCGCGCAGACAGCCGCCGAGCTAATACAAAAGAACCTGCGTGCATACCCGGACGGAGTAGTTGCTACAATGGATGTTAGCGGTTTCTTTATGAATATCGTGCGCAGCATGGCTTATGACGTGTTTGTCGATTTTAGTAAGAAGTTCGTGCCAACCGGGTACTCGGACGATGAAGTAACGGAACTGCTGCAACTGTTGTATATATTCATCATGCACGACCCAACAAGTGATTGTTTGCGTCATAGTCCTGTTTCTGCATGGGATAATGTAGCAAAGAATAAATCGCTGTTTGGGAATGATGGCAAGGGTTTGCCGATAGGTAATTTCTATTCGCAGTTGATTGCAAACCTTGTGCTTGCGGTATGGGGGATGGCGATACTTGCTCTTGGTCTAGATTGTAAGATTACGCAGTTCGTGGACGATATGTGCATTGTTGCCGCGAATGCCGACATCATACGTAAGGTAAGAGAGGAATCGGAGCGCGTATTGAGTTCGCTCGGGCTGACGCTACATCCAACAAAGTTCTATCTTCAGCCAGTCCGTCACGGGGTGCAATTCTGCGGGCGTGTGATATACGCAGACAGAATGTACATCGGGAATAGAACAGTCAGAGCCTGCAAGAATAGCATACGCCTTGCGATAGAACATTGTTCATTGGAGAATGCCTATAAGTTACAATGCAGCTTCAACTCCTATGTGGGTTTCATGTGTCATTGTCGGTCTTATAACATACAGAAGATGCTCATGCAAATGGTGCTCGATAGTGACTATAAACAATGGCTCTATTTTGAGGACAGGAAGGGGAAAATTGTCTGTGATGTAAAGAATGAGTACAAGCCGAAAAATATCCGAATCAAAGAATTACACGAAATAAGAGAACATCAAAAATTATATGAGTATGAATACAGTAGTAAATCAAAATGTAGTACCCAGCAACGCGCCGCGTAAGGCTGCAATGCCACAAGGTGTATTATTCCGTTTCGGTTTTGAGCCGATACCGGGTAGTGGATTAAGCAAAGTAGGAGAGGTGTTATTCCCCACCGTCCCACACGTCGAGACACTCAAGGGATTACAGCAGGAGTACTGCCGTGTGCATAACATTGACGAGCCGTTTAATCCGGCTGATTACGGCTATGGAGATACAGCCGAGTAAAGTAATCTACCAATCGCCCACTTTGACCTTGTACATGGAGAATGGAAAATTGGTAGCAGAATTTAATAACCATGTGTAATATGAAGAAGTTAATTAAATAGGAAGGAGCTATACAATGACGTGGTATGAATTATTGATTGCGCTGATTGGCGCAGGCGGTATCGGTGGTCTCATCGCTACCATTGCCGGTGTGATACAGAACCGCCGCAAGTCCGTGACCGAACAGAAAGGCTCTGCCATCGAGCAAGGCAAAGAGACGCTAAGCCTCATTGACGAGTTGTATCAGAAGCAGATCAAATGGATGTCCGAGCGGATGGATCAAGGTGACGCTGTACGCAGCAAAGAGTTCAAGACGCTGGAGCAGAAGGTAGATCGACGCTTTGATAAAATGGAAGCGGAGAATAAATCACAAAACATCCTACTTGCCGACATAGTGGAGTTTCTGAACGGCGACTTCCAAGAGTTTGAACGCAAGAAGAAAGGACGGAGGAAATGAAAGTAAGTGAACTTATAAAAGAACTGAAAAGAATGAAAAAGGTAGCAAATGCTGATATTCCGGTTTTATTCTTTTCTAATGGTTATATGACGCCCGAAGTCGTGCTAAATAATGCTGGGAACGATTTTGAAGATAAATGGTGTGTTATTTTAAATGGTAAAGAGCGTCTTCCTGAGCCGACACGCGAATCCATAATCTGCAAAAGTTAATATGGAACTAAATAAAGGACATATATTTTTCGGAGCGGCTTGTTTGATAGCAGGCATAGTGCTCGGTGCCGGTTTCCGCTCATGCAGCAGCAAGCCTGCCGAGCCAGCCCCGCGTCCCAAAGTGATACACGACACTATTGAGGTGCAAGACTCCGCGTGGTTGGCCGAACATACCAAGCCAAAGTATGTGATCCGACGCGACACTCTGTGGCTCCCGAAGCCCGAAATACATTGTGACAGCACGGATTCTGTATGTGATGGCAGAGTGACTGACAGTATTCCTGTAGATATCCCGATTACAAATTATGAATACAGGGATACATTCACGACCGATAGCAGTCGTATTGAGTTGGGCGTTCGGTTCAGCGGTTGGCACGCACAGATAGACGGCATCGACCTAAATAGCCAATATACTATTCAGCCCCGGACAATAGTGAAGAAGAAAGGATGGGGGCAGTTCATAGGTGTTGGCATCGGCGTCGGCTATGGTGCAAGTGTAGTAGGTCAGACGGTCTATGCCGCTCCAGAGATCGGTCTGCATATAACCTACGGCTGGGGGTATCATTGGTAAAACATAAACATTATACTATTATGGAAACAACCGAAAAGAAGAAAAAACACAAAGGCGGCTACGAGCTGCTGAAAGAGAAGTACGCCAAGTTAGAAGCCGAACTTTCCGCTAAAGACCAAAGAATTGCAGGGCTGACACTTAATGTGGAATCCGAAGTAAAAAAAGCCAAACAATCTGCTGAGGCCGAGCGCGATGAGTGGAAAGCAAAGTATGAGCAAAAACGCAACTCATGTGAATTATATGAGAATGAAGCGACAAGGCTTCACGGGCTAATCGAAGAAGCTGATAAGCGCATTGCTTTCCTACTCAAGCATTGTCCGTTCTGGGTACGCTGGATGTATCGCAAGCAGTTTGAGAAAGGAGGCAACTGATGAACCAGATAGAGATTGCACTACAGATTATAACGACGATTGTCGGGCTAATCGGTGGCGGTGTCGGTATCTTCTTTTGGCGCGAGAATAGAGCACTCAAGCAGAAAGAGGTCGAGAAAGCAGCTATAGAGAATGAACTGACGCAGGCTGACGCGTGGCGTGGTTTGTACGAACAAGAACATGCCAAGTGCGAGCAGAAGAGCGCGGAGAAGCGAGAACTCTATGCCGAGCGCGACCGATTGAGAGACGCGAACTCCAAGAAAGACTTGCGAATCGAGCAGTTGTGTTGGTATTATTGCACACGGCAGAACTGCGACAAGCGTAATCCGCCGCACCGATTTGACGAGCGCGGGTACGAGATTCACGCAGAGATATTTGATAACGAAAAGAAGGAGAAATGATTATGAGTAGGACACAGTTAATCAAGGAGGTGCAGCGGTTTTTCAGTCTGCGCGAGTTGGTGGACGAACCCACCTACAACAAGTACGGCGATTTCGCATGGAACTTCTTCCGGACGGAGTTGTTAGAGACGCTGCTGTATCTCCGTGAGTACGTGCTGAAAGTGCCGATGACCATCAACACATGGATGACCGGCGGACGGTTCAGCGAGCGAGGACTGCGGCACAATATGTCGGCTGAGGTATGGAAATACACCAAGGCGAACAAGCAGTTCATGTCGGCGCATGTGCTGGGTGCCGGAGTGGACTTTGACGCGAAAGGTATGACGGCGGCTGAGGTAAGGTCGGCGATTCAGGCGGCAGCGAAGCGTCTGCCTCATCCCATCCGTCTTGAAGATGGCGTGTCGTGGGTACATCTGGACGTGTACAACGACGGCAGCAAAGAGAAAGTACAACTATTCAAAGTAGGGTAATATGGTAAAAGACAATCTTATCAGCAAAATGACGCGGCGGTTCTTTGAGCGCAAGAACCTCTTGCCGGATAAAGACGGTCACATCACCAACACCAGGCGAGTGACGGAGGAGATGGAGAATAACATGCAGCTCCTTATGGAGTGTGCCAACATGTACGCTTCGTTATTCGACATGCGCCGTGAGCGGCAACGGAACATCAACTACTACTACGGCAAGCAGTTCGACGATCTCATTCCGAACCCGAATGGCTGCGGCATGATTACGGAGTATAACTACCTTGTCGGTGAGGGTTACATTCCGCTTTCCCTCAATATCATCTTGCCGAAGATCAACGCCCTTGTGGGTGTCTATCGGCAGGAGGCAATGGAGCCGTTGGCGATTAGCCGCGTGAGAGAGGAACAGAAACTGGGTGAGTTGCTGACAACATTGTTGCAATATGCCTATAGTTCCAAGAACATGGCGGAGGACTTGATACATGGTTACAAAGAGTTCAATGTGTCTGCTCTTCCTATCTTCCGCACGGACTACCGTTGGGACTCACGCCGCAAGATCAAGGACGTGAGTCTGGAGTTGATGGACTTGAACGACATGTTCTGGAGTTACAACTATAACGATCCGTTCTTTGAGAATATCAGCGTTATCGGTTGTCTGTACGATATGACGATGGGTGAGATACTGAAATCTTTCGCTACTACTGCGGCTATGGCGGAGCGCATCAAAGCCGCTTACGGCAACCGTGGCGAGTCGTGGGAGAATTACTATATCGACCAGCAGTTCAAGAGGGAGGATAAAGACAACTACAAGAGTTTCTACACGTCGGTAAATCCGGGCAAGTACCGTGTTATTGAGGTATGGCGTGAGGAAGAACATTATGTCTATCCGTGTTGGGACAAAGGCAAGGGCGAGGCTTATACTTTACCTTGCACGCCGGAGAGCAAGGCTTATATCGACGCTGAAAACGCCAAGCGCATTGCGCAGATGGTAGAAGCAGGCGGAGCACCGGAAGATGCTGCGCTGATTGAAGTAGGCTACGAGGACGAGCAAGGCGAATGGCATGACTACCGGATTGATACCGATTGGGTAGTGCGCTATATGACCCCTAACGGCTACGTGCTGAAGATTGAGGTCGCTCCTTATCTCCACGGCTCGCATCCTTTTGTGGTGGGTGCTTTCCCGCTCATCAACGGAGAGGTTCACTCCGTCGTGTCCGACCTGCGCAACACGCAGCGTATGATCAACCGACTTCTGACCGCCGATGAATATGAACGTATCAATAAGTCGCACGGTGGAATAGGTGTCAATCTGGATTTGTTGGAGCGCAGCAATGTCACGGTAGATCAGTTTGCAAAGGAATACACCAACCCGAAAGGTGTGCTTGGCCTGCGGTGGAAAGAGGGTGAGGAAATAACCAAACCTTTTGCGGCTCGTCCAAATGCCGATCATACCAACAATGACAATAAGTTGCAGTTCTACTTGAAGACCGCGAGTGATATTTCCGGCGCAATGGATTCTATATTGGGCAAACATCCCACCGCAGGTACTCCGGCTTCGCTCTATGCACAAGAGACGCAGAACGCGAACAATAATATCGCAGACCGGCAGGAATGGTATAACAGTATCGTGAACCGCGTGAACTACAAACTGATGATGCTTATTCTCCAGCACTACGACCGCCGCCGGTTGATTGAGATTGCGGGGACGGACTTCACGCATGAGATTGACTATATCATCAATACGCCGGACCGTCAGCGTCAGACCTTGTTTGATTTGCAGCTTATTAAGTCGCCGCAGTCGGGCTTCACACGTGCTCAGCGTGAACAGATGTTGCAGACCTTGTTTGAGGCAGGAGCAATACCGGCACAGGTATGGTTGGATAACACGTCGCTCAATGGAGCCGATAAGATCTCCGAGCAACTCAAGCAGATTCAGCAAGAGCAAGCAGAAGCGCAGCAGCAAGCCGCCGCCCTGCAACAAGAGCAAGTGGCTACGGCTCAGCAACAGGCTATGCAGGGTGCAGCACCCGCCGCACCCGCTCCGCCGATGGGTTAAAACGGAATATACTAAATATGGTAGGGAGCATAAAAAAAACTCCCTGCCGAACTTTGGTTAAAAGGATTGCAAACGTACTTAACCAAAGAATAAAGGTGCACAACCACCACGACAGAGAGTATTACACTTAAAGCCGGCGGTTGTGCGCCTATTATGTTATAACCGTACGTTTGCGAGTGCAAAGATACAACAAATTTTTGAAATACACAAATTTTAGCGTATGAAAAGTGAACTTTTTGCACAAATTCTTGCCATTGTGGCACAAATAACCGAGTTGTCGCCCGACCAAATCCTTTCCAAAACTAAAACTGATGATCTTGTAGCGGCACGCAGTCTTTTTGTACACTACTGCGCATCGTTGGGTGTTCCGTCTATTTCTATTGCTCGTTTCATGCAGCGAAGCGGGACGCATAGTGTCAGCCGATATTTGGCAGACTATAACAGTTTCAGTAGGTCTTCTTATCTCTTCCGTCAGATGGATGGTCGCATCGCGTCCGCATTGAAGCCGCATCTGCTGCGTAACTAATTCACCACCTCCGCGAAAAGCAGTACCTTTGCACCGTCTTTTGAAAGTGCGCACAAAGACACTATGTAAAACAATCAAATCATTATTACAACTATGGCAGAAAGTACAACCATTTACACCCCGGACGCAGGTTCGGCAAGTGTAAATAGCATGCTCCCTTGGCTTGTGGGTAATCGTGGTGGTTTCGGCGGTAACGGCTGGAGCGACCTGATTGCACTGTTGGTCGTATGGGGCATCTTCGGTAACAACGGCTTCGGTGGTGGTTTTGGTGGCAACAATGCAGCTCTGACTGCAATGGCTACCAATAACCAAGACCTGATTATGCAGGCTGTTGCCGGCAACCGTAGCGCCATCTCTGAGTTGGCAGGAAACCTCAATGTTTCCATCAATGCCGTACAGCAGAGTCTCAATGCGCTTGGTCTCGGTATTCAGCAAGTGGGCAACCAAGTTGGTATGTCCGGCTTGCAGGTTATCAACGCTATTCAGTCCGGCAATGCAGACATCGCTTCCAAACTCGCTTCTTGTTGCTGCGAGACTAAGAACGCAATCACTACCCAAGGTTTTGAAAACCGTTTGGCTACTCTTCAGCAGACAGACGCTATCAATGCCAAGATTGCGGATCAGACGACCGTCATCAACGAGAAGTTCTGTGATTTGGAGAAGCGTGAGATGCAAAGCAAGATTGATGCTCTGGCACAACAGAACACGATCCTGCGTGGCACCATCGACAACGCTAACCAGACGGCGGCTATCCAAGCCTACGTTGGTCAGACAGTTGCTCCTATTGCAGCTTCTCTTGGCGAGTTGAGCAAAGAAGTAACGGCTATCAAGGGCTGTATGCCTCAGACCGTAACCATCCCTTATTCGCAAGTAACAGGCGTTCCGACGGCTGCATTGGCGTTTGCTGGATTGAGCGGTTATGGCTACGGCTATGGAGGTAATGGATTCTTCGGATAAGAAAGAAAGGAGGGCACTATGTGGGACTTCTTTAATTTCTTACCGTTGCTCCTTGTGAATCGTCGCGGGTCTCTGTTGTTACCGACAACGGGTTTAACCGTCAGTGCAACAGCCGCGACATTCACCCTCCCGTCGTACCGCGTAAGTGGTCCTCGTGGCACCATGCTTATCAAGATTTCGCAAGCGTTTCCTGATGGAGCAACCGCTACGCTTCCTATCGTATTCACCGCTAATGGTGGTACTCAGGCAGCAACAAAAGTCGGTGGTGATCCGTTGACGATTGCTGACATCCCGGGCACGGGTGTTTATGAGTTCTACTACGACCGCGAGAGCAGTACCCTGCAATTACTCGGTACTGCCGCTGCGGCGACAGCAACAACTCAAGGTTAATCAAAAAAAGTAAAACAACATGTTCAGTACACTCAGAAAGGGCACGCCTATTTATGTGCTCAGAAAAGACCCAACCTTGTCCGTTGAGACAGGCGAAGTAACCGAGGTAAGCGTCCCCGCTATCTCGAATCCGATAACCACATTTCAACCCGGTTTTCCTCTCCAGCAGAAGACAACCGTGGATGTCAAAGTGAAGATTGGCGAACATCCGTTTGAGTTCAAGCAACTCCCGACTGATGCCGTTATCTTCCACTACGATGACAAGAAGATTGTAGTATCTGATAATAAAGACGAAATCCTGCGCGAGATAGAGTCCATGCGCAATATTAGTGCTGAGGCTCTTGCGTCCATCGAGAAACACAGGGAGATTGTAGGGCGATGTGACGAATTGATAGCGGAGTTGAATCCCCAAGTCCGCCGCGCAGCTGAAAACGCGAAAGCGATGGAAGGTCTTAGTAGCCGTGTTGACGGTTTGGAAAAGTCTATTGGGGAGATAAAAGGCATGCTCTCTGAGGCACTGAATAAAAAGTAGGAGGACACCGTTATGGGACTTTTCATTATCCGCAAGAAAGGCGGCTCAGGCAGCGAGGATCTGCGTGAGTTCAAAGAGAAGGCAAAAAGCCTCAAACGTCTGGCTACCGAAGTATGCGAAAGCATAGAAGAAATGGAAGCCGAGTATGGAGGTGGCGATTATGCCGAGCGTGGCAATGACTCTTATCGCGAGGGCTATCGTCGCGGTATGGAGGAAGCAGAGATGCGCCGTCGCCACGGAGGTTACTAAAATCTGTAACCGGGTAGGAGTGGTATTTTCCAAATCGGAAACAACCACCCCTACCCTTAATTTTGACTATTATGAATAAAACAATATATGAAGATATGCCCCGTGACATGAGGCAGTATCTGAGCAACTACGGTTGGCACTTCAACCAGCGTATGTTAGACTGGGCAGTCGGCATGATGCGCGACAAGACCGGCAGTAAAATCAAGCCAATCACCAAAGAGGGATTGGAGTTGATGTTTAAGAACGCAGGCATAGAACTGCACACCAAGCATATCTATGATGCGCTATACGTGGCAAACATGGCCAAGGCGGACTTCTACGGCTCGTCTATCGCCGATGAACTGCACCTGGTACGCTATGTGTCCGACTACATCAACGACCCAGACGGTTACGAGGGTATGCCGTTTGTCAGATTCTACGCTGATACCTGCATGAAGGACGATTGTACCGTCTATTGGGAAGATATGCTATGATCCGCGATGAAATAATCATAGAGCGATACGACTGGCATGTCTATGTCTATATGGCTGCGGCTAAGGACGATGCGCAGGAGATATTGGCTAAGTTGGACGAGATAGGCATCAGAGCATCGGAATACATGCGTGCAGAGCGGCATTTGCAAAAAGCATTCCGCGATGATACTGGTATGACTTATTCCAACCTTGACACTCGGACGAGCGTGATGGTAATAGGACGGAGTACAACGGAGGAAGAAACAGTCAATACCTTTAGTCACGAACTCCGGCACCTTGGTGATGATCTTGCTGAGGCTTGTGGTATTCCTCATCACGGAGAAGAGATAGCTTATATCACAGGTGATGTGGCTTGTGCCCTTGCCGGTAGTCTTCTTCGCATCGTTTGCGACTGCCCTAAATGCAGTAATCACGAATGATTTTGAGCAAAAATGCAGAAAAATAGGAAAATATCAGAAAAATTTTCCTATTTTCTTGCATATGTCAAAAAAAAGCAGTACCTTTGCACTCGGAATTAAGCACTGAAGACCATAATCTTCGTGTTGGGACCGGATGAGAGTAACTACTCGTCCGGTTTTTTATTCCTTATTTCCAAGTATATAGTCTATCACTTTCCGATTTGCTTCATCTACCAATTTCCAATCAAATGTAGCATACGTACTCATCGCTAATGACGCATCAGCATGACCAAGAGCCTTACTAATAATACTATCAGGCATACCTAACTTACAGGCATACGTTGCCCATGAATACCGAGCCCAGTATAATGACAAGTCCGGACAGTCTATCATTTCACCAAGTTTCTTGATCCGATGGCTTATGAAATAGTAGAAACTATAATAGGAATGATAGTGCTCCGACAAATTGAGCAAATGCGATATACCTTTGTACTCGCTTATCAGATAATCCGCTTCTGGCTGAATGCCGATATGGACTGCCTCCGGCTCACGGAACTGAATCTTTTGCCGGACGAAACATATAGTGTCTTTTTGCATGGGTAGGTTAAACAGGTCAACGGGATTTATTCCGCATAGCAAGAAAGACAGAACGAAGAAATCACGCGCGAGAGCGATTCCGGTGCTTCGCACACCGGAAAGGTCAAGCGCAAGCAACTGACGCATCTTATCTTCCGGAAGATATTCTTTTTCTTTTTTGCCATGCTTAATCTTAAACTTCCGGAAAGGGTAGGACTGCATATTTACCCAGTCATTGTTAATCGCGTAGTTATAAACCGTGCGCATATTCCGGAATACGATGCTGCGGCTTGACATACCGAGACCGTTATCTTCCATCCAGCGCTCAAAATCGCTCAAAAAAAGATAGTCTATCTCCTCAAACAAGAACTTCTTTTTTCCGACAAACCGTTCCATCATCTGTAGCGCATAGTCATATCCTTGTTGCGTCTTTGCTGCACGGCATTTATCGCGATATTCGATAAGGGTATCGCTGAACGTGTGTTCAGAAACAAACTCTTTGCCCTTGTTTACGTAATCCCGGATGTCGGCAGCACTCATTGTTAGAAGCCGCCCGCTGCGCTCCAGTTCCATGATAGCACTAATATACATGTAATGAAGTTCGCAGATGTCTCTGTTGATCTGCTTTGCGTTGGCGCATGTACGTGCCACCGCATGCTCGGCTTCTCCGATGTAGTCACGTGGAGAAACGAACACATTCGTCGAAATCGACGTGTTAGAACTTTGTGCGCTGATGCGCAACTTGATTGGGAACCGACCTTGTTTGTCGGCTTTTCTCTGGTCGAGAATGATTGATACTTTTGCCATAGTTGTAATTTGTTGCACTCTTGTTGCACTCTTTTGGAAAACTACAAAAACGTAGTAAAAGAGTAGTAAAAGAGTAGTAATTTGTAAATCAACCGTTTACGAGGAGTGCAAAATAAGTGCAACTATATGCTGGCAAAAAGAAAAATCAATAAGCCACATTTCTGTAACTTATTGATTTCGTGTGTTTTATTCTTGTGGGCGTTTACGGATTCGAACCGCAGACCCTCTGCTTGTAAGGCAGATGCTCTAAACCAGCTGAGCTAAACGCCCTCAATCTTACTTCCTTTTCGAAAGCGGGTGCAAAAGTACTGCTTTTTTTTGAATTGACCAAATTTTTTTGAAAAAAAATGCACTTCAGGGGTCATTTTTTTGTAAAAACACGGTAATTGTACCATTTTCTGTCCTCAAAGCGGTAAAAAACAACGTAGCACACGATGGTAATGAGACATCCGACGATCATGCCGCCGAAGACATCCGCTGTGAAATGCTGGCTCAGATAAATGCGGCTGTAACCGCCAAGAGCCGCCAGCGCAAAGAGCACTATTTGTACCAGGATACAGGGGATTTTAGGCATCCTGGTTGATAGTAAGATGGACAGCGCCAGCGCGAGGGCGAAGAAAGATGTCGTGTGGCCGGAGGGGAATGAGAGCCAGTAGTTCATCGTCACGCCTTCCGTCAAGGGCAGTTGGACATCCGGCCTATGCTCCGCGAACCATGTAAGGGGTCTGGGGGCAACCAGGATATGCTTGATGAGCTGTGTGGTGAGCGCAGAGAAGGCCTGGCAGGCGGACGCAAACAGTCCGTCTCCGAGACGGCCGAAAAGGAGGATGGCGGCGCATAGCGCGTATGGAAACCACTCCGCCACCTGCGTATAATACCTGTAGAATATATCGCGTGCGGGCGTGTGGCGGTCGCATAGCAAGAGATGCAAGTCGCCTTTCGGGACATATAAAAGGGCTAAGCCCAATGCTACGATGAGCACCAGGCTTAGCGATAGGAAAATACTGTTACTGCGTAGCAGCGTAGTTATTTGTGACTTGCTTTGGGTCATTTCACGCGTTGACCGTACATGTCGTAAATCCGTCCTTCTATCTCGACGCAGATACGATTGTCAATCATCTTCTTGTTGGCCGTATTATCATCGTTATATTCTTGCGTAAAAGTATCCTCCTTCTTCACATCATAGTTATCCAGATCATCCGGAACGGTGAACGAGCAAGAAGCCAGCGGGTCTTTGCCGCTTTCCGTGAGCACAACATAGTACTCATCGCCGGAGGTGAAGATCTCCTCGCTATGGTAGATAGAAGTTGCGGCAGACGGATTCTTGAGTGCGTCAATCTTCTCGTTGTTGCGGTACCACTGATAAGCCACGAAGTCATAACCCTTGTTGCCTCCAAAGCCGCTTTGATATACGGCAAGGACATTATTGAACTTAAAGGCAATGATATTCTCCGGATACTTAATGGTGAGGTTCAATGCCGTCGATTGCTCGATAGCCGGCTGCTCAATGCCGCCTTCGGTAATCTTGCAGTTAGCATCTTCCATCTGGATACAACCTACGTAGTAACCCGGTCTCCAGGTGTCCACAGGCAGGCTAATCAAGCCGCGTTTACGACCTTCGGATTCGCCTTTCTCCTCAATCGTTACTTGCGTCTTATCAATCAGGCGGTAACCAAGCGGACTTGTCGGATCCTGGATCACCTTATAGAGATACGCATTGAGGTGTCCGCCGTCACGGCTGTAAGAGAACGGTATCTCCATGTTCTGGCCGGCACAGGTGAACTGTTGATCCGGCTTATTCTCAATCTGCATGTTGAGGCACTTCACAATCTGAATATGGCATGTGATTGTGGAGTCGCAGTTATTCGAGTTGCGCGTCGTCCATGTGACATCCGTCGAAGTCGTGTAGGTCGAATCCCTGAGGGTGTAAGCATCTTCAGCCGTCACGCTATACTCGTACGAAGATTTCCGATGGAGGAATTTCTGGGTAATAACAACGGAGTCGCAACCATACGTCATAGTATCAAGAACAACCATCTCGCCCGAGTAATCCTCCGCTACACAATCGCTGCCGGTATGACGAATCGTATCGGGGCGCGACACGTAGAATCGCAGGCCAAGCGGATCCGTGTGTTGTGTTCCGGTACACGGGTTGCGGTACACAGCCGTCACCTTCAGGTCGTACCAACCCGGAGAGGTGTAAGTATGGGTGGACATTTTCTTTTCGCTGTTGGGGGCGTCCGGGTCAGAATCGTAGGTGACACCGTCTCCGTAGTCCCAGTGTACGCTCTGGTAATCGTTATTACCGATATTGAGTTTCATCTCAATCTCTTCATTTACGCAGAAGGAGGTCTTGCTGATGCTATCAATCTCCAGCGGCGTATCGTTGAAGGATATACTGCGCTGGATGGTAGAAGAACCGCACGAGTATGCGTACGACTCGCGTTCTCCATAACCATATACGTGCGCAAGGAATCCGGTCTTGCCTTTCAGGTTATGACTGCCATGTTGAATCTCGATACGAGCAAACGAATACTCATTATCAGTACCTCGAACAGGGTGGAAATGCTCCGCAATATTATGCTTATCTCCATTTTGATCCGTCCATACCATGTCGTTAATATCAGCTGTCGGCGTGACGATATTCATATAGTGGAACTTCGCCATTTTTGTCTGATAGGTAGCGAAATTAATCTGTTTAATCACCTGCTCAATTGGACTGATCCACAACATCGCCGGGTCATCTACCAAGGTGTCACTTTTTACTTTTGGAACCACGTTGTCATAACGATTGGATACCATAAAGAGGTGTACGCCGGCAGGGCAAGAGGTAGTTATATAACAGGACGAATCGACAATCAATGGAGGTGGAAGTTGACCATGTGAAGGTGATTGTCCCTCATCATCTGCGCAGTAGGCCAGAAATTCACCGATTTCAAAGGTCCAATAATGCTTGCGCTCCTGCGGGTCAGAGGAATTAAAATTAAACGTGTGTACTAACTGCGGTTCACCGTCTTCACTATTGATATACACCTCCGTACCATCGTTGATAGCCATGACAGCTACGATATCGCGTCGGTGTTTGCGCGAAGTGGTGATTGCAAACTCCGATCCCCAGTATGCTGTAGGCATAGCCTGCGAGAAAAGGTGGTCACGGTCACGCACCCGGTCCGGAACGTTGGTATGCGGACAACCCTGGAAGACAGCAATCTTTTTGCCGTCACGCGCTTTGACAGTAGTGCCGGACAAGTCAGCTGCATCATCTTTGTTTTTTCCCGTCCATACATACCATACTTGTCCTTTCTTCAGCGTTACAGACTGTGCGCCTGTTTTGCCACCGGCAGTCTTTGCTGTCAGATTATAATCCACAGTTGTTTCTCCATCTTCGACCGCAATGATGGCAAAGTGGCTACCTTGCGGTTTATCCTCATGATCAGAAGGAGGGTAGGTTTGAATCAAGTAGTCGTCCAAAAGTGCCGGAGTAGGAAGCACATTGGCAGCGTCGAACGATTTGTTGAGGTAGTTACCGGCAAAGAGGGAAATGGTTTTGGTTGAAGTGACATGCAGCGCCCTGTATAAGTCGGGTGTCTCATTCTCCATGATGTAACAACTTTTTTCGTTGTTTTCAGCATCGTTATTGTTACCTTTACTGATAACTTCTTCTACACTGCTATTTGCAGGGACATGGACATCGCGGCTGAAACCGGTAGAGGGGTTCACAATCTGTACGTCGCACTCTTCCACTGCAGAAATAGTAAGTTTAAGTTCGCGATTCTTCTTATCTTCTCCAGGAGCGTCCTGGTTCCATTGCAGGAATGTCACCCAGAAGTCTTGTCCTTCCGTAGAGGGTGCTTGCGCCCAAGAGGGGATACAGTAACTTGCAAACAATGCTACTAATGTTAGCGATTTGATGAATCGTTTCATATCTCAGATGATTATATTTTACAGGATTTCGATTTCTACACGACGGTTGTTTTGACGGCCTTCATCGGTGTCGTTGGTGTCGATCGGTTGGGTCTCGCCGCGGCCTTCTGCCTGCATGCGATCCGCGCTGATACCACGCTCAATAAGGTCATTCATCACAGCGTTTGCACGTCCGTCAGACAACTTCTGGTTCGCCTCGTCTTTACCTACGCTATCGGTGTGACCGACGATCTTAATGCGTACTTTCGGGTTGCGCGCGAGGTACATATAGAGGTCGTTGAGTGCCTCTTCCGAGCGGGAAAGGATACGCGTCTTGTTGGTGGCGAAGTGGAGGTTCTTCACAATGAATACCTCGCCTTTCTTAACCGGCGACAGGGCAATATTCATCGAATCGCCTATGAAGGCAATCGGCATATCGAGTGTGTCGTAACCCATCTGTGCAATATGGATCGAATATTTCGGACCTTCCTCCAGCATCTTGCTGGTGGTACCGGTAGTAGAATCGGTAGCCAGGCTGTAAGCCGGTTCGGTAACATTCTCCTTAAGGATCTGTACGGTTGCCGGAACAGCGAGGCCTGTCTCCTTATTATATACACGTACGCGCAGGACGGGCATCGGTTTGAGAGCGATGGTCACGTATTGTGTGGAACCCACTTTCTCGATGGTGAACTGCTGCGAAGCAGGGTAGTAGTTCTCTGATTTGGCTTCAACGGTGAAGTTACCGACAGCATGTTTCTGACGGAATCCCTTCGGACCGATCTGTTTCTCACGCAGGGCAATCTTGCCGGACTCGGTGCCACGTGTCTCTACGAAGGCAACCTTCAGCGGTTCGTTCGTGCGCTCATCCACTACGCTATAGATTGCATAAGCAGGAGGCGGCGGAACAGGACGGGCTTTCTTACCCGGAAACTCAAACTGTACGGTGAATTTCGCACCTACAAAGAGCGGGTTGAGTTTGCTGTCGCCGTTCATAGCGAGCATCGTGTTGCTGCGCTGTACCGGTACTTGGTTGTCCGCGAACTCTACGGGTTTAGCCGCCGGAGTACCGTTGATATTCAGTACGCCGTACTCGGCGAACAACGCTACGCGGTAATGTATGTGCTCACGGCCGAACGGCAGACGTTGACCGGCTTTCACCTGTTGACGACGTTTCTTCGCGTCTTTGTCATTACTTGGCTGCGCCTGTAACCACTCGTCCAGGTCGATACCAAATTCCGCAGCAAGGCTGACATCCGGTTGCTTGAACTGAATCTTCTGGTTGGTCTGGCCGTTCAACTCATGAATACCCATACCGTAAGGCTCCAGATACATGGGGTCTGTTACGGTAATATCATAGCGACCGCTCTGGCTGTAGGAGTTCCAGAGCGAATAGTATATCTTCGCTCCCAAGAGGAAGTAATAGCGGCTGAACTGCGCGCCGAACATCACCGGCACACCAATCTGCATCATATTACGGCTCTCTTTGAGGTTATCGAAGAGATAGTCGTATCTCGCGCCATAAGCCAAGTCTGAACGCGTAGCGGTAAAGCCGTACGTCGAGGTGGAATTGAGGAAGCGGAAGTCCAAACCTGTCTCGAAGAGGAAATGTTCGTACTCGAGGTTATAGGTAAGGTTCAAACCGACACCTCCGCCGCCTTTCAGTTGCTGCAGGGCATTGCTGCGGTTGAGTGTTCCGGCGCCCCAGAGTGAACCATCTGTAGACGGTTGGATCTTATCCATCAAAGCCGAGTAACCGACACGAAGACCGAGGTTAAAGAGGGAGATAACCTCCGGTTTTGGATTAGCCAGACTCTCCTGGTATTTCTCGTAATCGCGGATAGCTTTCTCTTCTTTGGCCTTTGTTTCAGCCTCTTTCTTGAGTTTGGCTTCCTCGCGTTGTGCAGCTACCTTAGCGCGCTCTGCGGCCTCTTTGTCGCGTTGCGCTTGGGCTTTGGCTGCAGCTTTGGCAGCTTCTTCGCGTTTCTGCTCATTCGCTTTCGCTTGCTGAGCACGCTGTTTCTCTGCTGCTGCTTTCTTTTGCTCGTTTGCTTTGGCAGCAGCAACTTTGGCTTTTTCTGTCTCTTGCTGACGTTTCTCTGCCTCGCGTTGCTTAGCAGCGGCAGCTTTGGCTTTTTCTTTTTCTTTGGCAGCCGCGGCTTTGGCTTTCTCTCTGGCCTTTTGTGCTTTGGCTTTCTCTGCCTCTTTCTTCTTTTTCTCTGCTTCTTTCTTCTTCTGCTCCGCCGCTTTCTGTTGTGCGGTTTGTGCCGCAGGTGCCGGTTCCGGCATTGCATAAACGGCTGCAGGAGCGCAGGTTAAACTAAGAGCAACACTTGCAATCAGTACGTATTGGAATATATTTCTCATATCTGTGTCCTCCCTGATGATTAGTGGTTAATATAGATTTTGAAGCTACGACCGGCGCCGTCTGTTACCACGCGCAGGATATAGAATCCATTCTCTGTCGGAGTCGGAATAGTACGTCCGCCATCCGGAATATCGTATTTGGGACTTGTGGAACCGGTTACGCTAATCCATTGGGCGTAGCATTCGATATCGGTTTTGCCTTTCCAGTCGGCATTGACGAATGCTGTATTGCCTTTGATGGCAACCGTTCCGGAGATATCCAGACCCGTCTCGTCAGGAGTGAAGGAGTGGCCTGTACCATCCGGATTGAAGGTTACCGGGCAGGTACATTCTCTGAACGGCTCCTTGCCTGCTTCCTGAACGATGTAGCAAACGAAGTAATCACCGCTCGTCTGCGGATCTTTCTCATCCAAGAAGAGTACCGCAGATTGCTGGTTCGCAACCAATACACTGTCGTGATACCATTCGAAATCGCTCAACTTCTTATCCGTATATTTCGAAGCAATCAAGCCTAACACATTGTTATAGCGTTGCTCCAGTTGTTTGATGGCATATTCCATATGGAACTCGATATCCTTGTCGAAGACGGTGGACTCGCATTTCGAGCCGATATGGATATGCATGTTGAACGGCGTACGATCCGGAGTGTCAGCCGGCACATGTACGACAATCACCGAGTCGCCAATGAATTTTATATCTTCGTTCTTAAATTTTGCATCTAATGCTGCCTGCGTAAAGGTGATCTTCACGCTGTCACTCGTCAGATCGACTTTTGCGGGGTTGAACAGAACGATCTTGATATCTGTCGCTGTACCTAACTCGATACAACGCGGGATCTCAATACGCTTCACTTCGATGATCGGCATGCCTACATTCACATGGAAATGAATGCTATCGTAATCATACGCGGTCCATTCGTAGCAATCATCATCGTGTGAACCTATCTCACGGAAGATCTTCACGTAGGCCTCGAAGTTTACATTGCCGCGATCACCTACATCGTAGAAGTGGCGAATGGAATCTACACCAATCAGCAAGGTGTCTGCGCCATCGCCGAAGAACCAGTATATACTGTCGGGTTCGTAATCCAGGCGGCACTCAAAGAGTACACTCTTGTCACCGCAGAGGAGGTTGTCACCATCCGGAGAATAAGGTATGTCATCGATATACAGCGTAGCTGACAGGTCTTTGGTGTTACCTCCGGCAGGGTATCCGTAACTCTCTTTCTCACCAAAACCATATACGTGAGCGATGAATCCGGAGTCGGAAACCAAGGTGTGTGTGCCGTTGATGACGCCTGTTAAACGCGCGAACATATAATCGGCATTGCCGTTCAACTCTTGGAATTGACCTGAGATGTCATCACCATCCAATCTAACGGACTTATAATTGTCCTTAGTTGTGATGATATTGATAAAGTGGTCTGTAACTTGTTTCGTCTGGAATGTACCAAACGTTAACTCTTTGATTTTCTGCTCAATCGGGTTTACCCAAATCTCCGAAGGGTCACCGTTGCAGTACTTCCCGCTCTTATGGTCATAGCGGTCGCTTGTCATGAACAAGTGCACAGCGCAGGGGCATGAAGTCTCGATATAATGGCTCACACCATCATACCATTTGTGCTTCCCGTCACCTGAATAATCGGTTTTAGCATCTTTTGCTCCGAAGTCGAATTCGAAGAAGTGCTTTTTGTCTTCATCGTCACCCTCCAGGAAACTGAAGGTATGGATGGTATCACCATCGAGTACCACTACCGTACTATCCACCAGCGCCTGAACGCGAATCTTATCGATACGCTCCCAGTAAGAACCTGAGGCCTGACCATCAATGGTAGTTAATGAAGACGTGATTGCAAAGCGACGTCCCCAATAGTTGATTGGCATGGCTTGGGAGAATACATGGTCGCGGTCACGAATGCCATTCGGAATATTGGTGTGGGAGTTGCCGTTGAAGACAGCAATCTTCTTGCCGTTACGTGCTTTTACCTCTGTGCCGGTAAAGTCTTTATCCAGGCCGGAACCATAACCCGTCCAAACATAATATACCTGCCCTCTCTTCAGCGTGTCGGTAGTGAGCGTATCGCCGGCCTCCTCTCCTTTATCAGTGTTTGCCGTAAGAACGATATCTGCTACCACGTCATCGTCGGCTGCAATAATCGCAAATTGACTTCCTTGTGCATTGTCCTCGTGCGCCGTCGGAGAATAGCACTGAATGCGGTATTCGCTCAACAAGGCTGATGTCGGAAGAATAGAAGCCACATCAAAGGACTTATCCTTATAGTTCGCAGCAATCAATGAAATCGGATTATCCGAGGTTACATGCAAAGCACGATATACAGGTGTCTGTTCTTGTAAATCGGTTACGTAGCACGACTCCTCGTTGGTACTGAGGTCTAACTGTTGGATGTCGTTGTCACCCACCGCCACAGTGTCTTTGTACCCGGTCTCTTTGTTCTCAATGTACACTTTGGTCGCATGGTTGGCCGAGAAGGTAAGCAATAACTTGTCATAATTACGCTCGTCACCACGCATCAGGGTTACCCAGAAATCAGTACCCTCCGTAGACTGTGCAAACAAAGTGTTTGGCAGTAACGTCATCACTACCAGAATCACTCCGAAGAATAGTTGTTTTTTCATATGATAAATTGTGTTAAATGTATGCATCCAAATTCGGGTGCAAAATTACACATAATTTCCTACGCGCGCGTGCAGATATTCACGATAAATGTGTAAAAATTGACACACTTATTGAATGACCTGTCCTAAGATGCTAAAAACTGACGTGTTTCGTAGAATGACTATCTGCCCGTTCCGAATCTCCTTGCGCGCTGCCTGATTTTCCTCTTCGGTATTACAGACGCCTTCAGCGCGTCCGTACTCGTCGCCGTAACTCTGGGTAAGGGTCCGGAAATCAACTGCCTGACCTTGTTTGTTACCCCAAATATATTCTACTAATTCCGGATAGTCGATAAACGGATTCCGGTTGCCTTGGATCTTGTTCACCTCAATCGCGCGTGCTTTCTCTTTCTCGCTTACAGGGTCCATCCTGTGCCATGAGACGAGTAAATCACGTAACCACGGTCGGAACTCCTGCCAATGGGCGTTGGTCATGGCCAGTCCAGGTTCACCCTCCTGTTCCCACACTAAAGAATCACCATAACACGCAGCAATGTAGAAATAGGCTCGGGCGAAATCGCCCTTGTATTCATCGGCGGGGCAGAACACTTTCGATAATCCATACACCTCACCGCTACCGGTAGCGAATGAACCGTTCCAGAAAGTCGTGTCGCCGGGAATGCCCGGAGCATGGTTGGACTTACTGCGGTTGGCTGATGCATCGCCCGGCACTAAATGGAATAAATCACAATAAGCGCCGTTGACCGTGCGCCCCCACCAACTCTTCGGCAACATGTGCTCAATATCGAAATTGGCTACCGCGGCTGCCGGACGTTCCGAATCAAAATAACGGACCTCGTTCGAGTACATATCAAGCACCTGATTGGTCATGGTGTCGCGGTCGGTTTTATAAAAACCGTCCCAGGTGTGCAGTGTCCCGCTGCCGTAGCGTAAGCGTACGCCACAAATGATGATGGCTCCCAAACGGGACTTAAGTACGGAATCCTGCGTTCCTTGTGCCGGCTCGTAATACAGACTCGGCATTGGACCTATCGCCATACAACTGGAATCAACGTCAATGGATGGCGGAGTGTATTTATAGCCGGATAACTTGATTGGAAGAGAGATATTCGTTGTCTTGCCGTCCAGTCCTTTCGCGCTGATAGTCAGGTTATCGTTGGCTGTGCCGGAATAGTCCAACCTATAAATGATGGCTAATTCACCGCCTTCGGCAGGTAAAGTGTTGCTTCCAAGGGAGAAGACCTTTCCTGTTGACAGCGATAGCTGAATAGCACCGTCCACATGTTTGCCGGTGATGTTAACGCTGACAACATCTTCCGTCGTTTCACCTTCTTCGATAGGCACGCTGCCGAAATCCAGATTGAATGGCGTTCCAAGTTGTGCTTTAAGCGGTTGGGGATCAGGTGCCTCGAACACGATCTTCTGTAAATACCAGCGGTTGTTCTTATCCGTCGTGGCGGCAATAGAAATCGTGTTAAGCGCTTTATTGAGTTTGACGGTGTATGGGAGAATATCCATCTTATTCCCCTTTTGCCATTCTATCGTCTCGTCGCACACAAGGATTCCTTTGCCGTTGGTCGTGTCCGATTTATTAGTGTAAGAAGCGGCAAAAACGGTTAGGGAAGTAATCTGATAGGTGGCGTTCAAACCCAAGGTCAACTCGCCTTTCGCCGTTCCCGTTCCGCCTTTGATCCCTTTGCCTGAACCGGCATTGTAGATATTATTGGCTTGGACAACGCTTTCTACGCAGTTATCCGTCGCGCTCAGGACGATCTTGCTCAGGTCCGATATCTTGGAACCCGAGTCTCCGGCGCCATTACCGCTCTTGAACACAATAGTATAGGTCTCCGCCATCATGCCGATGGAGAAACAGAAACTGAATAGGATAAGAATAATCTTTTTCATGGTAGTAACTGATAGGGGTTAATCCTTATTATGTCCTTATTAAGTGCTTATTATATGCAGGTTTTATGCTGTGCACTTTTTCTTTTTCGGGGTACACAGCAACAGCAGATTCAGCACCACATACCAAAGGATGCACGCTGTGCCGCTGAAGAGGGCGAACTCAATATGCTTGGCGGCGATGGCTTTTGCGATACAAAAACCAATCAAAACCAAGCAGCCCAGTACAAAACCTATTACGGTCGTCTTGTCTTTGCGGAAAGATTTGAAACTGAAGAACGGTATCTCCGCATTCATCAGGTAGCAGCTGAGGAACGACAAACCGATAAGCACCCACGCGATCCAGTCGTACGCAATTACCGAGACAGGCAAACAGCAAAGTGCTCCCCAGAAGATGGCGTTCGCCGGAGTAGCCAATCCGATAAACGAGTCATGCTGGCGTTCATCGACATTGAATTTGGCCAAACGCAAAGCCGAGAATGCCGCCATCAGCAAGGCCAAACCTGCCCACCAGCCCAGAATGGGACGCAGAAAACTGAACAGCATCATCGCCGGAGCCAAACCGAAGGTGATATCATCGGCTAATGAGTCCAATTGGATACCTATCGGACTCGGCGCTTTCAGCAAGCGGGCACTCAGGCCGTCGAAGAAATCGAAGAAGGCCCCTGCAAGGATGAACACAAATGCCCAGATGAATGCGCCTTGCGTAGCAAGAAAAACGGCTATACTGCCGCAAAGCAGATTGCAACTGGTGATGGCATCAGGGATGATTCGTTTCGTCATAGCAAGATATTTTTAATATAGTCAACCAGTCTACTATTTTACTAGTTCACTAGTCGTTTATATACAAAGTACGTTATTACAAAAGTCGTAATGCTGCAGGCATTGGCTATCCAGAAGAAAGCGGTATAACCGACCGCCATCTCGATGGCACCGGCTACAAAGCCCGGAATCATCATCGATAGCGCCATGAAGGCGGTGCATATCGCGTAATGCGAAGTCTTGTATTTCCCTTCCGAGAAATACATCATATACATCATATAAGCCGTGAAGCCGAATCCGTAGCCGAACTGCTCGAAACTGACGGCTGTGCCGATCAGCCAAAGTGACTCCGGTTGCGCCATGCTCAAGTAACAATAGACAAAACTCGGCAAGGTCAGTGCTGCCGCCATCAGCCATATAGAGCGTTTCAGCCCTTTGCGGGAGATATAAATACCGCCTAAAATACCGCCGAGTAACAGGCAGATGACGCCGATAGTGCCGTATAGAATGCCCACCGTATCGGTGCTCAATCCCAGTCCGCCGCCGAGAATCTGTCCCTCGCGGATAAAGGTCTCTTTGGCGTCCACCAGAAACGGCTGGCTGAGTTTCACCAGAAAGCCTTCACTCAGACGGTACAATAACATAAATGTTATTGCCAGAGCTACGCCGGGTTTGGTAAAGAACGTTACGAACGACTCTTTGAGTTCCGCCCACACCTGTTTGCCATGTACGCCTTCACGCGGTTGGTCTTCCGCTGCGCGGGGCAGGAGGAACGAGTGGTAGAGTGTGACAAGCAGCATCAGCACGCTCGTCACGCCCAGTGTCACTTGCCAGGAGAACGGGATATCACCCGTTTTGTTCTCTATCGAACCGGCGATATATACCAAAACGCCTTGCGAGAATACGGCCGCGATGCGGTAGAAGGTAGAACGTATTCCTACGAATGCCGCCTGACTCTGACTGTCATGCGCCAGCATATAAAAGCCGTCAGCGGCGATGTCATGCGTAGCGGACGCGAATGCGGCGATGATGAAAAGTATCAGTGTGAAACGGAACGTGCCTGCGGTAGTGGCCTTGGAGGCAATGGTTGCGGCATCGGGATGCGGAAGGCTGATAGTCAGTGCGATACAAAGTATCGTCAGCAGTGCCTGCATCGCGATAATCCACCAGCGCTTCGTACGCAGGATATCCACGAACGGGCTCCACAAGCCTTTCAGAAACCACGGGAAATAGAGCAGAGTGGTGAAGAACGCCAACTGATCGTTAGGCACTCCCATTTTGGTAAACAGCATCACGGAGATGCTGTTTACCAAAAAATAGGGGATACCTTCTGTGAAGTACAACGATGGTACCCACACCCACGGCGATATATGGTTCTCGCCTTTCACCTTGTATTATTCTCCTTATTAATAATACGCGCGTACGCGATTATTGGAAGTTAGCGCGGTTGTCTGTCACCTCTGCCTTGTCCTCAATGAGTTGCATTGCCTGATAAGGCAGGTAAGCATAACGTGCTGCTAACTGTGCTTTCTCTGCATCCGCATCGAAGGCGTCTGCTGCGTTGTTTGCGGCACCCGTGCGTACAACGAACACACCCGTGTTGCCTTGGATAGGTTCGCTCAATGCATTCTCACCGATAGCGAGGGTCTTGCCAATTACTGCAGGCTCCATGCCGGCATTGCCGAAACGGTTATCTGCCAGCGAGACGCGCTCGATGGACTGAACCGGTTGCTTGAGAATCTCAGCAGCCTCTTCCAAGGTCTTGGCGTCCTTCAATTGCTTTTTGATGTACGCAGATTTGGCATTGTTGGTAGCCTCGTAAGCCAGTTCCGGACGAACGGACTCTAACGAACGGTACTCGCCGTCGTTCACTTCCGTCAGCGCAGCTACGATGAACTGCTGGCCGCACTCGAAGACATCCGATACTTTTCCTTCTTTCACCTCGAAAGCCCAGCGAACGATAGGACGGCTGTTCTTGAGCTGGCCTACCTTGTCGGTGTTGGCTGTCAGGTTATATTGCGGAACCACAGCAATGCCTGCCTCTTGTGCAGCCGCCTCTAATGACTCAGCATTCGGGTTATCTACGATGAACTGCTTTGCGCGGTTGTAGATGATCGAGTAGGTCTTGCTCGAAGGAGATACCTCGCGGGCGAGGATAGCCAACTTCACTTTCGGAGTCGGTTTGCTTTGCTCCATGATCTCATAGGTCTGCTCGCCCATGCCTTGCGCTACCGTGAAACGTGTACCGCGCTTGCCTGTGAATGCAGGTTCGGCAATGTTCTTCGGCAGGTCAGTAGCCTTGAACCATCCTAACTCTTGATCCTCACCGCCCTCAACGATGGCTTTCAACTCTACGGAGTCAGGCAGCGAATAACCCGTCTGCATAAGGCGAGCCATCGAGTAGGTGTTGTTCTCAAAGAGAATCTCCGTGCAATCACCGGCTTTCGCACCCTTGGCGAAAGCAAACTCCTTGTACTGTGCAGGAACGGTCTCCTCCGAGTAGTCACGGCCGTCGTACATGATATCCGAGTTGGTGTTCACTACGAGACTGATGTCATCGGTTGTACGGAACTCTTCTTGAAGGTTGGTCAGCAGATCTTGGGCTGCTTTGAAGTCTTCTTCCGAAGGAACGATATCGAAAGCGATATACTTGATAGCGCGGTTCGGCGTCTGTTTGTATTGCGACAGGTGTTGTTTGTAGAGCTTTTTGATGTCGCTCTCGCTGTAAGAAACGAGGCTGTCAGCAATCGAGAAATACGGCTGAGCTACAAACTCCGCACTTACGCCTTTCTCGCGTGCATCGAATGCAAATTGTGCATCCAGCGAGTTAGCCTTCAACAAATGTTGAAGCAACGCTGTGTACTTCTCTTGCAGGTGACTGATACGAACCACTTTCTCCCAATACAGCCAATAGGTCTTTGCCTGCTGCAGGTTGGCGTTCTGCTCCGCATCATCGCTGCCATCGTTGATGGCGGAGATGAGGTTCTTTACCGCGTCACGGCTGAACTGTCCGTTCTCGTCGTAGAAAGCGCGACGACCGCGGATAATCTGGTGAGGATTCTCGCCGATACAGAGTTCGCTCAACTCGTCCACGGTCACATCCATACCGATTGCTTTAGCCTGTGCACGCAGCGTGTAGTCCATCATCAGCATGTTCCATACCTGATTGCGGATCTGCGCACTCATGTCTTCGTCAAAATCCGAGCGGCCGCTCTCAATCTTGTAAACCTCCGTCAGTTGGTCTTTTGCCGCTTCATACTCCGTGTAGTGAATCTTCTGACCCTCGATCACACCGACATTCTCGCGACTGCGGTTGAAGAAACTGCTACCGGAGTTCAAAAAGTCTCCGAGGATAAATGCTAACATGGCGAGGCCCACGATCGCTATCAGCAGGGCGCCATGATTTCTAATTCTTTGTAAACTTGCCATTTGTTATATGAAATTAATTATTTAGTTTGCGTAGTGGGCGTTCGTCGTGCTTACAAGAGATGCCGTGCCGCTGGTCTCCGGCGTGCCCTTGTAGTTGCACAGCTTGCTATGCACAACAACCGTGTCATTCGGCTGAATATAATCCTTGTCCGGGAATGTTTCATTGTTCAAGCCGACACCTTGGTACACCTCAAAGAACTGTTTGCCGTTGCTCGAAATGATATACGTAGCCTTTCCGGAAGTGAACTCCAGTACTTCGGTTACTACACCAAGGATGTCGTAAGCTTCGCTCGAAGCGGTCTTGCCATCATCCGGCAATGCCAATGCTTCTGTCGCCGCATCACTGGCGCTGATCTGGCCTTCTGCCGGGTCCGGACAACCGGGGAAAGGAGGAGGAGACACCATCGAGTCGATACGAACGAGGTAGCTGTTCTTCAACTCCGGCGTCGTAGTCGTAGTACCGGCCTTCTGATACGGAGTCAGCACACCGATTACCGTCACTTTGGAACCTACACGCGGCACTTCCGAATTCTTGCGGAAAGGCTTGTTCAGCAAGTTGTTAGTGTAGTAGCAGGCGATTGTACCGGTGCTATCCGTCAAGTCAAAGTTGATATTGTCATAAGACAGAGGCACACTCATCGGGTTGGTGGTGTTCTTCGAAATAACACCGGACAGTTTGTACAACTCACCCGTCTCGGCATTAGGTGCCATACTCTTACAAATCGCAATCGCACTATCGATGCTAATCTCGATACCGTTCGTGTCCGGTATGAGAACAGGGATGGTCTCGTTGTTAAACGAATTGTCACCCGGTTGGTTGATGTACGGACGTTCACTGCAACTCATCATCACCAGCGCTAACAGCAGGGATGCGGCAACAACGTACTTTTTCTTAGCCGTAAAGGCATGATTGCTTGTCGTTTTCATATGCGTAGTATTTAAGATTTGCACAAAATTCTCAAATTAGCGCACAAAATTACAAAAAATATTTCACGCGCGCAAATAAATGTAGAAAAAAGTGAAAAAAAAATCATTTTTCTTGCATGTTCAAAAAAAATGTCGTACCTTTGTGCGCTTTTTCGTGGGTAGGGCGTATTGTGTCCGCGCGAGAAACGATGTTTAATAACTATTTATAGGAGGAAAAAACTATAGCAACAACCCCTAACAGACCGCGTGGCGGTCGAGTTATCAAAGAGGATCCCCATCGTATCAACGACAAGATACGCGGTGTCCAGGAAGTGCGCCTCGTCGGCGACAATGTAGAGCAAGGTGTTTATACCTTTCAGCAGGCAATGCGGATTGCCGATGATTTGAACCTCGACTTGGTCGAGATAGCTCCTACCGCGAACCCGCCGGTGTGCCGCGTTGTGGACTACCAGAAGTTCCTCTACGCCCAAAAGAAAAAGCAGAAAGAGGCGAAAGCAAATGCCAAGAAGATGGAGGTGAAGGAGATACGGTTCGGACCGCAAACGGACGACCATGATTACAACTTCAAACTCAAGCACGCCATCGAGTTCCTTAAGGAAGGAAACAAAGTCAAATCCTATGTCTTCTTCCGCGGACGTTCCATCGTCTTCAAAGAGCAGGGTGAACTCCTTCTTGCACGCTTTGCTAACGACCTCGCCGAGTACGGTAAACCCGACAATGTGCCTAATCTCGAGGGCAAGAGGATGATCCTCAACTTCAGCCCGAAGAGTAGCAAGGGATAATAACAACAACAACCGCCCGAAGGCCTACCTTTATCTTCGCGCCGAGAGCGCGACGGCTGCCTGTCGGACGTATTATTAACAATTAAACAATTTATTACAAAATGCCAAAGGTAAAAACGAACTCCGGTGCAAAAAAGCGTTTCACGCTTACCGGAACCGGTAAAATCAAGCGTAAGCACGCTTACAAGAGTCACATTCTGACGAAGAAGACTAAAAAGCAAAAACGCAACTTGACTCATGTTGCTATTGTTGATCAGACGAACATGCGCTCCATCCGCGAGATGCTGTTGCTTCGTTAAGTACTAACCATTAAAGTGAAAGGACAGAAACATGCCAAGATCAGTAAATCACGTTGCTTCGCGCAACCGTCGTAAGAAGATCATGTCGCTCACCCGTGGTAACTTTGGTGGTCGTGCTAATGTATGGACCGTAGCAAAGAACACATGGGAGAAAGGTTTGCAATATGCTTACCGCGATCGTAAGAACAAAAAACGTACCTTCCGCGCTCTCTGGATCCAGCGTATCAATGCCGCTGCACGCCTCGAGGGACTGAGCTACAGCCAACTCATGGGCTGCCTCAAGAAAGCAGGTATCGTCATCAACCGCAAGGCACTCGCCGACCTCGCTATGAATCAACCCGCAGCGTTCAAAGCTGTTGTTGATCAGGCGAAGAAAAAAGCAGAGAAAGCTGCCAAGTAAGACGGAATCATCTAGCTAGATGTTCTTACAAACCAAGAGACGACCATCGGGCCGTCTCTTTTATTTAGCGTGCATTTGTGCCGGAACGGACACAAACACAATAACGATATAAAAAAAACGCGCGTACATACATACGCGCGTTCTTTAGTTCCGAATGGCTGTCAGCCTCCGGAGGCTCTCCGGTTATCCTCCGAAGTTATCGAAGCGGATGTCTGCGTCATCGACGCCCAGCGAGTGGAGCAGGTCGAGGACGGTCTTAGCCATCATAGGAGGACCGCAGAGGTAGTACTCGATGTCCTCGGGAGCGTCATGCTGCTTGAGGTAGGTGTCGCCCATGACAGGAGCAATGAAGCCCGGGGTGTACTTGATACCGAGTTGGTCCGCCTTCGGGTCCGGACGGTCCAGCGCCAAGTGGAAATGGAAGTTCGGGAACTCCTTCTCCAGCGCGAGGAAATCGTCGAGGAAGAAGACTTCGTCGATAGCACGCGCGCCGTAGAAATAGTGCATCTCACGGTCACGGCAGTTGCGGGTCTTCAACATGTGCATGATCTGCGCACGCAGCGGTGCCATACCGGCTCCACCACCAACCCAGATCATCTCCTTCTTACTGTCATAAACAGGACGGAACTCACCATAAGGACCGCTCATGCGCACCTTGTCGCCCGGTTTGAGTGAGAAGATATACGTGGAAGCGATACCGCAGGGCACGTCCATGAACTCCGGTCCGTTGGGGCACTGCTCTTTCGGTTTGAAGGGCGGGGTAGCGATACGGACGGTAAGGGTGATGATGTCGCCCTCGTCGGGGTAGTTAGCCATCGAATAAGCACGCACGGTAGCCTGGGTGTTCTTCTGTTTGAGTTTGAAGAGCCCGAACTTCTGCCATGCCGGCAGATAGAGGTCACCGATGAGGGATTTGTCCATGTCGCGGTCGTAGTCGATGTCGTACTCAGGGATGATGATCTGTGCGTACGAACCCGGCTCGAAGTGCATGTGCTCGCCCGGAGGCAGCTG
>CAMHOY010000010.1 GCA_946186915.1 uncultured Bacteroidales bacterium | reverse complement strand
CCTAAACGCGGAATGGTATATTCGAAGATGATGTGCGCGGGCTCGTTGGAGTATGGCGCAAGCAGGTTTTTCATGATCGTTATTTCTTGCTCCCAAGCGAACTTCTGCGTAGAGGCGGTGTCCATCTCATCCGCGCGCGACATTTTGCCGAAGATAGAGTTGGTATCTTCCGCAAGGAATGTTGCTATGTTTGCTTGGTAGAAATAACGGTTTGTCATAGTATATGCCTGTTGCGCTATGCGCTGTATTTATGTTAGGTTTGATAAAAAACCTTTGCGGGTGCAAAGGTACAATAAAAAAGTGACATATGCAAGTTTTTCGGAGAAAAAGAGTTAATGAATGAACGAATGAACGAATTAACGAGCACAAAAAAGACGAGCCGGAGGTCTGCGCCGAAAAGGGAAGAAGGATATTAGTCAATTAAGACTTATTCAATCAAGCCTAATTTCTTGAGGCGGGCACGGATGGCACTGTACGTGCGGTTGAAATCCCTGGCTAATTGTGCGATGGGTGTGCCTTCCTGGAACAGTTCGCGGAGACGCAAGTCATCTTCCGTCGTCCAGCGTGCTCCCGCCTGAGAGGCAGCGGGCTTGTCCTGTGCAGGCTTCTTACGCATCATTTTGACGAAATCCAAGAGATAAGACGAAGGCTTGCCTTCCTCTAACATGTCGTGAATCATGGCTTCCACCGCCATGTCGTCCAACGCACTGCCTTTGTATTCGTTCTTGGCAGGAGTTTTTGGCTGCTTGGGAGTTTTGTTAGGTGTCCGCTCCGGAGATTTCCCTTCTAGGCGGAGGCCGCTCTTCCCGTTCCGTCGGGAAGACGCTCCGGGTTTCTCCATGAGCGGCTGCAAATCGTCCATTGGAGCTACGAACGTATTGCGGGCTTGGAGCAGCGATTCGGATGATGGAAAGTCCGTTTGGAGCAGCGATTGCATCAGATGCATCTTCTCGTGCAGGACTAAGAATAAATCGCTCAGCAGCGGCTCGAAATCCGACACGTCGGCTTTGTTCTTGCTTCGGCATGGATGGTCGGCTATCTTTTGTGCGACAGGCTCCATCAGCGGCACGAAATACCCGCACGCGGCATGCAGACGCTCACGCAAACGCGTCTTGTCGGCAGAAAGCAGCAGGTTGGTCAGTTGTGGCCGGAACCTATCGGCGACGCTCTGCCATTCGGTGAAAACGGGTTGCAGACCCTCCAAGAACGGTAGCGTCTCGGCGTTGAACGACACTTTGGATGCCGCCATCTTGCGCATCTGCTCGACCAGTGAAAGCGTCCGATGGAAGTCAAAAAGCGCGCTGAACAACTGTATCTCATATTCCTTGCGCGCCGTCGGAAGTGCCTGATTGACAGTCTCTACGGACGGCTGGCTGTCGGTATAACGCAGCACGGAAGGGTCGTTGTCAAGTTCCACATAATCGAGCGGTGAAGAGAGCACGATGCCTTCGAGCGTCCGGCAACGGGAAAGCGCTACATACACCTGTCCGGCGGCAAAAGCACGTGCCGCGTCGATGATCACCTTGTCGAACGTCAGACCCTGACTTTTGTGGATCGTCACCGCCCACGCCAGCCGTAGCGGATACTGGGTGAAGGTGCCTAAAATCTCCTCGTCAATCTTGCCCGTTTTCTCGTCCTCGCGGTAGCGGATATTCTCCCACACCATGCGCGTCACCTCTATCTCGCCGTCCTCACAACGCACGGTGATTTTGTCGCTGTCAATCTCCGTAATCACACCTATCTTGCCGTTGTAGAACCGCCGCGGCTTCTGGTCGTCGTTGCGCACAAACATCACCCGCGCGCCGGTTTTGAGCGTCAGTTCTTCTTCCGTGGGATAGATATTAACCGGAAAATCTTTCTTGATTTCTGCGGTGAAAACACGCGGATCGTCCGGCAGTTTGGCTAACTCGCGTTCGTTCAGTTCGTCCGCCAGGCGGTTGTGGGTCGTGAGGGTGATATGGAAGTCCTCGTCCGTGTTCCTGAACCGCGGATTGTACCGTGCACTGAGTAACGCACGGCCTTGCGCAGTCAGCTGATTCTCACGCACTTCGTTCAGCAGTTGCACGAAAGTACGGTCCTGTTGCCGGAACACATGATCGAGCTCCACGTAAATGGGTTGTAGCTCCTTCATCACCTTCGCTTGGAAGAAATATGGTCCGTCGTAGTACTTCTTCATCGCCTCCTCATCCTCTCCGCGCGTCACAACCGGCGAGAGTTGAAACAGGTCGCCGATCATCACCACCTGCACGCCTCCGAACGGCTGGTCCTTGCGGTATTTGTACCGCCGCAAGATGGCGTCAATCGCGTCCAGCACGTCCGCGCGAACCATACTGATCTCGTCGATCACCAGCATCTCCAGATGATAAATGAGGTTGCGTTTGCGCTGCGTAAGCCGCTGTTCTGCAAACAGTTGCTTGTAGGACTGGGGCGTGGGAATGAGTGTCCGGACGGGCAGTTGGAAGAACGAATGAATGGTCATTCCGCCGGCATTGATAGCCGCCACGCCGGTTGGTGCGACGACTGCCATGTTCTTCGGCGTCTGTTCGCGCAGTTTCCGCAGGAACGTCGTCTTTCCCGTTCCCGCCTTGCCAGTGATGAACAGCGGCCGGTTGGTGTGCATTGCAAACTCCTCCGCCAGATAGTACGGCAGGGATGTGTTTGTATTTGAGGATATTTCGGTCATAATTAGCTGCAAAAGTTTGCCCATTTACGCCAGGATGTCTTTGTATTCGTCTGTGCGGGTGAGGAAGGCTTGGGCGTAGGAGCAGACAGGGATGATGTGGCGGTTGTTGGCGCGTGCAAAGTCCACGGCGGCAAGAACCATCTGACGGGCAATACCGCGTCCCTCAAAGCCTTCAAAGACCCGCGTGTGGTCAATGATCATCCGTTGTGGAGTGGGGCGTTGGTACGTCATTTCGCCTACTTGCACCGGTTCCGTGCATGCTCCTTCTTCGGTAGCTTGCAGCCACGCCTCAAAAATGCCGTTCTTCTCGGTCTCTTGGTGTTGAATAGTAATCATGGTTGCTCAATATTTAACAGTTGTTTTTTTATCTCTTGTCCGTATGCGTAGCCGCCTAATTTGCCGTGCGCGGCGATGATGCGGTGGCAGGGAATGAGCAATGCGATGGGGTTGGCTCCGACGGCTTGTCCGACCGCTTGTGCGGACTTGCATCCGACCATTCGGGCTATCTCTCCGTAACTGACCGTCTTGCCGTACGGAATAGTCACAAGAGCTTGCCAGACACGTTGCTGAAACAGGGTACCTTTCGGTTGGACTGCAATCTGTCCGTCTGTCTTTGCACCCATAATGGCATTCTCCGTCTGCTTGCCTGCAAAATAATCGTCCAGCCATCGGATTGCTTCATCAAAGATAGGAAGAGAAGAGGTTGCATGCGTGAGCATGAGGTGGAGGGCTTTCCCGATGCCGGAATCCCCGAACCGCAGACCGGTTAATGCTTCTCCGTCGCTCTCTATGACGATAGGTCCCACGGGCGAGTTATATATGGCGGTATAGAGGGTCATAGCAGGTGTGTGGCTTCAAACATACGGCGGTAGGCGGCCGTTTTCTTCTCCAGCGATAGCGGGTATGCCCGTGAGGAAGAGGGCATCCGCCAGAAACGGATGGTTCTGCCGGCAAAGTGTGTCTCAATATATTCGCCGACTTTAGGAGTAGTACAATGCAGTATCTCCGCCAGTGTCTGCGCCGCTTTGCCGCCCGTGCAACAGAGGTTATGGCAGGACGGTAACTGTTGCAGCAGGGCAGCGATATCGGTCTGCTCGACTATCTCCAAGTGCTCGTCCGCCGCATTGTTTTGCAACCGGATGACCGCCTGTGCCGTGTCGAAGATAGCAATGCCTTTCGCCTGGCAGAAAGCGACAATCTCTTCGCGGTCGAACACTTTCTTATTTGCCTTTGTACTTGGTGCTATGTCCCTTTGTCCTTCAAAAAATGTCTTGTCGCCAAAGAAAACCAGTCCGATGATCCGCCACATGTCGTTCTGCGGGTTAGGGTAGAAGAAATCCATGCACCACCGTTCTTTGGGTGGCGGGAAACTGCCCAGCATCAGTATCTGCGCGTTAGCAGGCAGAAACGGCAGCAAAGGGTGCCGCTCTATGTCAGAATATGTATATTGTGTTTCAGCCATATAGATATCTAATTCACAAAGTAATAATAGTACCCCGCGGCGAGAACGGCGGCGATGTGGAGGATGAGGATGGCGGGGAGGCCGAAACGGAATTTGTTGTGCTTGGTCTTATGGTGCCAGATTTTCATTCCGAGCAGGGCCCCGATGCTGCCGCCGGCAACGGCTATCCAGAGCAAGCGTGCCTCGGTGACGCGCCATTTATTGCGCTGCGCCTTCCATTTGTCGATGCCGTACAAGAAAAACGCGGCAATGTTGATCGCTGCAAGATAAATCAGTACGCCATAGATGCAAAAGGTTCTCATTTATTGCCGATAAAAATCTTGCCCATAAGTACTTAAGATATCAATGATTTGCTCATCAGCAGGAAGCCAGCGGACGGAGTGTAGTTCTTCCGGCTTGAGCCATTTGGCGGCTTCGTGCTCCAAGAGCGTGAGGCGGGCTGTAGCAAGGGTGCAGCGGAAACAATGCATCGTCAGATGGAAATCAGGGTAATCATAGTCGATGGTCCGAAGGAGGGGGCCTATTTCGATTTCGGCATCCAGTTCTTCGCGTATCTCGCGTTTCAAAGCTTGTTGCGGTGTTTCTCCGGCTTCTATCTTACCACCAGGAAACTCCCACCAGTCTTTCCACTCGCCATATCCTCGTTGCGTAGCAAAGATTCGTCCTTGCTCGTCAAAAATGATGGCAGCGACAACTTCAATGGTTTTCATTCTTATTCAAAATGATTAATGCGCCAATCACTCCCGGCACCTATCCGAGGCAGGTAAGGATAAAGACAATCAGTATAGAGCCGCATCCGCGGTCAATCACCGCCAACGGCGGAAAGATAACAGCCAATAGAACTTGTAAACAGGACATAGTCGTAGGTGTGTTTATAGGGTCCCTCCTATCCATAACTAGTATTTATGACTCTCGTATTCGTCAACTATGGCGTATATATCTAAATCCGATAAGATTTTGTTTTTGAAGGTCTTATCTACCAATAAAGCCAGTTTTGCCAATTCCTTTCCCTGTTCGTTCAATTCAAAATATACAGGTTTCCATTTCTTGGGGTCGTTCTCGTTGTCATTAATGGCAAAATCATCTGTTTTGCCGAACTGCGGGAGAAAATGTTGGAAAAACATCTCCCCTTCTCCATAACCAAATTCGGTGGTGAAATCAACAGTCAGCATGTCCACCTTTCCGCCATTCTCAGCTGCTGCTTTGGCGAAAATCATTGCTTCCAAAAGGTAAGCATAGGGATCTCTAAGGTCATATTCCATAATTTGAGATTTATTTAGTTTGCTTTGTTAAAAGGCAATTTCTTTGCCGTATTTTATATTCCGGCTTGAGCCTTGGTCATGTGAACTTTCAGGGAAGCAAGGGCACGGCGGTGGAGATTGTACAGATAGGAAGGGAGACTTCCATTTCTTCTGCCATGAACTGCATGGAAAGATGCTCACGGTATAGTCCGACCAGCAGGCGGCGGTAGCGTTCGTTCGGCAAGCTGTCCAGCGCAGCGCATCGGCTATAGCATATTGTTTCTCGTTCGGTTGCCAGGCAAACAGGCTGTCCTCGTCCGAGAATTTGTCCATCTGTTCCGGCTCCAAGTCTTCGTCACCCTTCCGCACCACCGTTTCGACAGCATAAATGCCATCGTCCTCCGAGCCTGCGAGGTTATCGTCCACCTCTGCGCGATAGATCATATCGTCCTCGTCCAGCCAGACGTGTAACCCGGCATTTTTGTACGCCTCGGAATTAGCGAGATACTCATCTACAGCGTCGTAGATGCGTTCTTCCAATGCTCTAATATCTTGCCAATTGCCATTTTATTTTTCAATTATCTCCCAATGGCCACCAAAATCGCCACCAACACGACGTATGATGCCTAGTTCGCGGAGTTTTTGTAAATGTTTGTCTATTCCCCGTGGACTCTTTCCTAACTGTGTCGCTATCTGCGAAATGGTAACATTAGGATTTTCCGAAATAATCTCTACAATACTCTTCCGCGTACCTGTCAACGTACCTGTCAGCGTACCGGTCAACGTACTCTTCTCCGAATTTTCTACTGATAGGTCTTCTGCTTGATCATCCGGAAGTTTGTTGTAATTAAATATGGTGTGAAAGAAATTCGGGCTGACGACAAAGATGTCCGGAGTATAGGCCTTCATCATTCGGTTCATACCGGTTCCTAATTGCTCTACCAGATCCACATCCTTGAAGATGCGCATAATCTCTCGGTTGCGTGGACGTGAACAGCCGGACACCAGTTCTTCCTTCGACATACCATCAATCAAACCGCCATACGACACAATCTCCAGATGGTCGGCAAAGATGTAGAAAGCTGGACTCATTAGGTCAGAATAGTCATTATGAACAAATGCATTAATGACCGCCTCTCGCAACGAGTCTGCATCGATAAGCCGAGTCTCCTGTCGGAACGGGTATGTGATTCGTGCAAGTGTGCGATTCTCCACATTCAGTTTGTCGAGAACGGCTTTGCATGATTTGATGATTGAGCAATAGCCGTATTCCTCGTTCTCAATCAAGTCGGACTTGTCGGTTCCTGCGAACTTAGCCACCTTGATTGTAATATCGTTTTGGTCGGCAAAGAGAAAGGCATTCAAGTTATACCGTCCGTTCTGTGTCTGGAAATTGAGTGATTGGGCAAATTGGTCGTTAAGGGCTTTGCCGTGCTCTTGGTAGTAAATCTTCAATTGCTCGAAAGTAAGGTTTTGCTTGGGTGACTCGATGACCGAAAGGGAGTTGCGCGTGCGGCGAGCAAAGGTTTTCTCAATCATCGACGGCGACATCTGCTCGACAGCTGTTCCCACACGGAGATAGCAGCCACGCGGAGACATGCCATATTGGGCTTTGTAATAGGGTTTTTCGGTGCCGCTGGCAATAGTGATTTTGATGACTTGGATGCCATCAATTGACTCTGTCTGTACGTCAAACAAACCCATGGGAGAAGGCAAGATGCCCATGCGGATACGGTCCTTGATTTTGAGCATGTCGCCATCTATATCTTGCACGCCGACAGGCTTGCCGGAGTCATCCACGCCGATGTAGATAATACCTCCCTCTCGGTAGTTCAGGAAGGCCACAACTTCTTTCTCGATGTCGAGTTCGCGGGTCAGTTCGCGCTTAAATTCAATGCGGTTGGATTCTGTCATAATCGTTTATTTTATACATCGCACGCAAATTTGCGTGCAAAGGTACGCAAAAATTCTGACATATGCAAGTTTTTTCGGAGAAAAAGAGTTAACGGATGAACGAATGAAGGAATGAACGTTGAACGAATTAACGAGCACAAAAAAGACGAGCCGGAGCCCGTCTGAGGGAACTATCCGGAAATACCGGATGGTTGGTGTTCGCTGTTTGCGAACGGCGAACACTTGGTCTTACGCCAAGATGTCTTTGTATTCGTCTGTGCGGGTGAGGAAGGCTTGGGCATAAGAGCAGACAGGAATGATGTGGCGGTTGTGAGCGCGGAAACAGCCGCGAGGGCTAGACCGGAAGGAGGGGGTCGCGCTCGGAGAGCGGCAAGTGGGCAAAGGGTGGACAAAATGGCACCCAAGGGTGGACAAAATGGCACGAAAGTGGACAAAATGGCAGGGAAAGAAGGGTTGGCACGGAGATTGCAATATTTAGGATGAAAACGTTTAAAAGCGACCTGCTAAAGCAAGCAGACTACTGCAAGGCAGCAGCAACTCCTACAGACCGCAAACAACGCAAGATTGTTTAACCTGGGTTTTCGGAATCAAACAAGATGACGAAGCCCGCAAATTTAGGAGATTGAATTATGACACCTGCAATGTATCGTAGAAACAGTTGGTTCCCAACAGTATTTGATGAGTTTCTGAACTCGGATCTGATGAACACCGTTAGTACAACCGCTCCGTCGGTTAACGTCAAAGAAACCGAGAAAGCGTATATCGTTGAACTGGCAGCGCCGGGCGTAAAGAAAGACTACTGCCGCGTTCATGTCGATGAGGATCACAACCTCTGCGTAGCCATCGAGAACAAGTTCGAGCACAAAGAGGAAGACAAACACTCGCACTATCTGCGCCGCGAGTTCTCGTACACCAACTACGAGCAGAAATACAGTCTGCCGGAAGATGTGAACGAAGAAGAAATCAACGCCAAGGTAGAAGACGGTATTCTGACTATCGAACTGCCGAAACTCCAGAAAGTAGTCGGCAAGACGACGAAACAGATTGAGGTAAAGTAAAGTTGAGAGTTGAGAGTTTAGAGTTTAGAGAAGTTTAAAGTTCTAAAGTTTCAAAGTAGAAAGTAGAAAGAACGGCAACCGAAAGGCTGCCGTTTTTTTGCAAGCGGGTTCCGCGGACGAATACTTAATCGCAGGTATGGAGGTATTCGACCGTATTGCCAACAGCGGCGAGGTATTGCTGAAAAGCCTCTTGAGAGATAACGACCGTGCCTCTGCAGTCATTAGGGTGGAAAGAGAGCGAAGGGGCATTTTTCAGCCGGCTGTCGAGGAAGAGAATGACATGGTGTTCGGTATCATTAATGAGTCCGAAAGGACTGACCGAACCGGGTTCGAGTCCCAGATAGCGCATCATCCGTTCGGGTGAAGCAAACGATAGTTTGCCGGGAGCTTTCTTGCCTTGCGAGACCAGAATATCCTTGAGCCAGTGCTCGATATCATGAATAGCGAGATCGTCATCGCAGGGGAAACAGATGAGGTAATGCTGGTCTCCCTTATGATTGCGCATGAAGATATTCTTGCAATGGACAGACCCATCGTCATGCCACCATCGTTTGGCTTCTTCAATTGTTTTGCCTTCCGGGTGGTTGTAGACAGTGAAGGGGATATGATGCTCCTCCAGATAGCGCAGCACTCTCTCCTGCCGTTCGGAGATCGTCCAAAGGATGTCTTGAGGCTGGTCGATGATGCGTGTTACACCGGCTGTTATTAAGGCTTCCCGGCTGACGAATCCCCATGAACAGGCTATGAAAGGCACACCGGCATTGGCAGCCGTATCGCGATCGACGAGGCTGTCGCCGATATATAAGCCTAACCCCAACCCTTCCCTAAAAGGAAGGGAGTGAGATTTTTTTTCTATATCATAGACGATTTGGGGATCGGGTTTGCGGGGAATACCTTCGCGTTCGCCGAGGATGACATCGAAGATACCCGGGAAGAAATGGGTGACGATCTTCTCCGTCGCCGCCTGATATTTGTTGCTGGCTACGGCGAGCCGATGACCTTGTGCTTTGAGCGTTTTGAGGACATCGTGAATACCGTCGTACGGGCGCGTGTAATCGCAGTTATGGGCATCATAGTACGGCACGAAGAACTCGCGCACGCGCAGGATCGTTTCTTCCGTCCGCTCAGTCTCCGGAAGCGCACGGCGGATGAGATTGCTGATGCCGTTGCCTACCATCCGCGGATATTCCTCAATGGGGTGCGTAGGGAATCCGGCATGGCTCAAGGCATGGTTGCAGGCATGTCCCAAATCATCAATGGTATTGAGCAGCGTGCCGTCCAGGTCAAAGATGATAATCATACTACAGGGCTTTTGACAATGTTTTATAGGGACAATGGTATTGCTGTCACGGTGTATGTCTGTCTTCCGCGGATGATGAGCAGTTGTCCGTTGCGGAGGATTTTATACGCCTTACCGCCCTCCTCTTCCGAAGAAGTTCGGTCTATATCCATGGTGCCTTTTGGCGGACGAATATAATGCGCATCGGACCGCACGTCGCGCACGCCGGGTTTGCCCAGGTAGAGCGGGTTGGCGTTGTTATTGAGGAGCAATCCGTTTACGCTGACAGCCTGTTTGATGAGTTCGGGATTGTCGACGACATTCAATGCAGCGCGGGCATTGTCGCTGATTTGGACAGTGACATAACGGCTGTCGTCGGTCTCGTCCGGTGAGGCCGCAAGGACGAGGGACAGTTTGTCCGTGAGGCTGATGCCGTCGTAGTTGCCGTTCTCTTTGTTGTCATATCGCTTGACGCCGCCGAGGACATAGCCGGTGACCCAGTAACGGGTGCCTGTCCAGACCGTTCCTTCATTGGCAGCGAGGGTGATGACATCGTTGCAGGTATAAGGGTCTTCTTTCGTGCCAGAGCCCTCCAAGTCGATGTTCGCCACTTCCATCAAAATGGTGATTCGTTTGACGACGGCGGTATTGGAGTGACAGTCTTTGCTGCGCAGATAGAGAAAGCACCCGTGCTGATCGCCTGCTGCGGCTCCTGTGCGGCAGGTGACGGTGAGTTCGCCGCCTTCGTCAGGAAGGGAGGTGGCAGATAATTGAAAGAGGTTCGGTTCTCCCTCTTCCAGCGAAGCGGTGATACCGTTCTTGAGGTTGGCGCCTTCGATATGGATGGTTCGTGAAGAAGAGGCATAGTTGCGTCCGAGGAGTCCGAAATCGACCGTGGCACCTTCGAGCGACCGGATCGTGCCGACCGTAGGATCAACCGGACGGACGTAGATCTCATCCAGGAAGAAGCGGTGCTTGTACATCGAAGAGAAGGTAATACGGATCTTGCCGGAAGTAATATCCGAGATATGAATGGTGATGTCCGTCCATTGGTGTTTCTTGAGCGTATAGACGGTCGGATCAGATGTCACGCCGCCTTGTATGGACAGGTAAAAGAGCGAGTCGCCTTCCCATGGTGCCACGCGGAAAGAGAGGACTGCTTCTCCCTCGCACGGGATCTCGGGCGTAGTAGCTGAACCCTGTTTGGAGGAAGTGCCGACCTTGAGACATTGATATCCGGCGTTGCAATAGGTGAAGGTCCATTCCGGAGCGTCCTGATAGATGGCGATAGCCGTAGCGATGTCACCACCCCAGAGATTGTCGTTACCCCCGGTGTAGCCGTAATGTTCATCCTCTTCGTCGTAACAACGGGAGAAGCCTTCGTAATAGACAGGTGCCATCTCCGCCAAAACGGGTTGTGCGGCGATGAGGCACAGAAACAAAAGATGGAAAATTTTATTCATGGATTTAAATCAGTTAAATCGTTTTGAACTGCAAAAGTACAATAAAAAAATGACATACGCAAGCCTGCGGGATATTTTTTCAGGGATTTTATGGTCAGGCTATTGCATATATCAATTTTTTTTTATAATTTTGCACGCCAAATTGAAAGAAACATGAAAAGACTTCTTCTTATTCCCCTTTTCTGCTTGTCCGTATTGTGCATGACGGCCGGTACTCCCTGTCCTTATTTTACCTCTCCGGAGATGCCGAATGCATTGCATTATCTGCCCGGTCCTCCCCGGTCCGGCGAGATGCGTTATGCCTATGATACGGCGCAATATAATTGGGGCAAGAAGATGCGTCCCACGCCGCGTGGTGAGAAGGCGCGTCTGGATGCCGAATACAGCATCCATCGCATTGCGGCTATCTTCTCTCCTGTTCTGGGGATACAGATCTCCGAGGAGAATACCCCGCAGATATGGAAACTGCTGACGGATGCCACCGAGAGTGCGCATTTCGCATGCGACAGCGCCAAGAATACGTACATGCGCAAGCGTCCGTATATGGTGTTCCATGAGCCGACCCTGGTGCCGGCGGATGAGGAGCCGCTTAGTCATAATGGTTCGTACCCCTCCGGCCATACTACGCTCGGCTGGACATCCGCGTTGATCCTGTGCGAGATTGATCCGGCCCGTCAGGATGCGCTGCTGAAAGAAGGTTTCGAGTACGGCCAGAGTCGTGTTATAGCCGGTTTTCACTGGCAGAGTGATGTAGATGCCGCCCGCGTAGTGGCAAGCGCTGCTTTTGCGCGCTTGCACACCAGCAAGGCCTACCTCAAGCAGCTCAAAAAAGCACAAAAAGAGTTTGGGAGAAAACAGAAGAAGGTTAGGAAATAATCATAACTATGCGCAAGAAGATCTCTATCCTGGCAGTAATAGCCGCCCTGTTGATGCTGTCGGCGGACGGTTGGGGCGCTCCGGTGGTTACCAAGACACTCTTGGAATGGGCCCTGGCGCCGGTGAACAAACTGTCAAAAGCGAAGTGCTATGCCGATTCGTGCGAGCATATCATCGGTATCCCGTATCTGGATGACGGCAATGAACGTCATGTGGTGGATGTGTACTATGCCAAAGAGAACCGCAAGAATGCCGTGGTGATAGAGGTTCACGGCGGTTTTTACGTGGCGGGTCTGCGACAGAATCATCGTCCTTATGCATCGGTGTTCCTTAAGGAAGGGTATGACGTAGTGCTGGTAGAATACCGACTGGTGGATGGCGATTCGACCGATGTGTCGGATCAGTTATACGATGTGTCATCGGCGGTGGATTATGTGACTTTGCATGCCGGAGAGTTAGGACTGAATGCCGACCGGATGTTTATCGTAGGTACGTCAGCCGGCGGTCACCTGGCGTTGTATGTCGCCGAAGGGGCTGCGGATGAATCGTTGCCTGTCCGTCCGATGTATTTCAAGCCGCGCGGCGTATTGCTTAACTGTCCTGCGTACGATTTCGCGAGTTACAATGCAACGGGTTTGTTTTATCCGAAGGCGATGGAATGGTTCCTCGGTCCGCGTTATATGGACGAGGAGTGGATGACGGCGATGTCTCCGCGTACGCGTTTGAGTTCCTATCAGGGTCCGCTTTTCGTATCTTCCAGCCGGGAGGACTTTCTCCGTTCGCAGGCGCTGCTTATCGCGGAAGACTGCGGTATGCGTGCGCGTCCGTTCTATCTCGTGTTTATTGACAGTAAACGCAAGGAAGCGGGGCATGTGCACAACGTGAGCAAACCCGATTTGAAGGAGTCGAAAGAGGTCAACAGGAAGATGATAGCGTTTCTGGACAGTCTGGTACGCGAATAATACATTAGGAAACGCGCCTATGCGCGCGCAAATATCCTGATTTTGCAAAGTCGACTTTACAAAAGTAACAAAAATATACTTTTTTGCCGAAAAAGGTAACAAAAGTGTTGTGCAAATGAAAAAAAAGTAGTAATTTTGCAGCAAAATTCCCTTTGGGCGGAATTATTTATGTATAACAAACAATTCAAGGTATGAAGAAATTCTTACTCGTATTGTCCGTTTGCTTTATAGCCTTCGGACAGGTATTGGCTCAGAGCCAAACGATTTCAGGTACCGTCCTTAATGCAGCTGACGACGAGCCGATCATCGGTGCTTCGGTTCAGGTGAAGGGTACTTCGAAGGGTACGATTACCGACGTTGATGGTAAGTTTACCCTCGAAGTAGCTCCCAATTCTGTGCTTGTTGTTTCGTTCATTGGTATGGCGACTCAGGAAGTTGCTGCCAAGGATGGTGTAGTAGTTAATTTGATGGAAGACAGCAAGCAACTTGACGAAGTCATGGTAGTCGCTTTCGGTACATCGACGAAGAAATCGTTCACCGGTGCAGCTTCGGTTGTAAAGGCGGATGAGATCACGAAACGTCAGACCAGTAACGTCACCAATGCTTTGGCAGGTCAGGTTGCCGGTGTTCAGGGTTTGAGCACCAGCGGTCAGCCGGGTACCACCAGTTCGGTTATCATCCGTGGTATCGGTTCTATGTACGCGAGCAACAGCCCGTTGTACGTAATTGATGGTGTACCTGCATCGGGTGATGATGTCAGCACGTTGGCTAACGCTGATATCGAGTCCGTTACTGTCTTGAAGGATGCCGCTTCCAACGCTTTGTATGGTGCCCGTGGTGCCAACGGTGTGATCCTTATCACGACCAAACGTGGTAACACCCGTGACGCTCAGGTAAAACTCGAAGCAAAGTGGGGTGTTAACCAGCGTGGTGTTCCTTCTTATGACGTTATGCGCGACCCGGGTATGTACTACGAGAACTTTTATACCGCGCTGTACAATCAGTATTTTGCACAGTATGGCGACGCGACGAGAGCGCACAACACGGCTAACAGCCTGTTGACTGCCGCAAACGGCGGTTTGGGTTATCAGGTATATGCTGTTCCTGAAGGCGAGCGTCTGGTAGGTACGAACTTCAAGTTGAACCCGCGTGCTACGGCCGGTTATGTAACCGCTGACGGCTACATGCTCAAGGCTGATAACTGGTTCAACGAGTTGTTCCAATCCAACAACCTCCGTCAGGAGTACAACCTCAGCATCTCCGGTTCGACCGACAAACTGACCTATTTCACCTCTGCCAGCTACCTCGATGACTCGGGTATTATCCAGAACTCCGGCTTCCGCCGTGTTACGACCCGTGCGAACGTAGATTATCAGGCAAAGAAATGGTTGAAGATCGGTACGAACATGAGTTACAGCCACGCAGATATGCGTTATCCGCAGGAGGAAGAGTACGGCAATTATTCATCGGCAAACATCTTCTATGTAACTGATAACATTGCTCCTATCTATCCGCTCTATATCCGCGACGGTAACGGACAGATTATGCGCGACCGTAACGGCTTTATCATGTATGACTACGGAGACGCCAAAACGGTTAAGGGTGCATCCCGTGCTTTCATGGGTCAGTCGAACCCGGCCAGCGCAATCTCGTTGGATCGCTCGCTGTATAAGAAAGATATCTTCACCGGTAAGTGGTTCGTTCAGGTTGAGCCGATCAAGGGCTTGAAGTTCACTGCAAACCTCGGTCTGCACTATGCAGGCGTTCGCTACAACCAGACGACCAACCCGTTCTACGGTCAGTACGCAGAGCGTGGCGGTTCTGCTTATGTAGCTACCTCGCGCGTTACCGCATTTGACCAGCAATATCTGGCAAATTACGCACGTAAGTTCGGTGAGCACAACGTGGATGTTATGCTCGGTTACGAGAACTACCACTTGATTACCTCCTCGATGTCAGGTCAGAAAGACAAGTTGGTAAATCCGTTCATCGCCGAGATTAACAACGCGATCAAGAATCCGAGCGTATCTTCGTCCAGCGACAGCTATTTCACGCAGGGTATCCTCGTTCAGGCTAAGTACGACTACGCAAGCCGCTACTACATCAGCGGAAGTTATCGTCGTGATGCTACTTCCCGTTTTGCTCCCGGCAAACAGTGGGGTAACTTCTGGTCCGTTGGTGCCGCTTGGGATATCAAGGGAGAGTCGTTCATGGATGGTGTTACGAACGTGGACCTGTTGAAGATCAAAGCAAGTTACGGTTCGCAAGGTAACGATGCATTGGGAAACTACCACGTATGGGCTGACCTCTACTCCTTCGACGAGAACAACGGTGAGTACGCTAAAACTATGGTTCAGATAGGTAACAGAGATTTGACCTGGGAGACCTCGTACAACTTCAACGCCGGTGTCGACTTCGGTTTCTTCGGAGAGCGCTTGACCGGTACGATTGAGGGTTGGCGTCGTCGCACGGAGAACATGTTGTACTACAAGCCGGTTGCCGCTTCTAACGGTTACACCGAGAAGCCTGTAAATATCGGTTCTGTAAGCAATGCCGGTATGGATGCCGAGCTCCGCGGTCAGTTGATCAAGACCCGTAACGTAACCTGGTCTGTTTATCTGAACTTGACCTACTTCAAGAACCGCATCCTGAAACTGGATCCGGATCTGGGTGGTCAGTGGATTGACGGAACCTCTATCTATCGCGAGGGCGAGTCTATGTACAACCGCTACTTGCCTGCTTACGCAGGTGTTAACCCCGCTACCGGTAAATCGCAGTGGTACATTGATATAGATGATCCGAATAACCCGGGTCAGAAGATTATCAAGGGTGGTGTAACGGAGAACTATAGCGAAGCGAACAGTAACTACCGCTATGAGACCGGTGACCTGCTGCCGAAAATCTACGGTGGTTTCGGAACAACTCTTGATGTATATGGTGTAGATCTGTCCATCGCCTTCAACTATCAGGCAGGTGGTCGTCTGTACGATAACTCCTATCGTAACTTTATGCACGGCGGTTATGGAACCAGCGCCGGTCAGAACTGGCACTTGGATATTCTGAATGCTTGGACGCCGGAGAATACCAACACCAATGTGCCTGCTATCAACGCCGGTGACCAGTATGTAAACGGTGTTTCCGATCGTTGGTTGATCAGCAGTAACTACGTAAGTCTCCAGAATATTACCCTCGGATATACCTTCCCGGCTAAGTTGACGAAGAAGGCGCATATCGAGAAGATTCGTCTGTATGCAGTAGCTGACAACGTAGCGCTTTGGTCCGCTCGCAAGGGTCTGGATCCTCGCCAATCGTTCACCAGCTCCAGCAACACGCTCTACTCTCCGATGCGTACTATCTCGGGCGGTTTAAGTATCACGTTCTAATTAAAGAAAGGAGATTAATATGAAAACGATTAGTAAATATGTATCTGTTCTCCTCGTAACCGCTTTGTCTTTCGCTTCTTGTAGTGAATGGATGAACGCCGGTCCCGAAGGCGGAACGAAAACAGCTGACCAGGTAGAGGAAGCTGCTCAGCAGAACCCTGCAACAGCAGCAGCAGACTTGTCTGCTATCTACGCGCAGTTTATTCAGGTTTATTCCGGTCTGGGTGACCTTGGCTACGAACGCCACAACGACTACGGCTACGCAGCCATCTGCTTGTTCATGGATGAGCAGGGTCAGGATCTCGTGAGCCCGAACACTGGATACAACTGGTTCCAATACGCCGATTTCACCTCGAACCGCGACAACACGCTGACGACCACCAAAGGTCTGATCGACCACTTGGTATGGGGTGAGTACTACAAGATCATCTTCGCATGTAACAACGTGATTGGTATGGTTGACCGCAAGCAGCCGGGTGTACAGAAATACGCGTTGAGCCAAGCTCTGGCCGTCCGCGCAATGTGCTATATGAATCTGGCTCAACTCTATCAGTTTACCTACCGCACGACGGATAAGAGTGCGTTGACTGTTCCGTTGGTAGTGGAAAACATGCCTGCAGAGCGCATCATCAGTAACCCGCGTGCTACTCTGGAAGAGTTGTTCAAGCTTTGTACAGAGGACTTGGATTATGCATGCGACAGCCTTGATGGCTACAAGCGTCCGGACAAAGGTTTCGTAGATCAAGCCGTTGCTTTCGGTTTGCGTGCTCGTCTGAACCTTCTTAAGGGTGAGTGGGCAAAGGCCGCTTCGGATGCTGACAAAGCATTGGATTTAAGCGGTGCAACGCCGCTGTCGATTGCCGAGGCAAGTGAACCGGGCTTCGCAGATGCAGCGCAGCACAATGTACTCTGGGCGAACATCATCGTAGAGACCAACGACGTCGTAAAGACCGGTATTGTCAACTGGCCTTCGCACATGTCGATCTTCTTCCAGGATGGTTATACCTCTGTAGGCGCAACCCGTTCGATCTCCAGCGCACTCTATAATGAGATTTCAGCTACCGACGTACGTAAGGGCTGGTGGCTGGATGAAAACCTCGAGTCTCCGCTGCTGGATGCTCCGGGTTACAACGCTGCCAAAGCAACTATCCAGGACAATGCGGATAATGTATATACGAACGTGAAGTTCGGTACGGGCGACCGTTCTACCACCGGTAGCGGCGCTGCAGCAGCAGACTGGATCATCATGCGTGCTGAGGAGTTGCACCTCATCAAAGCCGAGGGTCTCGCTCGCTCGGGCGGTGACGGCGCAAGCGTACTGCTCAACTTCGTACAGAAATATCGCGACCCGTCCTTCGTATTGTCTCAACATGGTTTGAGTCTCGAGGATGAGATCTGGTGGCAACGTCGTGTAGAGCTCTGGGGCGAAGGTTTCGCATGGGGCGATATCATGCGTCTCGAGAAACCAATTGTTCGTACCAACTCGACCAACTGGCCGGAGGCATGGGCAAATCAAGACGTACCCGCAAGACACGGTGTATTGTTATGGCGTATCCCGCAAGCCGAAATGGAGGCTAACAAGGGTATCACCGATCCTAACCCGTTTGTGCCATTCCCCTAATCCTAAAAAATTATAGATTATGAAAAAGATTAGTAAATATTTGCTCCTTCTCGCAGCAGCCGTGTTCACATTCACGGCTTGCGAGAAGAACGTAGAGCGCGAGCCGTCTCCGCTGGACGTACCGGGTACAGTGATGTTTACCAGTGCTGGTGGTTCGTATGAATTAAATGTCAATAAAGACAAACTCGAAACAACTGTAACGTTGTTCCGTACGTCTAATTTCGATCAGCCGGATACGATTCTGCTGAAGGTTGAAGCTGATCCGGTATTTACAATTGATCCGAAGGTAGTCTTCGCTCCGGGCGACAGGAAGGTTTCTATGACGGTTGGTTTCCCGAATGGCGAGGTAGATAGTACCTATACGTTCAAGTTAACCATGCCAGAAGACAAGACTAGTCCTTATCTGGATGGCCAAAGCGTGTTTACATACACGGTTAAACTCGTACTGTGGTCTGAAATCCGCACCGGTGTGTTCGTTGACCAGACCGTCGGCCCGGCATTCGGTCTGTCTGCGTATGCTTGGTACGTTAAATATCAGGTTGCTGAGAATCCGGATGGTTCACAGAAGATACGTATCCACAACCCGTATGCAAGCTATGCTACCAGTCAGGATGCAGATGGTATTTTAGACGGTGATCCGATTCCCGACGACGGCGAAGTAGATGAGTCGAAACCGTACAATTTCGATCTCCTTATATCTAAAGAAGGTGAGGTTACATTCCCGGACCTCCGTACCTACCTTGGTATAGGATGGGGTGACTATACGGAACAGTGCTTCGTTGATTATGCAAGAGGAACCGGCGCTACCGGTACCTATGGTAGATTTGAGAGCGAGAAAGGCAAGATCATCTTCGATGCACAGGATAATTCAATGCTCTTCGGTGCTGGAGGTAAGATCTATGGTATTCAAGCGAACTTCCTGTTCTATCTGAGCAAGGATGCTTTCCTGGCAGATCAGGAGGAACCGGTAGTTGTTGACGCTGACGTTACCACCTACGAAGGCCACTGGGCCATCAAGGGTACGGACCCCAAGGATGAGACAACTCCGGTAAGCGCTAACGTAACGGTAACCAGTTACGAGGATCCTAAAGCTGGTCAGTTCTATGCAATCGAGGGTCTCTTTGCGGACATGCCGGTTGTTTATGGTGTATTCGACGAAACGACACACATGTTCCAGATACAGCCTACTAAGGGTGATCCTGTTGACATCGAAGGCACGAGTTATGTTCCTTACCTGTACATGTTAGACGCGGATTTGAATACCAGCGGTAGTATCACATTGGATATAGTTCCGGGCGAAGGCGGTACACTTGTGCCCTTCGCAGAAAGTGCGGCAGTCGGATTCATCATTGTGTACATCAATCCGGCAGATAAGACCGATCAACAATTGGGCGAGGGTATGTTCGATATCTCGTTCGAGCCTCTTAACGCAGGTGCTCCGGCACGCAAAGTCGCAGCAGCTAAGCGCGCTAATGTGAAGAAGGCATTATTCCCGATGTCGAGTATGGATAAGAAGATTCGTTAATCGGATAAGTCATGAAAAGAAAGAGGATCTCGCAAGAGGTCCTCTTCTTTTTGTCTTAGCTCTATAATCCCAAGTGAATGCGGAAACGAATCGCCCATTGGACACTCGGCGTAATAGACCAAGCGGAATAGAGATCGCAGATACGTAATATATTACCGATACCGACGCCCACCTCTGTATAAAGCATTGAACGTGGCGTGCCGTACTCCGCCTGGCTGTTATAGCCGTACGCTATCTTCGCTTCTACGAGTTCGCGCAGATGCAACCAGCGTACACCCGGAATGAGATTAAAGAGCACACCCATGCCGTTCCATTCCGTCTGCAATGTTACATATCGGTTAGCCATCATCTGATATCCGTGCAGGAAAGTGAAGCGGTAGGGATCATATGCGTAGCCCTGGTTTGCATTCGCCTGCCATAAGAGCGTAGCCGGCACCCGTCCCATCAATACACCGGCTTGTAATGCATACGTCAGCGTGCCGCCCATACCGAGGTTTGCATGCTGCGTGAGCATCGCTCTTAAGTGTGTATAAAGGTTAGAGGCTGCGCCGTTTATAGCTTCGCTGTTTAGACCCCAATGACCAAACTCGGCGCCCAGATACAATACCGGATAACGGGATGAGTAAGCGTAGCGGCGCATGAAATAACCATCGTATTTCCGTTCACCCCAACTGAGGCGGGCGATCAGAGATAGCGACTGGTAGGAATATGGGCCTACCCCCGCCCCTCCCTGAAGGGAAGGGAGATTAAAATTCCAACCGGCGCGGATGTAGGCGTGTGTCTCTACATTCTTGCTCCAGTCGGCGAACCAATGGAACTGCAACTGACGCTGCCGGATTGCGGTATTGACGCATAAACTGTCGCGGAAAAGTGCTTGGAAAGCGTAAGCGGTGAAGTCGAAGTTTCCCCATCCCATGGAGTTCTCCCGCAGCATCCGATCGAAATCATCCACCTCCGACCAGACATACCGGTCGTTGTACTCGAATTGCAGGATATTCTTCCGCTCCGTAGGCAGATTGACCGACACCCGACCCATCCCTTTGAATTGACGGTCCCTGAAACCATAGCCCACTGAAGCCTCCAACGAGACCACTTTCGACAACTTCTCGTTGGTGCGGAAAGGCAGACCGACATGCACGCCTTCGTGCTGGTTCACCTGTAATATCTCCTCTATATGCCCGATATCTACCGGAGTGCCCGTAGGGATATAACCCGTCATGGCGACGGTGGCGAACCATTTGGCGACACGGATGATGGGCAGCGAGTCGAGTTTGGCGAAAGCGGAGTCGGCAGAGAGAGAGCCTAACCCCGGCCCTTCCCTGAAAGGAAGGGAGGTGGGGGATATGCTGTCGTTGATGGCTATGGAGTTGGCTGCCGCGGCTTTCGGGTTTCGCAGACTCGTCGTCAATAGCACAGAAGGGAAAACCGTACCGGCTTTCTCTGATTTGACAGAGAAATCGAGCAGGGTGGAGATTGTTTCTTCTGCAATAAGCCCATCCGGGGCAAGCGTCTGCGAGATATGGATGTCGTTCACGTAGTTGACGGCTACCTCCGGCGGTACATAAGCCTTAAAAGCACGCAACGCATACGTGGTGGTATCAATGATCATCTCGCCGTTAAACGTCGCGTAGAAGGGATTTCTCGTGCGAAAGACAATTCGAACGAGCCTATCCCCAGCCCTTCCCTGAAAGGAAGGGAGACTATCCTGCGAATCATCGAGATAATATCTATAGTACAGGTTTCCTCCCGATGCAAGGGGAGAGAGAAAGGCATGCCCCATGAGGCTGACGGATGGCGCATAGAGATTGAGGTTGCCTTCGCCGCCCAGTAATGCCGAATAATCCGTCTCGGACAGGATGAGGGCTTGCGTACGTTGGTCATTCGCCGGAATCATCTCCTGTCCTGCCATGCGGAAAGACTGTGTCTCTCTGTAGAGCGGAAGGATATACGTGGAGTCTTCCTGCGCAATCATTCCTTCCTGCAGGCTGCGCCATAACGCACGCCTTAGATGACGGCGGTTGATATGCGAGACATATAATGTCTGTTCGCGTTGCAGTACGGCACTGTTCTCCGGATGCTTGGTGCGGTCGTTTGCTTCGCGGTGCTCCCGTACCCGACGTAAGAGCTCCAGCGCCGGGTTCTCGTTCGGCGCTACCACAATCTCCGTGAGCATCGCCGTTTTCTCCCGCATCGCTACTTGCAGACCCGCCATCGCGCCCGGGTCGATATCGAAACGCTGGGTATAATAGCCGACAGCTGAGAAGACCAGTTGGCTTTTTGCCGTCATATCCACGCGCAACGCATAGTTACCGTGCTCATCCGAAGTAGTACCGATCTTCGTGCCCCGGAAATGGATGTTCACGTTCGGTATGGCCTCACCGGTCGTCTCATTAACCACTTCGCCGACAATGATGGTCTCGACCGCCATAATAGGCAGGGAGAGTATAGTGTACAATATGAAGAGTATTCGTTTCATTATAGGGCCCCCGAAAATTTTAATTTTTGGGGAGAGCGGAGGCATCAGTCGCCTCACCGTTTAGCAGAGCGGTACGGTTTTTTGCGACCTGATTGCCGATCGCGTTTGCGGGGTGGTATTGCAGAATCGCTTTGCGGAGATCCTGTACATCGATATGCGTGTATATCTCGGTGGTAGCGAGATCCTCATGCCCGAGCAGTTGCTGTATGACGCGCAGGTCTGCGCCGTTCTGCAGCAGATGGGTGGCAAATGAATGGCGCAGTGTATGCGGACTGACGGTCTTGGTGATACCCGCTTCCGCGCAGAGACGACGCACGATGGTGAAAACCATGGCGCGGGTCATAGGGCGGCCGTATCGGTTCACAAACGCGATATCTTTGGATTCGGGCTTGAGCGACCAGGTCGCCCGTTCCTGCATCCAGTATCCGAACCACTCTTCGGCTACCGGCGAGAGCGGTACGAGGCGTTGCTTCGACCCTTTTCCCTCGATAAGCATGTAGTGCTCGTGAAGATATATCTTGCTCAACTGCAGATTGACCAGTTCGCTCACGCGCAAGCCGCTGCCGTAGAGCATCTCCATCATCGCGCGGTTGCGGTGCCCCTCGTTACTGCTCAAGTCGATCGCCGCCATCATTCGGTTCACTTCGTCCAGCGAGAGCACCGTAGGCAGATGTTTGGATTTACGCGGACCTTCTAACAGTTCGGAAGGGTCTTGGTCAATATAGTCTTTGTAAAGCAGAAAGCGGAACCACGAGTGGATTCCAGCCAGAATACGCGCCTGCGTAGCTTCTGAATGAACTTCTTTGAATTGCTCGAAAACGAAGTCCTGCAGTTCGTCAAACGTCATATGCACGATGTCCACCTTGTGCTTCTCTCCGTACGCACACAGTTTGTCGAGGTCCATCTCATAGCCCTCGATGGTGTTCGGTGAATAACCGCGCTCCAGACGCAACCAGGTATGGTATTCGCGCCGGAGTTCTGCATCAGATGTTATCGTTTTTCCCACGGATAAAGGACGCCTTGGAAATGCGGTTTGTACGTGATGCGCGAACCGTAAGCGCTTCGATAATAGAGCGTGAACTCCAGATCTTTCATGACAGACGTCGTGTCTTTGACTACGATATATCCGGAATCCAGCATCTGGATAGATTGCAACTTGCCTTCCTCGACGTACAGCACATACATGCCCGTCGGCTGACCATCCCAATTCTTGCCGGGAAGGAAAGAGAAGGGCAGTCCAGTCCGTTCGCTATGATACTTTCCTGCTACCAGCCGCAAAGTGTCTTCGCCGTGACTCTCCGGAACGAAGATATCGGATATATAGAGATTGTACCCCGTGCCCCGCATCCGATGGTTCGCATCCAATTCCAGACCTTTGGAGTACAAGTCCAGTGCCACCACCGGACAAGGCACCGAGTCATAGGCATATCCGTAGATTTCCTCCCATGCCAGGATATATTCTTTCGGCAAGCCGCGATAGACGTACGGCGTGGAGGGCCGGCAGGAGGAGAATCCGAGTATACCGACCAACCCGAGTAATCCGATATAGAGCAATTTTCTCATGAGATATGTATTTTACGGGATGGATAAAGCGCAGCGATGAAGCCCAAGGCGAGAACAATGACGGCAACCAAAACGATATCGGGTGCCTGTACCTGCACCGGGTAAGCCGAAATCACATACTCGGCGCCGCTGCCTAACTTGAGCCACCCGAAATGTTGCTGGCCCAGACAAAGCAGTACGCCGGTTATCAGACCTATCAGTGCGCCCGACGAAGAGATGAGCCATCCTTCGATCAGGAACACGCGGCGAATCGTTGCTTCGTCCGCACCGAGATGCGAGAGAATCTGAATATCTTCGCGCTTGTCGATAATCAGCATCGATAGCGAGCCGATGATATTAAAACTCGCGATGAGCAGGATGAAAACCAACAGCAGGATCGTCAGCAGTTTCTCTATCCGCAGAATATTGAAGAAACTCGCCTGCTGCTCGTATCTGTCTAACACTTTGTAACCGGGGCCCAAAGTTTTAGAGATTTCTGCTTTCTGCTTTCTGATATCTGACTTCTGATTACTGACTTCTATCCGCAAGGCCGTTGCGGTATATTCATCGTAGTCGAAGAGTCGTTGCGCGAGCGGCAGGGAAACGAGCAGCAGTTGATCGTCGTATTCCACCTGATTGACGGCGAACGTGCCGGCGATGAATGCATGCTCATGGCGCAGCGAGAGATCCGGCCGCATCATATTCACGCGTCCTGTGCGCTGCGGCGCATAGAGATGCAGGGCACCGGTGAAGTGCGCATTCATACCGATCTGCGCTGCCAGCCCTCTACCCATCACCACGCGGTCAAAAGCCCCGTCCCAAACCGAATAGAATCCATCGGTGATGATGGAGTCGATATGGGCCGTTTGGGTAAACAGGCTGTCCACACCCATCACGCGGGCCGGCGTCTGATGGTCCTTGTAGCGAATGAGTGCGGTCTGCTCGAGCTGCATGGAAATCGCCTCTATATCCTCGCGCGCGTATAAAGAAGCAATGGGCGCAGTGTCGGTGCGCAAAGTGTTTCCCTCTGCCGGAACGACCAGAAGAGTCGGATCGAACTCCGAGAACATGTGCTCAACGAGCGTACCGAATCCGTTCATTACGGATAGCACACAGATCATCGCTGCCGTCACGACAGCAACCGCCGCCGCACTGATGCCGGAGACGATATTGATGGCGTTATGTCCTTTCTTCGAGAATAGGTACCGCCAGGCGATATGGGATTCGAGATTAGCCATGGAGCAACTCATCAATGCGCTCCATTCGGTCAATCGTCTCGTCCAAATGGAAGACTATTTCCGGAATAATACGCAATTGATGGCGCTCGAGCGTGCCGAGTTCACCGCGAAAACGGTGCGTGTTCTCTTCAATAAGCGTCATGGTCTGTGCTACCTTGTCCTGCGGGAAGATAGACAGATAGATATGCGCAATAGAGAGATCAGGCGACACGCGCACCTCGCTCACGGAAATCAATGTCCCATGCAAAGTGCGCGCGTACCGTAAAAGAATATCGCTCATGTCCTTCTGAATCAGACGAGCGATCTTGTGTTGTCTGGTTGACTCCATTAAATCCCGGAGGATTTATTAAAATTTGTGGCGTCCTTCGTCAGCTACGGTCAGTTTCTTACGACCTTTAGCGCGGCGTGCAGCCAATACGCGACGACCATTAGCGGTAGTCATTCTCTCCAGGAAGCCGTGTTTGTTACGACGCTTACGTTGGGAAGGTTGGAATGTACGTTTCATTGTCTTAATTGTATTTAGGTCTTCTCACGAAGACGGGTTTATACATCAAAAAAGCGTGCAAAATTACTGCTTTTTTTTGACATGACCAAAAAAAAACGCATTTTTTTTACTTTTGATGGCAATTTTAGTCAAAAACCTCCATTAATATCTCCAAAGAGCGGGGTGACTCCCAGGTCTCTACATGTTCTTCGAAATAAGCACAGAGTTGACGCAAAGCCTCCTGACGCGCTTTGCGGGTGGAGGGTAGCCTACCTCCAGCTCTGCTCGATTCGACTGTCCACTGGACACTCTCCGTCTGAAGGGAAGATAGGGGATTGTTTTCTTCAATAGCAAACCCTAATTTTGCGGCCAAGCCGACCAAAAACTGCAGATGGAAGTTCTGCGGCTCTTCGCACCGGTCCAACTCCCGTATCGCTTGTGCAATGAAGTCGAACATAGGTTCGTCCGTCATCGGATGGCGCAGCACGTGATAGAGCACTTCGCTCAAGAAAAGTGCGATGGCGCTTTTATAGGGATTAGAGGTTAGGGGATTAGTGTTTAGGGGAACCGCCTCTTTGAGTGTCGGCGGTTTGGAAGGAGAGTGGTCCGCAGTAATCTGAAGAAGGGTGAACGGGGTGTACATCCCGATAGCGTGTTTGCGCCCCAGGCCATACACCATATAATTAACGCGCCCGCCCGTACGCGTGTAGGCGTGTAATACGTGCGCTTTGTCCGAATGCGGCTGAAGTGACAGTACTATCGCGTCAGTCGTGTTTAACATAGATGGAATCAATGGCGACACCATCGCTCATGCGATGAATTGTCAGTTGACTGTTGGTCAGAACGCCGTACACAGGAACGCTGTCGCATACCTCGTAGTACAGTCTTTTTTTCTGTTTTTTTATTCTGCCGGCGGTGTTAAGCATCACGAACGGCGTGCGGCGGGCATAGAGATGATCATGTCCGGCAATCACCAGATCGGCTTGGCTCAAGGCGTAGCGGAAAGTGCCGTAGATAGCGGGGTTGACGCGTCCCTTGGCAGCCGAGAGTACGGGATGATGCATTATCACCACCACCGCGCGGTCGCCTGCACTATACATCGCTTCTCGCAACCAGGTAAGCGTACGTGTCAGATAGACAACATGCGACAAAGGATTGGTGTCAATGGCGATGATGCGCATCTGCGGGATGTCGAGCCAATAGCTGGCGCCCGGAACACCGACAGGCCCGTTAGCGGGGTGGAGGAATGTCTCGTTCCATGCGGCCGATAGGGACTTATGGACACCTTTGGTGTATTCGTGATTACCCGGACAAGCGATGACAGGCAGTCCGTTCAGGGCACTGTTGGTCCATTCGCGCAAAAGAAGTTGGCGGTAATATTCCTGTCCCCGCTCCATCCAGTCGCCGGCTTGCATCACAAGATCTGCATCCGGCACGCGCGCCGCCAGCGTGTCATAATCGGTCCGCGTAAGACGGCTATGGATATCGCCGAGCACCAAGATCGTGGCGATACTGTCGTTGTCCTCGTTCGGCGTATGGAACACCCCTTGCAGCGTGTCGCCCGTCCAATGCGGTTCAGCAGGAATGACGAACCAAGCCTGCCAGCGGACGGCGCAGATGACTGCGCCGACCGCTAACAAAACGGCAAGGAGTGCTATGTAAACCCTTTTACGCATTAGAAGGGCAGGTCGCTGGTACCTTCGCCTGCAGTAGCGTCAAACGGATCCATATTCACCGGAGCAGCTTCTGTCGGAGCTGCGGCGGGTTGCGGTGCGGCTACAGGGGCTGCAGCAGGTGCTGCGCCCGGAACAGCCTGCGTCGTATCACCCTGCTGGATGCGCCATGCGCGGATAGAGGTGTACCAACGACCGTTGAACTCACGGCTCTCGATATCGAAACTGACGGTTACTAACTGATCTACATCACACGGATTCTGCTTGATACGGTCCTCGCCGAATACCTCGAAATGCACTTTGCGGGGATACTGGTCAAGCGTCTCCAATACATACGGCTGAACCTTCCACGGGTTGCCGTTGCGGCCTACACCTTCCTGCGCAGGCAGTACTTGAATAATTTTACCTACTACTTCCATATCTTTCAACTTTCAACTTTACTCTCCTTTAATAGCTGCTACACCCGGGAGGATCTTGCCTTCGATAGCCTCGAGGAGTGCTCCTCCGCCGGTAGAGATATACGATACCTGGTCTGCCAGACCGAATTTATTCACGCATGCTACGGAGTCACCGCCGCCGATGAGCGAGAAAGCGCCGTTCTTTGTGGCCTCGGCAATCGCTTCGCCGATAGCACGGCTACCGCTGCAGAAGTTATCGAACTCGAATACGCCGGCAGGTCCGTTCCAGAGGATGGTCTTGGCGCCTTTGATGGCGTTGCGGAAGTTCTCCTGTGCCTTGGGACCGGCATCCAAGCCTTCCCAGCCCTCAGGGATAGCATTCGACGGGAAGATTTTTTGGTTGGCGTCATTGCTGAAACTGTCGCCGCAGATAGCATCCGGAGCAAGAACGAGTTCTACGCCGTTCTTCTTCGCCAGTTCCTCTACGCCCAGCGCTACATCGAGTTTGTCGAGTTCGACAATCGAGCCGCCGATTTCGCCGCCGTGTGCTTTGGCAAACGTATAAGTCATACCGCCGCAGAGGATCAGTTTGTCCACTTTGCCGAGCAGGTTCTCGATGATGCCGATCTTTGAACTTACTTTCGATCCGCCCATGATGGCTACGAACGGGCGCTTGATGTCGCCGAGCACAGCGTTAACAGCGGCTACCTCTTTCTCCATCAGGAAACCTAACATCTTATGGTCTGCATCGAAATAGTCTGCGATGACAGCGGTCGAAGCATGTTTGCGGTGAGCCGTTCCGAAAGCATCCATCACATAGCAGTCTGCGTACGAAGCGAGGATCTTGGCGAACTCTTTCTGACGCGCCTTCATCTCTTTCTTGGCAGCCTCGTAAGCCGGATCTTCCTTCTCGATACCTACCGGTTTGCCTTCCTCTTCCGGATAGAAACGGAGGTTCTCCAGCATCAGTACCTCGCCCGGTTTGAGTGCAGCCGCCTTGTCTTGCGCTTTAGCGCAGTCCTCAGCGAACTGAACGGGACGACCCAGCGCTGCAGCTACTGCGTCCACGATTTGGCTCAGGCTGAACTTAGCCTGTACTTTGCCTTTGGGTTTGCCCATGTGGCTCATGATGATCAGTGCGCCGCCCTCATCGAGGATGTGCTTGAGGGTGGGTAACGCACCGCGGATACGCGTGTCGTCCGTGATCTTGCCGTTCTCATCGAGAGGCACATTGAAATCGACACGTACAATCGCCTTCTTACCGGCGAATTGGAAATCTTTGATAGTCATAATGTGTTATATTTAGTTTGTTAATAAATTTGCTTTCCCGTTAAACTTTCAACTTTCAACCTTCAATTTCACTTCCACCCGATGGAGTTGAGGCGTCCGCGATAGACATCGCTATAGGACATATTCGCGTCTTGCCCGCCGAAGAGGTAGATATTGTCGTCGCGCACGATAGCGGTCTGTTTCTGCCTTGCGCGATAGACTTCCGGCAACTGGTTCTTCGTCGAGTCGGCTTTAACCCAGTTGAGTCCTTCGTCGGTGGAGATGAGTATCTCGCGTCCGAAATAATTCATCTTGTCGTCCACGCCGCCGAACATCATCAATCGGTCGTCATACCATATGACGGAGATGCCGGTGAGGCGGGTGAAACTCGGCCGGTCGATAGAGAACTCCTCGATGCGGTACCGGCCATTCGGCTGCGGATGGGTGGAGTACTCGAGGTTCCATCGTGTATTAAGGGGTGCGCCGTTATCGGCATAGCCGCCGATGATCATTGCGCGTTCGCGCAGCGAAGCACTATGGAAGACTACGGAACCGAAATCGCTGACGGGGAACTGTCCTTCCGGTCTCATTCCGCTCAGCACCAGTTCTCCGTTCTGCAAGTACGCCAGTTCATAGCCGTTGTTATCCACCAGCACCCAGATCAAGTCGTTCCAGAAGAGCAGTGTGGTTACGATGGGGTATGCTACCGGCTGTGCCGTCCATGTGACGGCGTCCTGGCTGGAGTAAAGGATGTTTCCTTGACCGTAGAAAAGGGTAGTGCTGTCACTGATGATCTGCCTTACATTGGTGCCGGCAGGCAAGCCGGAGGGTTCACCTAAATACATCCATTCTTTGCCGTCCTCGGATGCGAACACATCCAGCGAGAAACCGTTGGACTTGATGAGTACGAAGGAGTCGCCGGCTTCTACTACTTTCTGTTCGCTGTCGTCTATGGGGTAGATCTGCGGCGTGAGGATAGTCCAGGTATAGAGGTCCGGGTCCGCCTGATGGACCGTAGCGCGTATCTCATAGGTCTTGAGCGTCGAGCGGTCCGCCGAACGGATATTCAGATAGACAGGCCGTTTGGTGAAGTCGAGGGTATCGTAACCGCTCAGCACGCACAATGTATCCGGCATCTTCAGCCATGCTGCACTGGGTGTCGCGGCAAAGACGAAACGCGGTACGACGCTGTCCAGACGCGTCCCGAAGAGCATGGAGTCTTTGTTCCATATCAAACCCGTGTCAAGGCGCTCCTCAATCGTGAAGACGGCCTTCCCCAAACCCGGGAAGGAGTCGTTCGCAGCGAAATAGAAGTTACTCAGTTTGGCTACGGATGAAGGCGTACTTGCCTCTCCTCCCCCCTCGCAACCGGTGAGAATTACGAGAGAAAATGCCAAGAATATATAGAAATATTTGCGCATATCAATTTTATTTTGTACCTTTGCAGCCGCAAAGGTAAAATCATCAATCATCAATTATCAATTATCAATCCAACTATAATGTTGTTCGATTCTCAAATACATGACATCAAGTCCTGGCTGCCGTGGGTTCGTATTCGTCGTGAGCAGGCAGCTCTTCGCGCGATTGTAGAGCAGCGTCGTCGTATGTTGTCGCCCGAGGAGGTGGCTGCGGACTCAGCGCGTATCTGCGAGCAGATAGAGCAGATGTCTTCTTTCCGCGATGCCCAATCGGTGCTCATCTATTATCCTGTGCATAATGAGGTGGACCTTCGTCCGCTGCTTGCCAAGTATCAGGATCAAAAAACGTTTCTTTTCCCTGTGACCCATCGCTATTCTATGGAGGTTCGTCCGTATGACGGCGAGGACATGATGCATAAGGGTCGTTTGGGTGTTCCCGAGCCTCAGACGCAGACATGGAAGGGGGCTATCGACTTAATGCTCGTTCCCGGCGTGGTGTTTGATCATCACTGTCATCGTATAGGTCGTGGCGGAGGGTATTACGATAAGTTTCTTCGCAAGCACCCCGGAGTGAAGAAGATCGGCGTATGCTATGCTTTTCAGTTGAAGAAGCACGATATCCCGCATCTCTTCCGCGATCATAACATGAATCGCGTGGTTACTCCTCAACAGACCATTGGATAGTCGGTTGGCTGTCCCTTATACGTTGTATCTCACGGTCGCTCTCGGCCGTGAGTTTTCTTTCTCCTTTGCGGTAGTAATAGATGACGCCGTACAGTTGGCATTTCATCAACTTCGCATAAGGCAGTTGGTCTTTATAGAAATCCTCTACGAGGTTCCATATATTCAGAATGATAGCGTCCGCCTGTGCGCGCAGCGGTTCCAGGTCACCGTGCACACGCTCGGTGTTCTGTACATGGAAGGTATGCTGGCGCTGGTGCTCGCAGAAGATGTCGTAATGCACCTTCACTTTGTTGATGGCGGGGTTGTAGATCGGGAAACCGCCGTTGGCCATACGTTTCTGCTCGCCCTCGATGATCTTCTTTCCCCATTCGAGCAGATATTCCTCGGTGGACAAGTCCGGAACGACATGTTGGTGCGGGTCCAGACCGTACAGCAACTTCTGCTCTTTCTTGATCTCTCCGCGGATGACGGAGAGGTTAAGTACCTGAATGAAATGCGAGATATACATACGCGCGTTCTGCACGATATGACGATATTGCTTGTTCGCATTGACGGTCGAGGTGTAGTTGTCTTTCGATTGCATCACGACATTTTCAAAGGACACAAGGAACCGCTGGGCTTCACTCAGCACTTTGTAGGGAATCACCTGTTCGGTGAAGTCCGCTGTCTGCGCGCGCTGGATAGCGTTCTGCAGCGCATGGAGTCGTGCTTGGTCCGTGTTGGGTAATCGACGGTAAGGCATATTTCTAATTCTTAATTTTTATTTTTTAATTTTTACGAACGGCAAGCCGTTCAGCGAGTTCGCGTAGTTTGTCGCAGGCTTTGTTTTGCGGCAGTCTGTCGAGTTGCGCGAGCGCCAGCGCGGTGTGTTGCTCCATGATGGTCTCTACGGCTCCGCGTACGCCCAGACGGTTGTATATAGCCGTCACGGCTGCAATCTTCTCCGCATCGCGGCCGGTGGTCATAAGCCATTCCAGCAGTTCCGCTTTCGACTCCGCGTCCGCTTGCTCAAAGGCGGTCAGTAGCAGAATGGTCTTTTTGTTGCAGCATATATCTCCTCCGATGGCTTTGCCGAAGGTCTTCGGGTCGCCATACACATCGAGGATGTCATCCTGGATCTGGAAAGCCAGGCCGATATGCAAGCCGTATTGATAGAGTGCTTCCTGTTGCGCGGGGTTGGCGCCGGCGATATATCCGCCTGTGCGCAGCGCGTTGGCGATAAGCACCGAGGTCTTCTTCTCAATCATCATCATGTAATCCTCGATGCGCACTTGGTTCTGGTGCTCGAAGTCCACGTCGTACTGCTGCCCTTCGCAGATGGCCGTAGCCATCTCGTTGAACCATTTCAGTACTTGCGGTAACTTGTCTGCCGGCACTTGGGCTAACTGCTTGTAAGCTTCAATGAGCATCTGGTCGCCGGAGAGGATGGCGGTGTTGTCGTCCCATTTGACATGAACCGTCTCGCGCCCGCGACGTACTGCTGCGCGATCCATCACATCGTCGTGCAGCAGCGTGAAGTTATGGAAGATCTCCAAAGCCAATGCTGCCGGTACGGCATGCTCAATCGCATCGCCGTTGAGCAATCCGCCGTTCACGATTAACTCTGCCGCAATGATGGTGAGGGTGGGGCGCAGACGCTTACCGCCGGAAGCCAAGGTATAGGCGATGGGCTCGTATAGACCCTTCGGCTCCTTGTTCCAGTCCAACTGCTCTATTTCTTTGATGATATCAACCATGTTATTTACGATTTGGTCATTTACGATTTGACCATTTATTTGTTTATTGAGTCATTTTTTAATGGCTAAATTGCCAAATGGTACATAAATGGTACATGGTACATGACCAAATGGTACATTAATTTAATTTAATTTGTTCTCGATAATATCCGTCAGTACATCCTTGATGTCCAGCCCGGCAGCGCGAACCTGCTGGGGAATGAAACTGGTCGGTGTCATTCCGGGAGTGGTATTTACCTCTAAAAGGTTAATTTGTACATTCAAATCGTTCTCCTTCCCTTCAGGGAGGGGCGAGGCAGGCTTCTCAGTAATAATCCAATCCACGCGGATGATACCTTGTGCACCGATGATGTCGTACAGACGCAGCGTCTCGGCCTGAATCTTGTCGCGCACGGCGTCGGGTATACGGGCGGGCGTGATCTCGTCCACTTCGCCTTTGTACTTGGCGTTGTAGTCGAAGAACTCATTATGCGTCACTACCTCCGTGATGGGGAAGGCGACGGCTTTGTCCTTGGTCTTATAGACGCCGCAGGTCACCTCGGTGCCTTTCATGAACGACTCGCAGATCACCTCATCGCCCTCTTGGAACGCACGCTCGATGGCGGGATAAACCTCTTCTACCGTCTTCACTTTCGTGCAACCGAACGAAGAACCGCCGATATTCGATTTGATGAAGCAGGGCAGTCCTAAAGTCTCGGCGATCTTCGGCGCATTCGGCCATTTCTGTCCGGCGCGGAGCATCAGGCTGTTCGCGATATGGAAACCGAAATAGGAGAGGTAATGATTGCAGGCGTATTTGTTGAACGTCAGCGCTGCGGCTAACACTCCGCAGCAGGAGTAAGGCATACCGATCATATCGAGGTATCCCTGCAGAATGCCGTTCTCGCCCGGCGTACCGTGTATCGTGATATACGCGAAATCGAAGGTGTGCTTCACGCCCCCGCGCGTAAAAGAAAAATCATTCTTGTCGATAGGACAAGACTCACTGGTTGCAAAGTATTCCTCTACTCCCATCCCTTTAGGGAGGGGTTGGGGGTAGGCAACCCACTTCTTACCGTCAAAAACCACGATGGTGCAATCGTAGCGCTCCTTGTCCATGAAGGAGTAGATACCAGCCGCCGAGCGAAGCGACACATCGTGTTCGCTACTGTCTCCGCCGGCTATAATAGCTATGTTTCGTTTCATTTTTCGCCTTAAAATGCAATTTGGCTGCAAATTTACTACAAATTATTCAAATATACAAGATTTTGACAAGAAAAATTAAATAAGTTTACTTAATTTAATTGTTTTTTTGGCGAAAGCTTGGAGTTTGCACGAAAGTGCGAACGTAAATTCGGAGGGAACCCACCCCGTAGGGGAAGGGGCGTGCCGAAGATACTATATCATATAAAAAAAGAGCCCCGAAGGGCTCTCTTGCGGTTTAGCGCAATTCAATTCTGCGGGAAACGGTCTCTCCGTTGACCTTTGCATAGAGGCGGTATGTACCGCGATCCAATTCGAATTCTATGAAGTGGCCGCGCTCTTTCTGGAGCAGTTTGCCTTGCATCGTGTAGATGCGGGCTTCCTCCATTTGAGTGGATGTCACTACCAGCGTGTTTTCGCGGAAGCGAACAGTGAAATTATCATTGTTTTTTGCGGCGTCCGCGAAGGAGAAACCTGCCATCAGGCAGCAGAATGTCAACAGATAACTAACTTTGCACAAATACTTCTTCATAGTTAGTTCCTTTCTTTTAAGACTAATACCAGTTTTTCGTTCGCACCAATGCGTAGGTCTGCATCCCTGTACACTATACACTGTACACCGTACACGTTTGCGCCTTGAGAGCAGGTGTCATCGAAAAACATTGCAAAATTACTGCCTTTCGTGGAAATGTGCAAATATATTCGCCAAAAACTGACAAATTTCTACAAAATGCCCAATCGAGTTGACAAATTGTATTTTTATCGGCTTGCGCGGATGTAGAGCGGAATGGAAATGGCTAAGAAGACGAAGTTCGGCAGCCATGCCGCCATCAGCGGCGACATTACGTTATTGACGGAGAACGTGGTGCTGACGGTGGAGAAAAGGATATAGCCGGCGGTCAGCATGATGCCCAAGCCGAGGTTCTTGCCCATCCCTCCGCGTTGGCGTCTGCTGGACATTGTCACGCCGAGCAGTGTCATGATAAACGCCCCGAGAGGCATCGCCCAGCGCTTGTGGTACTCCACCTCGAACGGTTTGACGTTGCCGCTGCCGCGTTGCAGTTGGCGTTTGATATAGCGGCGCAGTTCAGGCGTGGTCATCTGTTGCGCCTGTTGGGCGGTGATGAACAGCTCGTTGGGATCGATAGGAAGGACGATATCTTTGCGTCCTCCCCGTTCCAGATTCTCGCGCAGGCCGGTGAACGTGCGCTGCGTGTAATGGTCCAGATGCCAGTATTCCAGCGAGTCGTAATAGATACGGTCAGCTGTCAGACGCGAGACGAGCGTCTTGCCTTCGAAATACTCAATCGAACAGCGGTAGCCTATCTCCGAGCGGCGCTGGAAGGACTCGATATACAGGATCGTGCCGGGTTCTACTTCCAACTGGATATTACGGGCGTTCTCTGTCGTGAAATGCTCCACGTATTTGTCGGTGAAATTGAGCATGCGCGCAGCGCTGCGCGGGATAATCCATCCGCCGAGAAACACGCCCAAAGCGAAGAGAATCGTTGCAGAGACGGCATAGGGAACCATCATACGGTGATAACTCACGCCGGCGGCCTGGATAGCGATGATCTCCGAATTGCCGGCCATCTTGCTCGTAAAGAAGATGACGGAGATGAAGATGAACAGCGAACTGAACATATTCATGTAATACGGGATAAACGGCAGGTAATAATCGAAGATGATCTCCTTGAGCGGCACTTGGTGCTCAAAGAAATCGTCCATCTTCTCCGTCATGTCGAAGACGATGGCGATGGAGAGAATCAGCACGATGGAGAAAAAGAACGTGCCCAAAAACTTCCTGATTATGTACCAGTCCAACCGTTTCATCTTATTCCCTGCCGTCTAGTTAAACTAGTTCTTTTAGTTCTTCTAGTTCTACTAGTTCTTCTGGTTTTACAATCTCGCCGTTATCTGCGGCATTACGCCCGCTTTCCAGGAGGAGTAATCTCCGGCGAGGATATGTTGGCGCGCCTGCGTGACGAGGTCGAGATAGAAAGCGAGGTTATGAATAGAGAGCACTTCCAGGCCGAGCATCTCTTGCGCGTGTATCAAATGACGAACGTATGCGCGGGTGTAGGCATGATCGACGTAACTGGTGCCGAGCGGGTCAAGTTCCGTGAAGTCATCCTCCCATTTCTTGTTGCGCAGGTTCATCACGCCGTTCCAGGTGAAGATCATTCCATTGCGGCCGTTGCGGGTGGGCATTACGCAGTCGAACATATCGATGCCGCGGGCGATGGCTTCCAGGATATTCCACGGTGTACCGACGCCCATGAGATAACGGGGTTTGTCGGTAGGCAGGATATCGTTGCAAACCTCGATCATGTCATACATCACCTCCGTCGGTTCGCCTACGGCGAGTCCGCCGATGGCATAGCCGTCGCGGTCAAGGTCGCGCAGCCGCTTGGAGGCTTCCTGACGCAAGTCGGCATAGGTACAACCCTGAACGATGGGGAAGAGGTGCTGCTTATAGCCATAGAGATCGTCCGTGCCGTCAAAACGCGCGATGCAGCGGTCCAGCCAGCGGTGCGTGCGCTCCATCGAGTCTTTGGCGTATTTCTTATCCGCCGTTCCGGGGCAGCACTCGTCGAACGCCATCATGATATCCGCGCCTATCTCGCGCTCGATGTCCATCACCGATTCCGGAGTGAACATCAGTTTGCGGCCGTCGATATGACTGGAGAAACGTACGCCTTCTTCGGTCATCTTACGAATATCGGTAAGCGAGAAGACCTGAAAACCGCCGCTGTCCGTTAATATCGGGCGGGTCCATCCTTCGAAGCGGTGCAATCCGCCGGCCTGACGAAGAATCTCCGTGCCGGGACGCAGGTAGAGGTGATAGGTATTGCCTAAGATGATCTGGGCTTTGATATCGTCCTCTAACTCTTTGCGTTGCACGCCTTTGACGGTGCCGACGGTGCCGACGGGCATGAAGATAGGTGTGAGGATGTCGCCGTGGTCGGTGTGGATCACACCCGCCCTCGGTCCTACGCCCTTCGCCTCACTATGTAACTCAAAAAATGCCATAATTTCTTTTATTAAATCGAAAATGCGGCGGTTCGGCGCTCAATGCGCCTGAGTCTAATCGCCCAAATTCGTTCTTTTGTGCGAGCCCAACGCCCGCCTTTGTCCGTTTAGCCTTTGCCCGGCACTCGATAGTGCCGCCCTGCCGCCTTACAAAAATGCGCTATCGCTTACAAAAATGAAGAAAATAAATTTTGATGTACTGCTTAAAATACTTTTATGACTTCGTTCTCGTAATAATACCGCTCAATTTGTGCCTTTGGGCTTGTACCGAAGTTTACTAAAATGGCTATTGGCCATCCTGTCCCGCGTAAATAACCAAATGTCTGGTAACGCTCTTTTTCCGTTAGGCCACTTAATGCCTTACATTCAATGATAATGTATTCTGACGCGTTTTTGACTACTAAATCCATCTTGAGGTAGGCCTTCATTTGTTGTCCCCTATACAATGGGTGGTATTCCAGTTCTTTATGTACATTAAATCCATTGATATTCAGTTCAGTAGTCAGTGCCTCTTGATAGATATATTCCGGCAGCCCGGGGCCTAATCGTTTGTGTACTTCTTGCATGCAGCCGATGATCCCGTAGCATGTTTGTATCAGTTCCTGTCTTTTGGGTTCTTCTACAATCTGAATACTCTCACGTTCCTTTGTCTGCATATATACTATACTTTCAATTTTTGATCTAATCGAAAATGCAATCACCCCCTCACCCGTAACCCATAACCCATAACCCCTCATCCTCTAATCCTTTTCTCTCCTTTTAGGGGGGCTTGGCCCTATTTTCTTTATTTTTGTGAGGGCTATAAGCCCGTATTTTTGTAAGCAGTCATGTTGAGCCCTATCAAGGGCCTCAACGGCGGAAAGGAATAGTAAGGCGCGCTGCAAGCTCGCTTGTGAGCGCGGGTTAGTAGTCGTTTACGCTCTGGCCGCGTAGGCCAAAATGACTGCGCATTTTCGATTAACTTCTCTTACAATCGGTTATTCGTGGGAAAGACGATACTCGGTTTGAAACTCTTCGCCTCTTCGGGCGTCATGAGGGCATAGGCCATGATGATGACTGTGTCGCCTACGTTCACTAAATGTGCGGCAGCGCCGTTGATGCAGATGCATCCGGATCCGCGTTTGCCGGCGATGACGTATGTCTCCAGCCGCGCGCCGTTGGTGTTGTCCACTACCTGCACCCGCTCGCCGGCAACGATGTTTGCCGCCTCCATGAGTGCCTCATCGATAGTGATGGAACCGATATACTCGAGGTTTGCTTCTGTCACCGTCACGCGGTGAATCTTTGATTTCAGGATGTTTAGTAACATTTCTCAAAACTTTTGCGGCTGCAAAAGTACTGCTTTTTTTTGATATACGCAAATTTAGACGTGTTTTTGCACGAAAAAGAGCCCCGAAGGGCTCTCTTTGCTGTAAATTAGCAGGTGTTTAGTACTCAATCCCGCGACCATCTCGCGACCATTACGGACGTCACAGTCCGGTGCCTGTCCGGGTGTTACTCTACGCGGTTTCCTAAGGCGTCGAAAATCTGGTCGCCGCGAACGATGTAGAGGATACCGTTGATCATCACTTTGCGGACATCCGATTTGGACGGCTCGCCAATCTCCTCCGTACCCGTAGCGACATCTTTGATCTTCGCAATCTCGAGATAGAAACGGTCGTCGTATTGTCCGGCTTCGGATTCGAAGGAGTAGGTGAATCCTGCGCCTAATTCGGTGCGTGCGCCGGTGTTGTTATCCACGAGGGTGATACTTACGCCGTAGGTGCCGTCCGGCATGGAGAGGGTGAACTCGCCGGCCTTTTTGAGGCGAACACCGATAGGTATAATCGTGGTGCTCGTGGTGTTCAGCGGCAGACTGTTCGCAGCCAGATACTCATAGCCAAGGATGGAATAAATATCGCTATGGAGTACACCCTGCTTGTAGTCATCAATGCTGGAATCCCAAATTGGGTCACCATTCGCATCTACGATATATCCATCGCGTAATTTCTTAATCATATCCGGGCCGAAATCAAAGCCTTCTGTTACTTCCTCGTCATCCGTCATGCGGATATAAGTGTCGCTCTCGTCATTATCGTCTCCGGTCAAGTTCAGGCGCCAAGTATATTCTTGTTGCGCCTCAGTGCGCTGGCGGCGTACTATAGATGATGGCGTTGCACTTACGGCCGTCCAAGTGATGGTGTTCTTGTTCTGCACGAGGTAGGAGTGCAGGGGCTTAAAGTTGAATGTCTTTGTCCTTTGTGGCGTCAAGGTGTTATCCGTTGTGTTCCACTCGTAGAGGAAGGGGAATGAACGCTGGTCTTCATACCATATATAATCGGTATTCCATTGAATCTCCGTTTCGCCTGTCTTGAGCACGGTGCCATATGGAGCATAGCTCGGCACGCCAATACAACGCCAGTAACTATCCTTCACACGGCGGTCGCCTTCCGGATTGGTGCCATCTTTGTTGTAGTTCTTTGTGCAGAGGTAGTCATCGGTCATACCAGGCAGCGTTACATTGGTGGTTGTAATGGTGCTCATCGGTACTTTGGACGGGAAGTACAACTCAACCTGATGGATCTGGTTGAGCCAGAAATTAGTAGTGTCGTCATACTGCATCAGGTCCAAATCGAGGCTGAGCAGGTAGCCTTCGTATGCTTTGAGCGTTACGCCTGTACGATCCCAGATATAATCCCAGTTGGTGCAGTCGAAGTCACCGTTGATACAATTATCGCGGAAGTAACCGACTTGCGCACGACGGAGGCCGTTGTACTTGGATATGATCCAGTGGGTGCCGTACGTACCGAATCCGAATACTTCGCTCAGTTGTACATCAAACGGGAAGGAGATGAAGTAGTTATTCCGCTCGAAGGACGAAGTCTGGAGGTGGGGTGGCAGCGGAGCATGGTAGCGAGAGATAGCTGCAGTAGTGTTACAGTGATCTTTATTGATATCTGTTTCAGTCGTGCTCCATTTTGACGGATCTAACGGATTATTGGTGTCGCTCATACGGTAACGGTTGTTGAGCGTCCAACGATTGAAACGTATCGTACCGTAAACGGTTTTGACGTTTCCGAGGCTCTTGGTGCTATTGGTGAAGGTAATAGCTTCTGCCGCTTGCTGGTGATCACGAATGACCATCACATCTGCATCAATATTCAGCGGAGCCTGGTCTACCGGTGTCCCATCCGGCAACCATGCAGTAATCAAACGGTTAGTCTTGAAGTCATAGATGACACGCATCAGATAGTAGTTGCTTCCGGAACCGCCAAGGATTTGGATCGAGTTGGCGTTAGAACCACAATTGTTGCTGTCGTAGGCTCCACGGAAATATTGAGCGTTCACTACGTTGGCCGGTTTTTCGCCATAACATGCATACAGTTTTACTCGTGCAGTCGGCTTAGCCTTGATGGTCGTCTCATAGATCCAGTTCTGATCATCCTCTAACAATATTTCGTTTTCACCCAGATAATCGGTGGCAGGAATAACATTATTGTTGTGATCGTGAATCTTGGTATCGCAGCCTCGGAGCACAAGGAATTTACGCGTTGTATTTGTTGCTGAGGCTACATAGGCACGACTAATCTTATTGGTCTTGCGATTCCACATGAAGCGAATATTGGCACTCCATTTATCGGCCGTCACATCTGAGATTCCTCCCTCGGAATATAGTGTGCCGGTCGCATCCATATTTTCCGGCCAGGATTTTGTTATATCCCGGATTAAAGTATCAGATATACAGAGACTATAATCATTGGCGATACAGAATTTCACATTCGTACTACGCGGACACCATTTTGCTTTATAGTGGCTAAACAAATCGCCAAAGCCATTCTGACTTCTATCTTCCGAGAAGGCTGAATAGGTCATCAAGTGGTCATGGTCGTCGCGGAAATTACCCCATTTGTTGTTCATAGCATTGCAACGGATATAATAGTTGCCTGTATAAGCGCCGATGTTCTCAATGGATGAAATAACACCTGCATTTCCTTGGGTGACCTTGAAGTTATATACACCGGATTCAGAAACAAGGCTATTTATATCTTTACTAGAAGAACCGCCAATATTTAGTGAGCCCCAAGTAATGACACCGGTATTAGCGGCAATGCTATTTACTTTACGTGCTTTGAGTTGTGGTTGTTTTCCTTTCGCCACAAAGAAAGAGATAGTGTCCACACCGTTGGCGCGGGCTTCTATTATTCTAGACGGGTGACTCCATGTTCCACTGTGCTTGCCGTTAGACCATGTAGTGGTATCCTTATATAGGATTTGGAAGTCGCCGGCCACAACGGGATAGTGTACGCCTACCAAGTAGTCATAACTACTTCCCTTCTTTCCATACGAAACGGAGAAAGTGTAGGTCCCTGCAGCAGTGGTAGTAAGACCGCAGTTCGGTTTATCGGAACTATCATCGTTCTTCTGCCTAAACTCCCACGCAGTTTGTCCTACGTCGCCACTTGCGCCGTTTGTCATCGTTCCGGTATTACCCATCCATACATTGTCTGCTCGGAATAGTTTGAAACCGTAGGTGTGCCCGGCATCCATGAGGACATTGATAGTCTCGGCCAGTGTGTAGTCTTCGGTAAACTCGACAGGAATCGAGTCTACTTCGTATGTGCCGACTCCTGTAATTTGGTTAAACAGACGGATGGAATAACCCGTATTCTCCGGATAGTTCATCCAATAACCTTCGCTTGTATAGTTTGCCTTGTTGCTATTCAGTTTGACACCCGTTTGAGCGATAGGCACGAACATAGGCAGATTTGCATTATGATCACTACGACGAGCGACCTGAATAGGGGTAGTAGTATTTGCAAAGTATGCCTTAGAGTTATCAGAAGTGTTGTCCGTGCCACTATTGGATTTGTCCATGTTCGCAAAGGCAACAACAGAGCGTGTACTATATCCGGCCTCTGTATAATCGAAGTACCATATATTGGTGCCTTCTATACGCGTCATGTGGCCATGTTCGGTTTCCCAATAAGGTTTGTCTCCATCAAAGTATTTGCCTTTATATGCGCCCGTACCATATCCTTCCGCCCAATATTTTCCGCTGTTATAGAAATAGACATACACATCGCTCCATTGGGTATAGGTGTTGTTAAAGTAGATAATATTTCGTTTGGTATAGAGTGCGGTGAGAGTACCATCGTAGGTGGCTTGGAAACGGATTGTGGCTGAAGTAGACTCTCCACTTGCTGCACCTTCGATAGTCACACCATCTCCGGCTTTCCACTTAGAGAAGGAATAACCGATAATATCCGGGGCAGTGATTTCTGTCCATGCAGAAGGATTTGCCGCAACTTTCGTTTGCGGTTTGATAGCCACATTGTCACGCATATACTTTACAGTCACGTTATATTCACCGCCGACTTGGAAGGTGTGGGTGGCAACAGAGTCGAGCAAAGTACCACCTCCGCAGGAACTACCTGTGCGTAGTGCTGCGGCTAAGATAAACGTACCAGCAACGTTTGGAGCAGTGAAACTAACCAAACCGGAACTATTCGGATTGCCGAAATCCGGCTGCGGATCTACCTTGTTACCGTTCATGTAGAGCAGATAGTAGCACACAGAGGTCGTTCCTGCCGGAGTCGGTTCGATTTCCGGGGTAACCTTTACGGTACCTCCTTTTTCTGCGAGAGAAGGTTCAATGCTCAAATCAACAATCTCTGCTTTCTTGAAATATGCATGCAGCGTTGTACTGGAAGTCTTATCCCAGGCGTGCGCAGAAGTACCATTTGCGTTGTAATATTTCGTTCCGGTTCCTTCTGTACCATCCCAATATCCCATGAAGCAATAACCATCAGCCGCAGTAGGCGGAGTAATAGTCGGCATCGCCCGCGTATACGTTACTGTCTGATTAGCAGGAGCTCCCGAGCCATAACCCGTTTTTCCGGTAGTACTTAAAGTCGCGGTATATGTTTTCAATGTGTAACATGCGTAAACGGAAATGTTGCCGGTACGCGTACTTGCAGCACTTGTCCAACTACCATTTGTACTTGAGTGAAGAGTACCTGTGCCATCGGCGTTACTATACCATCCTTTCCATGCGTAACCGGCTTTCGTGGCACCTTTGGTAAAGGTGACGGCCGTAGATCTTAATACATAATCGCCATTTGAGAACGAAGGAGTTGCCGTGGCTCCGATAGCAGAGTTACTACCATTCAAATTGCCTACGCCGTATGTGATAGTGTATGCCGTCGGGTACACAACAGTAAGAGTGGTTTTGCCACCATCATTGCTGTTAAATTGATAAGTGTAGCTGCCGGCTACGGGAGAATATACATTACATATGTTGGCTCCGTTAGCTGTATCATACAAGCGCCATGATGTATGATTGCTAATCGTCATGTCGGAAGTATTATTGAATGCGTAGAAATCTGAATGATAGATAATTTTTGCAGAATAGCGTTTGTTCTTACTAAACGTAAAAGTTTTTGAATAAACGGTACCTGATACACCATCGAAGTTATAGTATCCCGCGGGTGTTGGAGAACTTGCATCTCCAGAGGTTATTTGTATCTGATTGACATCCGGCCAAGTAACTTTGAATTCATGAGTGGACATATTATAGCCTATCTCATAAGAACCGGTGACAAGGTGCTGGAGATATAAGTTTGTTTCATCATAACCTCCAATTGTTAATCCTGTTATACTCTTTGTCAGAGACCCCAGCGTTTTGGTAATATTGGTACTCGCTTTTCCGTACCAATTTGATCCATCTACGACTTTAAAGGGAGTTTGGGTTGTAGAACCAGTAAGGCTAACGGTTGCATAAACCCAATCTGATGTGCTCGCTCCTGATTTCTTCGTCATTGCAAGACCTGAGCCCCAATCGTCAAAGCCTCCGTGTAAGGTGCAAGTGCTGCTCAAGTCCTCAGCGTAATTAGCAGTCAATGTGTTGTTGCTAGCGCCAGAGGTGATACTAATAGTGGCTGTACTTGTTGAACCAGATTTAATAGTTATGCCAGAACCTTTTGTCCAACTACTGAATGTGTAGCCGGTTATAGAAGGAGCCGTTATGCTGCGAGGGGTAGTTACGCCAACGGCGCTTTCTGTAGTCTCCGTTTTTATAGTCGTGCTGCCATATTTGTAGTAAACTGTCACATCGTGTGTCTCTTCGGCAACCCATTTCGCATAGAGGTTAAGGTCGGAACTTGTTACTGTAACATTTGCCCCATCTGCGTATGCAACAGATCCTTCAGCGGTGGTTGCCCAACCATTAAATCTATAGCCGTCACGTGTAAACGTGTTCGCCTTCAGCGCTGTTGCCGTATTGTATGGCATGGTCTGGTCGGTCATTTCACCAGAACCGCCATTCGCATTGAATATTACTTTGTGGTCGTATGCATAAGAGATCCAACTACCATTATTATACATCTTACCTGCATTAGTGGAACCAAGTGTCAGGTCGGAAGTTTGAGGAGAACCATTATTGCTGAAGATGATATTTTCAAAACGCTTGTTGAAACTAATAGAGTAAATGTCTTTTCCTTTATAGGTCTTTCCTGTAGATGTCATTGCTTGTCCACTCCATGCAGCATTGTTCGTACATCCGCTCCAAGCGAAAGCCTTTGGTGTCGCCCAACTACTTGTATTGACAAAATAGACGGTAATTTTTGCATCTGTTGATTTTGTACTCCATGAGCTACCTCCATGTACCCACATTTTACCGTTATAGGTGCTGGCACTTGTCCATGTTTTTGTTCCGAATGGCTGCACTTGATTTACAAAGTCACTTCCGTTGTACAATTGAAATTGGATACACCCTAATCCGTTATATAGATCGGTAAATGAGGCTTTATAAATGAGTTTGCCATCTTTGGTGTTATCCTCTAACGTCATGGTGTACGTTGCCCAATCATCTCCATCGCCTTTACGATTGACGTTACATTTGACTGTGTAGCAAGCATCACCAGATTTTAAATTTGAAGCAGGTATGGCATAGTACAACGTTGTCGCTGTTGCACCCCACATCTGTCCGACACCGAGGGTGAGGAAGGCGGAAATTAAAAAAGTGTACAGGACAAAACCTCGATAAAACTCTGATTTAATATGCTTTAAACCAGGTAAATGTTTTACTAAATTGTGTATCATTGTATTTTTCATATCTTTGGATGTTTTTAGTGTCGTGAAATGTTCTATTTTGGGTCTTTCTCGGAACATGGTCCCGTGATGGTCTCGTGAAATGTTCGATTTTTCCAAGCGATGACACCGCCGAAAAGCAGCGCAAAGATACCCAGTATCCACGGTTCGCCGATGGGGGAGGTGTCCGCGGGTTTGTCATCAGGACGCGGACCAAAACCATTACGTCGTCCGTTAGGACCGGTCGGCGCTTTGCCATCGACATATTCCGACGGACAAGCGCCGTTGAAGGGTTCGAAAACCGTTGCGGAATAGCGCACGGCGGCAGGCATCGAGTTGACGCTGCGCATTCCATGCGAGGGCATATATCCTATGCCCTGGGCCGTAGTGTTACAGCTATACACATGTTGTACAGCGTGCTCACTGGTCGCGTACACCGGGGTACAGTGTGCGTGTGCGAAAAGAAACAGCAGCAAGACTGGTATAAATATGCGTTTCATGGCCTAATCTAAAATTAGCATGCAAAAATACTAAAAGTATTTCATATGTGCAAATTTTTCAGCAGAAAAAACGAAATTTTCTACATTTTGCAGCCAACTACACCCATTTTCGCTAGCCATTAAAAGAAAAAAACATAAAAAACACAAAGTAGTGAAGCAGCCTGTTTATAAATCAAAAACGCGGCGGTACGGCAACCATGTCGCCTAATGCCTAATGTATAGTTGCCCATAGAGAGCAAGCTCCCTTGGCTAACTCTACATCAACCATTCCGTACGACTTTTTTGAGTCGTACGACTGCCTTACAAAAACACGCTGCGCTCACAAAAAAGCGCTTCGCTCTCAAAAACATACGGATATGTTAAAAAACTTCTATAACCCCGTCATTGTTATAAAAACGCTCAATCTGGGCACGAGGACTAGCTCCGAAATTTACGAGCAGGGCTACCGGCCAGCCTGTACCGCGAAGGTAGCCGAAGGTCTGATAATGCTCTTTTTCAGTCAACTGCATGAGGGCCTTACATTCAATAATAATATTACCGATAGGCGATTCAACAACTAAGTCCATTTTTAAATAAGACTTCATCTCGTTCCCCTTGTAACGAGGGTGGTATTCTAATTCTTTATGAACATTAAAACCATTAGCAGTTAATTCTGTCGTTAGTGCTTCTTGATAGATATATTCCGGCATGCCGGCTCCTAATTGTTTGTACACTTCTATCATGGCACCGATAATTCCATAACAAGCTTGGACTAATTCAGCCTTTTTAGGTTCTTGTACGATTCGAATAGTGTTCTCTTCCATGTGCTGCATAGGTTTTTGGCTTTTTTTGTATTGTTTTTGTGAGTAGCCGGATGGTTTGCCGTCAATTGGAGTTGACTGATTGTTCAGCGGGAACGTGTTCACGGATGGACAAGTAGGCAACTCCAATGGAGAGCTGTAAGCTCGGGGCTACGAGTTTTTGATTTATTGCATAAAAATACAAATATAGCCTGCATTGCTGCAGGCCATATTGATTAAATCCAGCGGACGTAGCAGAAGTCCATTCGGTGCGGGAGGAGTTCGTTCTGCGGATACATTCGCAGGCCGAATTTCATTCCTCCGGCGTAGTCGAGCTGGTAGATGTTCTCGAAGAAGAGGTGACTACCTTCGCTCTTGACTAACTTCAACGGCTCTACTTCGTAGAGTTTGTCGTTGTTGTGGGTCGAAGTGCGGATCGCTACGAGTTCTACGCCGAGACCCTTGTCGTTCAGACCCTTGGTGTCCAACTCGACGGCTACTTTGAACTTGTCACCTACGTTCAGGTTCGTCATGTCCGTATCGGACTTGCTCACTACCTCGATCTCGTCCCAGTGTTCCACCATGTTCTCTTTCCATGCTGCGATCTCTTTCGCTACTTTGTAGTTGTCCGCCAGCAAGAGGTTGTGACGCTTCGCGAGTTTGTTGTAGAACTTGCTGAAGTAGTCATCGATCATTCGCTTCATGGTGAAGCGCGGAGTGATCTTCGTCACGGATTTCTTGATATACTGGATCCACTCGGGGCTGTAACCCTTGCTGTTCTTCGCGTAGTACAGCGGGATGATCTCATTCTCCAGCATCTGATAGATGGTAGCTGCGTCGAGCTGATCCTGGTGCGCCTGGTTCTCGTAGGTGCGCTTCTCGGTCAATGCCCATCCTGCGCCTTCTACGTATCCTTCGTACCACCATCCGTCTTTGACACTGAAGTTGAGCACGCCGTTCATCTGCGCTTTCTCGCCGGACGTACCCGATGCCTCCAACGGACGGGTAGGCGTGTTCAGCCAGATATCCACACCGGAGATGAGACGCTTAGCCAGACGCATATCGTAGTTCTCGAGGAAGATGATCTTACCGAGGAACTGCGGCATACGGCTGATCTCGATGATGCGCTTGATCAGACCCTGACCACCGCCGTCAGCGGGGTGAGCCTTACCGGTGAAGAGGAACTGAACCGGATAGTTCGGGTTGTTCACCAGCTTGTCCAGACGCTCGAGGTCGGTGAACAACAGGTGAGCGCGTTTGTAGGTCGCGAAACGACGACCGAAACCGATAATCAGGTTGTCCGGCTTCATCTCATTCAGCGCACGTACGATGCGGGCAGGATCACCTTGGCTCTTCATCCAGTCTTCACGGAACTGCTGCTTGATGAAATCCATCATCTTGCGTTTCAAACCGATACGCGTTGCCCAGATCTCCTCATCGGGGATGTCCGCATAAGCCTTCCACATATCCAGATTGGACTGGTCTTTCATCCATTCTTTCGGCAGGTATTTCTTATATACCTTCTTCCAATCCGATGCGGCCCAAGTCGGCATATGTACGCCGTTGGTGACGTAGTCCACGTGCAACTCCTCGGGGAAATAACCCGGCCAAACAGGGCTGAACATCTTCTTCGATACTTCGCCGTGCAACCAGCTTACGCCGTTGGCCTCCTGGCAGGTGTTGAGCGCGAAGACGGACATCGAGAACTTCTCGTTGTTGTCGTCCGGATTCGTGCGGCCCATGCCGATCAGGTCATGCCATTCGATACCGAGTTTCTCCGCGTACTCGCTCATATACTTGTAGAACAAGCCCTCCTCGAAGTAGTCGTGGCCCGCAGGAACCGGCGTATGGCAGGTGTACAGTCCGCTTGCGCGAACAACCTCTTTCGCCTGGTTGAAGGTCAAGCCGTCTTCCTGAACGAGATCCACAAGGCGCTGCAGACCCATCAGGGCTGCGTGACCCTCGTTACAATGATATACATCCTTCTTGATGCCTAATTTCTTCAGCGCTAACATACCGCCGATACCTAACAGGATCTCCTGCTTGATACGGTTCTCCCAGTCGCCGCCGTAGAGCTGATGCGTGATCTGGCGATCCCACTCGCTGTTCAACTCATTGTCCGTGTCCAGCAGGTACAGGTCCATACGACCTACCGCTACTTTCCATAGATAAGCCTTCACCGTGCGGCCGGGATACGGCACCTCGATAATCATGTTGCTGCCGTCTGCCTCTTTTACCTGCGTGATAGGCAGGTTGGCGAAGTTCTGCGCCTCGTAGTTGGCGATCTGCTGGCCTTCCGGACTCAGCGTCTGGGTGAAATAACCGTAGCGGTAGAGGAAACCGATAGCCGTCATGTCCACGTTGCAATCCGATGCCTCTTTGATGTAGTCACCGGCCAGAATACCCAGACCACCCGAATAGATCTTCAGCACGTGCGTCAAGCCGTACTCCATCGAGAAATAAGCGATAGTCGGTTTCTTCTTGTCTTTCGGCGTGTCCATGTATGCGCGGAACTCGGCGTAAACGGCATTCAGACGATTCATGAATTCTACGTCCTTCGACAACTCAACCATCCTGTCGTAACTCAAGATATTCAACAGAACGACCGGGTTCGAGTTGGCGCGATGCCACGCATCCGTATCGATGTAGCGGAACAGGTCTTTGGCTTCACCGTTCCAGCTCCACCAGAGGTTGTATGCAATCTCTTGCAGTTTGCTCAGGTCGGCAGGAAGCGTAGCATGTACGTTACACTCTTTCCAAACGGCCTGATTTACATTACTTACTTTGATTTTCATTGTAGTATATTGTTTGTTATTTTACGTTATTATTTCAAAAAAGCGTGCAAAGGTACGTATTTTTTTGCAGATATGCAAGAATTTTTGTAATTTTGCACCCGATTTTATGATTTTGTGTACTCAAATTAGCAATCTATGATTGACGAACGCGAGATACTTCGCAGGCGCGATATGCGCGATGTTTTCACCTTTACCATCGATCCCGCCGATGCCAAGGACTTCGATGACGCAATATCGTTTGAGAAGGAGCCTACCCCCGCCCCCTCCCTAAATGGAGGGGAGGTATATCGCATAGGCGTTCACATCGCCGATGTCTCCCATTATGTCAAACCCGGCACGAAAACCGATGACGACGCCTATAAACGCGGCACGTCCACTTATCTCGTGGACCGCGTCATCCCCATGCTGCCCGAAGAATTGTGCAACGACCTGTGCTCGCTGCGGCCCGGTGAAGACAAACTCTGTATGTCCGTCGTCTTCCTCATGGACGCAGACGCGCGCGTTCATAAATATAAAATATGCCGCACCGTCATCCGCTCCGACGCACGACTCAATTACGACGAAGTGCAAGAGATGCTTCAAGGTGTCGATATACCGGAATATCGAGATACCGAGATACCGAAAGTCTTAAAAAAACTCGACACGTTGGCGCAGAAGCTTCGTGCCGAGCGACTGGCTAACGGCGCTCTTGCCATCGAACAGGACGAGATGCGCTTTCGTCTGGACGAGCACTGCCATCCGACGGATATCTATTTCGAGTCGCCCAACGAAGCCCATCATCTGATAGAGGAGTTCATGCTGCTCGCTAACCGTACCGTCGCCAAAGCCGTCGGCTCCGGACGTCCGTTCGTCTATCGCGTGCATGACTTGCCCGACAACGAGAAACTGGACGACCTCAAGAAATTCAAGAAACGGATGGGAACGCGCATACCGCAGCAGACAATCGACCTGCTCACCATCCGCGCACAAGCAAAAGCCGTCTATTCAACCTATAACATCGGCCACTACGGACTCGCCTTCTCCCATTATACTCATTTCACTTCGCCTATCCGCCGCTATCCCGACCTGATGGTGCACCGCCTCGTGGAGAAATATATCCTTACCGGCAAACCCTGTCCGCTCACCCGCGCCGAACTTGAAGAGAAATGCGAGCATTGCTCCGCCTGCGAACAGGAAGCCGCGCAAGCCGAACGCGACTCCATCAAACTGTTTCAGACCATGTGGATGGCGGATCATATCGGAGAGATATTGCCCGGACATATCACCGGCGTCACCGATTTCGGACTCTTCGTCCAACTCGATGACTCGCGGTGCGAAGGACTCGTCCATATCTCCAAAGTCGGCTTCCCCGGAGAGACATGGAAATACGACGAGAAAAACTACCGCCTCATCTGCGCCGAGAACGGTATAACCCACACTTTGGGCGATGCCGTGCGCGTCAAAGTTGTCAAAACAGACATAAATAGAAGCCAAATTGACTTTGAACTGGTATAAAATTCACGAAAATTTGCGTATATCAAAAAAAAGCAGTACTTTTGCAGACGCAAAAGTTTAGATACATGAACAAACGACTCTACATCATCGCTCTCGTCCTATTATGCGCTTTATGCGCGCACGCGGAAACATTATTATTGCGTACAGGCGCACGCGTGAAAGGCGACATCCTCTTCCAGAATGAGGAGGTGATCATCATCCGGAATGCCGAAGGGGCGCGTTTCCAATACCCGCGTGCCGAAGTGCAGGAGATTCTCACGGCTGATCCCGCAGAGGAAAAGGCGGAGCAAGAGGAGCAGAAAGATGAGATAGGTACGTCCAAGAAAGCGTCCATCGCGCTGGAATTAGGCGGCGGAGCGGCATGTATCCCCAATGCCGCTGTCGGAGGTGGGTTCAGCGTGGACTTCCTCGTCGGGAGTCATCATATCGGACAACGCCATATCTTCATAGGCGGCGGTCTCGGATACCACGGGATGTTTATCGGCGCAGCGAAATTTAATTTCCTGCCTGTCCAGGTCGCTCTCCGTCTGCCTCTCATCGAGCAGCAGCATGCGCCCGTCTTCGGCATGGCGCTCGGCTACGGAGTGGCGCTGAGCAAAGACTATTTAGGCGGTCTCTATGCGAGCATCGACTTCGGTTACCGCTACCGGATAAACGAAAAAACCGCTCTCGCGGTAGTGGCATCCGCCCAGTTCCAACAAGCGAAGATCGCCGCTACGGAAGTTATCAACGGAAATACGTTCACCAATTATACCGGTCGTTATCTCGTTTCTCCGGAATTAAAACTCGTACTCATGTTCTAACCGGTCGCCCGCATGAAAAAGCAACCCCGCGAACATCGTATCTCTATCCTGCTTAACGAAAGCGAGCAGCAGACCTTGGAGCGTTTCTGCGACAAGTACGGCGTGTCCAATCGCAGCCGTCTCATCCGCGAGACACTCATGCGCGCCATCCTCAAACGCCTCGATAGCGACCAACCCACACTCTTCGACTAACTTCTGACTTCTGACATCTGATTTCTGATATCTAACTTCTGATAACTAAAAAAAGCCTCCGAAGAGGCTTTTTTTCATCCCAGATACGTTTGCAGTATGTGACTGCGTTGACCCGTGTTCAGTTTGCGGATCGCTTTCTCTTTGATCTGGCGTACGCGCTCGCGCGTCAAATGCAGTTCGTCTCCGATCTCTTCCAAGGTCTTCTCGGGAGTCCCGATACCGAAGAACTTGCGCAGGATATCCGCTTCACGCGGAGTCAACGTGGCTAACGCACGGTTGATCTCCGTAGAGAGCGACTCGTTGATAAGACCGCGGTCGGCGTTCGGCGAATCTTCATTCACCATCACGTCGATAAGACTGTTGTCTTCACCCTCTACAAACGGCGCATCGACACTCACGTGACGACCCGACATCTTCAGGGTGTCAGCGATCTTATCCACAGGGATATCCAGCATGTCGGCTAACTCTTCCGCACTCGGCTTGCGCTCGTGCTCTTGCTCAAAACGCTGGTACGCTTTGTTAATCTTGTTCATCGAACCAACCTGGTTGAGAGGAAGACGAACGATACGGCTCTGCTCGGCCAACGCCTGGAGGATCGATTGACGAATCCACCAAACGGCGTACGAGATGAACTTGAAACCACGCGTCTCATCGAATTTCTCCGCTGCCTTGATCAGACCCAGGTTGCCTTCATTAATCAAGTCCGGCAAACTAAGACCCTGGTTCTGGTACTGCTTGGCTACGGAAACCACGAAGCGCAGGTTGCTCTTCGTCAATTTCTCCAAGGCCGCGCGGTCGCCGTTACGGATACGACCCGCCAGTTCTACTTCTTCTTCCACCGAAATCAACTCCTCTCGACCGATCTCTTGAAGATACTTGTCCAGACTCGCTGACTCACGGTTGGTGATCGATTTTGTAATTTTTAATTGACGCATATACGATTAATATATATACTCTTGTATTCTGACTTTAAGTCTCGGTCGGGATTTCTTCGTAATCCCTGCTGCGCGCAGGGCGCTCAGCCCAGCCGTTTCCGCTAAACTACTCGCTCAAACAAGCTTGGCTCGTTTTTTAGCGAAAACGTCTGTGATCCGGTCGGGATTCGAACCCGAGACCCACAGCTTAGAAGGCTGTTGCTCTATCCAGCTGAGCTACCGGACCGCGCGCAAAAAGCGCGCAAAGGTACTACAAATATTTGGAATATACAAGAATTTATGCAAAAAAAATGAATAAAGGCGCATTTTTTTGCACAAAGACTTGTAGTTCGCACAAGTGCGCGAACGTAACTTCGGGGGAATGCCCGCAGGGCAGGCGGTGTCCGAAGGTACTTCCAAATTACAGCAAACTGTCAAAAAGTTGGGCCAAATCCTGCTTGCGGCATGCACCTACGTGACGATTAACCAACTCGCCGTTCTGGAAGAAGAGCATCGTCGGAATATTCATGATGCCGTACTCTTCGCACGTGTCAGGGTTGTCATCTACATTCAGTTTGCCTACTACAATGCGGCCGTCATACTCATTCGAGAGCTCCTCTAAAATAGGGAGCATCATCTTGCACGGACCACACCAACCCGCCCAGAAATCTACTACTACGGGTTTGCCTGACGCAATCACATCCTTGATGTTAGCGTCTGTAATTTCTACTGTCATACACTTTGTTGTATTTGTTTGATGGTTATTCGTTTTTGATTGGGTCTGCGAAGCAGAATCTCCGTCAGCGGATCTTCCAGGTACGTCTGTACCGCCCGCTTAACAGGACGGGCACCGTTCTTGGTGTCATAACTCTTATCGACCAGTTGACCGATCACCTCCGGCTTCACGCTCAGTTGGTGACCCGTCGTCTTGAGACGTTGTTGCAGCAGACTGATCTCGATACGTACGATCTGACCGATCGTCTCACGGCTCAGCGGCTCAAACGTCACGACGTTGTCGATACGGTTCACGAACTCCGGCGGGAACTGTTTCTGCAGCGCCTTGAGCAACATCTTCTGGCTCTCCTTCGTATTCATCTCGCCGGCATTGAATCCGACACCTCCGCCGAACTCTTGCAACTGACGCGTGCCGATATTGCTCGTCAGCACGATGATCGTATTGCGGAAATCGACGATATGTCCCTGACGGTCGGTCAAACGACCTTCGTCCAGTACCTGCAAAAGGATGTTGAAGATATCCGGATGCGCTTTCTCTATCTCGTCGAAGAGCACGATCGAGTAGGGTTTTCTTCTCACCGCCTCGGTTAACTTGCCGCCGTCTTCATGAGCTACATATCCCGGAGGCGCGCCTACCAGCAGACTCACCGAGTGCTTCTCCATATATTCAGACATGTCGAAGCGGATCATCGCCTCTTTGCTGCCGAACATCTCCTCCGCCAGACATTGTGCCAGATACGTCTTGCCGACACCCGTCTGACCAAGGAAGAAGAACGTACCTATCGGACGTTTCGGATCGCGCAGACCCAGACGGCTGCGCTGGATAGCCTTCACAACAGTCTCCACCGCTTTGTCCTGACCGATGATCTTGTGTTTCAAAGTCTCCGCCATCGTCAGCAGCCGTTCGTTCTCGGCGCGCGCTACGCGCTGAACGGGTACGCCGGAGATCATACTGATCACACCCGCGACATCTTCTATTGTCACGGTGTAAGCCGGCTGTGTCGTCTCGCCTGCCGCCTGCTGGCGCGCATGACTGCGAGCTCCCACCTCGTCCATCACATCGATGGCTTTGTCCGGGAACGCGCGGTCGGTGATATACCGCTCACTCAGACTCACGCAGGCTTTGAGCACCTCCGTCGTATAAATAACATTGTGGTAATGCGCATAATGATCACTCAGACGGCGAAGGATGTCAAGAGTCTCAGTGCCCGTCGTAGGACGAACCTGTACTTTCTGGAAGCGGCGTTCCAACGCACCGTCTTTCTCTATCGATTTGGCATACTCTGCCGTTGTCGTGGCTCCGATACACTGTATCTCGCCGCGCGCGAGAGCCGGCTTGAGGATATTCGCTGCGTCGAGCGAACCCGAGGCGTTACCCGCACCGATGATCGTATGAATCTCGTCGATAAAAAGGATGATCTCGGGATGCGCCAGCAACTCGTTGATGATCTGCTTCATACGCTCTTCGAACTGGCCGCGGTACGTTGTACCGGCTACCATCGAGGCGATGTCGAGCGTCACGATGCGGTGACCGGCGAGTGCGCCGGTCTCATCGTGAATGATACGCAGCGCCAACCCCTCCACGATAGCCGACTTGCCGACACCCGGTTCGCCGATAAGTATCGGGTTGTTCTTCTTGCGCCGGCTCAGGATCTGCACCACGCGCTCTATCTCCACCTCGCGGCCTACGACGGGGTCTAACTTCCCTTCTTCAGCCTGTCTGGTCAGGTCGCGGCCGTACTTGTCCAATGCTGTTGTCGCGCTCTTTTTGTTCTTCGCCTGTTTCGGCTGGTCCGGTTCCCACGGCCCCTCATTGAGGTCACCCATCTGGTTGCCTCCTGCCGTAGGTGTCTCTGAACTGTAATGCGGCTGACCGTACAGGTCCACCAGTCGCATATAACTGATGCCCCAGGTCTCCTCCAGGTACGCTGCGACGCGGTTGATCTGCTCGCGCAGAATGGCTAACAGCAGGTGGACCGAACCGATCTGCTCGGACCGGTATTCGCGGCTGATAGACTCCGCAATGCGAAGGATACGGTTGGTACGCGAACTTCGTTCAATCATTTCGACCGAACCCTGCTTGCCGCGGATAAACGCCTCGATATGCTCCTTTGCCTCCTCCGGACGGAAAGATGCGCGAAGCAGTAACTCGTATGCCGAACCCTCACCCAGACGCATGATGGCCAGTAACAAATGTTCCGGCTCCACATGGGCACTCCAGAGACGCTCCGCCTCATCATGCGCATAAACGAGAATTTGATTTAAATGCTGTGTAACTTGCATTCTCTAAATTATCAATTATCAATCATCAATTATAAAAATGCCATGCCAGGCCGGCGCGGAACGTGTCGCGGTTGGTCGGGTATCCGGGCATAGCCAGGTAGTCAATGTTATTCCTCATAAACAGATGGTTCAAATGCTGGTAATGGAAGAAGAACCGCAAGCGGATCGACCTCACATAGAAACTTGCATATGCACTCATCCATGGATAGTTGCCGACGTTAATGTCGCTTTGTGTACCGAACATACCTGTCCCGGGACACAGTACCGGCGCATGGTAGCGCGTGAAATAACGTACGTCCACGCCCATCTGCGCGTCCAGCGCTCTCCACCATGTGCCGTGGTAGTATAGCCGGTGTTGTAAAATGAGCAGCGGAACCGGCATCACGCTGTCATTCGTCGAATGCTGAACCACCATGCGGTTCTCCAGATTCACCCACGGCGTGGTGATATCCAGACCGATGTCGCCCGTGATGATCTGTACGTTGCCGCGGAACTGACGGGGCTTCCAGTCCAAAGCCGAGACATAGACGGGATTCGTTTGGTTCTCAAAACTGAAATCGATCCGCGGCTTCACCCATTTATAGGGATACGCAACCGTTGCGCCGCCGAGAAAACGATAGGTGAACCCGAAGGCGTTGTCCCATACCAGGTGGTTCGAGCGGAAACGCTGCAGGTACGGACTCGGCGTGACGCTTTTCGCATAAGCCCGCGCACTCACCAGCAAGGTCGTGTCCCCTACGCGGAACGCCGTCTCCAACTTGCCGTGGACGTCAAACTCGCCGATCTTGTATCCCACCACGCATACTTGACCCTCTACGGTATAATGTACATTCGCGCCGCGATGCTTATGTATCGCTCCGCCGACGAATGTGTTATTGGTCCAGCGGTAGTCGAAGATACTGTCGTACGGCACGCTGTCAAAGAGATGTCGCTGGCATTCGTTCATCGCAAAAACTGTTGCGCCGAACTTCAATTTCCTGTTGTACGCCTCGCAGAACGTCACCGCCAGGGTGTTGCGGATCGTCAGCACGTCCGTATGGTCGTCCGTAGCCAGCGAGTCGTAGTAGATATGATCATAGAATCCCTGGTCCGAGACCTGCTCTATATAGCGCCTGTTCGAGTTGTTCGTCTCGAAGATATGGCTGAACGTGATCAGCGGGATATACTCCACTTTCACCGTGTCGCGCTTCACGCGCTGACCGTCTTCCACCACTTCGATCGAGTCGTGGTACTCGCGCTCTTTGGTGATCGCATACTGGTTGTGCAGAAAACCGCTCAAATACCGGTAGCCGGTCATGGCATTCAACTGAACAGGGATATCTTCCGGACGCAGACTGCTCCGCAGGTCTTCTACGTTCACCAACCCGCCGTTATCGAACGAACTGAGTGAACTCCAACCAAACGCGCCGTGCATGCTGTAGTGCGCGCCCGTGTAACTGCCCCATACGCTGCCGCGGAACAACTTGCCTGCCGTGTTGGCGTAGTGACCTACCGAGTTCAGGTACTCCATCTCTACACCCAGGTTCGTCTCGCGACCTAAGTTGCCGGTGAAAAGAAAACTGAGGTCGTTCTCCTCGTGTCCGGTAACAAAACCTTTCTTGTAGGCGACGGACGAGTAAGGAGTCGTCGTGTTGAAGAAGCGTTGCTGCTGCGGCGTCACCACGTACGGCGTCAGACTGACGGCAAGCGGATCGTCTATCGTTGTCAGACGGTCTTGAACCACGCGCGACTCAATAGGCGACACCAGGATATTGCCGTTGAACGCACTGCTCAACGAATACCGCTGCTGGATATCGATGTCGTGGTAGTTGAGCATCGTCGTGTCGCGGAACGGGATAGTATCGGCTACCGCGCTGTAAGACGGCATCTGCCATGTACGCACTACCGTCTTGATACGCGGCGGCTTGGCAGCGGCCACAAGGGTCGCTGCCAACAGCACTAATACTATAAATAACCGTCTATTCAATGGTATCACTCACCCGTTCCCCTCCTTTTAGGGAGGGGGTAGGGGTAGGCTTATTTATTTCTCAACTTTTCTTCTTCAGCTTCGCCTTGAGCTGTTGAATTTCTTCCTCCTGGTTGCGGATGGTCTTCAACAACTCATTCAGCTCCTCGTTCTCAATCGTCGTCGGGTATTGCTCCTCCACGCTCTGCAGGAAGTCGGACAGGATATTCATGTAGTTGATGAACGCATCGTAAGCCGACTCGTACTGCGTCTCGCCCTGGTCGATATGGTTCATGTAATGCAGGTAGTTCACATCCTGCAGACGCAGCCAGTTCGTTTTCAGACTCTTATCCTGGCACAGGTGAACGCGCTCTGCCACGGCGTATAACTTATGAATAGCCTCTTGCTGCAAGTCGTTGCCGGCGTAGATACTCAGGTCTTTCGCCTCGCCGCTCCATGTCAGCGGGTACGGACTCGACAGCACGTCGTTTGCAGTTAATTTCTTGGCTGCCTCGGACGGCGTAACAAAACCCATCTCGCGCTCCAATGCAAAATACGGCAATGCTTTCAGGAAATCGAAGATACCCGAACCGGCGTTCTGACGGATACCGAAGGTCTCGGCGCCTACCCAGATATTAATCAGGTCGTCGCCTTCCGGCAGCGCCTTCAACTGGTTCGCATATTTCTCTGCGTCAATCGGGAAATTAGCCCATCCCGGATCGGAGAAGTGGAAACTCAACTCATCGCTCAGCGCGGTGTTACGCAGTAAGACCTTCATCTTCGGTGCGCCCGCCGACTGATAGATATGGTTCGGACTCTTCCAACTGATCACGTGCTTAGCACCCTCCGTCAGAATGGTCTTGTATCCCATCTTGTTCAACAGGTAAGCCGCCTCGTCCGTGTACAGCAACTCGGTGTTCCAAACCGTCTGGGCCTTCACGCCGAGGATGTTCTCCAGCAGGTCGCCTTGGAACTTCAACTGTTTCTTGAACTCCGCCTCGTTATACTCCGAAGCCAGCGAATAAGCGTACGGCGTAGCGAGGAACTCCACGCACTTGGTGGCAGCCAACTCCTTGAGAATGTCGATCATCTCCGGATTGAACTGCTCGAACATCTCGATCATCGTGCCGCTCACGCTCAACGCGCAATGGAACTTACCCTTACTCAGGTTGATCATGTCCTTGATCGTCGTGCACAACGGCAGGTAGGACGTTTGAACCAACCAGTTAACATGCTCTTCGGTAGCCATGTCATCGTAGTAGTAGTGATCATGACCAATCTCAAAAAAACGATAACGCTTCAGACGGTAGGGAACATGCATCTGGAAGCAAAAACATATATTTTTCATAATATTGTTAAATTATCAATTATAAATTATCAATTATCAATTCTTAAAGTGTGTGATTTATGACACCATCATAAATCCGACGCACTTTAAGACCAGCGTCCGACCACTTGATGTTGTTGACTTCCGCCATGCCGAGTTCGTGCAGACTCTTGTACATCGCCGGATACTTGACGATCGCGTAGATAGCGTCTGCCATCGCATCGATATCCCAGTAGTCGGTCTTGATGGCGTGCTGCAGGATCTCTGCGCAACCCGACTGATGACTGATGATCGACGGACAACCAACCTGCATCGCCTCCAGCGGACTGATACCGAACGGCTCACTCACAGACGGCATGATATAGACGTCGCTCATCGCGAGCATCTCCTGAACCTGCTTGCCGCGCATGAAACCGGGGAAGTGGAACTTGTCCGCTATGCCGCGTTTGGCTACCAGGTCAATCATCTCCGTCATCTTGTCTCCGCTGCCGGCCATCACAAAGCGAACGCCGTCCGTCTTGCTCAGCACACGTGCTGCGGCCTCTACGAAGTACTCCGGACCTTTCTGCATCGTGATACGGCCGAGGAAAGTGACCAGTTTGTCTTTGCGCTCGGGTTTCTTGAACTCCTCCGGATGAGCCAACGGCTCCACTGCGTTGTGGACTGTGCTCACTTTGCGCGGGTCCTGACTGTATTTCTCAATCACCGTGTTGCGCGTCAGGTTACTTACGCATATGATATGATCGGCCTCGTCCATACCGCGTTTCTCGATGGCATAGACCGTCGGGTTCACGTTGCCGCGACTGCGGTCGAAATCCGTCGCATGAACGTGGATGACCAACGGCTTGCCGCTGATATGTTTCGCGAACACACCCGCCGGGTAGGTCAGCCAGTCGTGACTGTGAATGATGTCAAAATCCAGACTGTGCGCCAGTACACTCGCTACCGCTTCATAGTTACCGATCTCTTCGATCAGGTTGTCCGGATAGCGGCCCGAGAAACCAACGCATCCAAGGTCGTCCGTGCCGATGCGGCGGTAGTCGTAATGAATGCCGTCACGCAGGTGATAATACTCCTCCGGACTCATCTTGCCTTCCATACGCGACTTGACGTAATCGTAGTTCACGTCCTTCCATACGATAGGCACGCTGTTCGCGCCGATGATGCGGAGGAACGATTGATCTTCGTCACCCCATGGCTTCGGGATGACAAACGTGATATCCATGTCAGGCTGCTCTGCCATACCGCGGGTCAATCCGTAACTCGCAGTACCCAAACCGCCTAAGATATGAGGGGGAAACTCCCAACCGAACATTAACGCTTTCATAATTCTGCCTCCTCGCTTTCAACTTTCGACTTTAAACTTTCAACTTCAGCCTTCTGATATCTTTTTAAGGTATCCAGCAGGCTGATGACTGCCGCTACACTCGACGCACTACTCATGCCGCCGTGTCCCTTGTAGGGTGGGTTGCCGTCATAGCACTCGTTCAGTGTACCGATAGTCAGTTCGTTCATCTCTGCCTCAAAACCGATCAGCAGCCGTTCCATAAAGCTGGCGCCGCTATACTTGTAGACATTCATGTATGCACGCGAATAAGCCGTGATGGTCGAAGGCCATACGACGCCGTTATGCAGACTCCTGTCGCGTTCTATCGCTCCGCCGTAACAGGTCGGACGGTAACTGCCGCTCTTCGGACTCAGACTGCGCAGACCCTTCGGCGTCAGCAATTCCTTCGTGCATATATCCACTACCGCCTTCTGCTGCTTGCGGTCCAGCGGACTGTAAGGCAGACCTACCGCCCAGATCATGTTCGGGCGTACCTCGCGGTTCTGGTAGTTGTCAATCACGTAGTCATTCAGATACAGCCCGTTCCAGAATGTCTTCACAAACGCATCCTTGCTGATCTCCGCCTGGTACTCCATCAGGTCGGCACTCGTCTCTTTGCCCATCTCGCGCAGCATCTCAGCCGTGAAACGCATCGCGTTGTACCATAGCGCGTTGATCTCAACGACATAACCTGTACGCGGGGTGATAGGCCATCCGTTCTCCGTAGCGTTCATCCACGTCGCGGGACGCTGTGTACCGTCCACCCATAACAAACCGTTCTGGTGCAACTTCGCGCGCGGATGGTTCTGCTTGCGGTACCAGTTGATGATATCCAGACAGAGCTGACCGTACAGGTCGGCTGCCTCACGAACCGTATATTTATGCGCGTATTTCTGGCATGCGCGAATGAACCACAACAGCACATCCGGCTCGTCCATTCCCGTCATCTTCAGGTCATGGATGCGGCCGTTCATGAAGTTCAGGATCTCTTCGATGGCCGTCTTGTTGATGATCGCATCCCAATATTCCGGACGGTCGATGTCCAACGTACAACTGGCGACACTGAAGAAAGTGGTGCGTGCGTCGGGACCGAACCATGGGAACCCGGCCAAGAGGTAGCACTTGTCACCTTCGCGTTTGTAGAACTGACTCGCGCTGTTCTTCAACGTTGAGAACATGTCCTCGCGACGGATGCGGCGCGCCAACTCTTTCTTCCAAACGGTCTTCAACTGCGCGGTCTTGCATTCCGTCACGCCGCCGGCGAAAATAACACTCTCGCCTTTCTTCATCGGTAACTCAAAATAACCCGGAACCAACAGATCCTCTTTGTGGGCATATCCGCGTTCGCGCTCCTTGCGGTACTCGATGTCCTTGTACCACTGCGGGTCGTGATGATACTCAACCGCCTTGCTGAACTGCATGTACAGGTTCGGGAAACCCGGATACATGCGGTTGAAACGACCGTTCTCGCAGTCGTTCATGTCCGCGTTGGCCAGCGGGTTCTCATGCGTCAACTCATTCACGCTGCGGAACGCAAGGAACGGACGGAAACGAAGCGTCGTCGGACTACCGCTCTCCAACAGCGTGTAGCGAATCAGCACACGCGGTTCAAAACTGACGAGCATGCGCTCCTTCTGAAGCACCATCGCACCTACGCGGTAGGTCGTGCGAGAGATGACGTCGCAGTCAAACTCGCGGATGTACTTGTGTCCGTTCGGGCTGAAATGGTTCTCGCCGTACTCGTGCAGACCTAAGTTGAACTCTGCTCCGTGCTGGATCACCGTCTCGTCCAGCGAACTGAGCAACACGAAGTTGTCATCGCTGATATGTGGCAACGGCATCACCAACTGACCGTGGTACTTGCGCGTGTTGCAATCGACCAGAGTGGTCGAGTTGTACACACCGGCACGGTTGGTTCGAATCATCTCCTTCTGAAGCGAACGCTCCAGATTAACAAGTACTGTCTTGTCAAAATTAAGATAACTCATGATGTAAGATTTAATGTATATGATTAGTTGTATTTGCCTTCAAACTTTGTTTGCGCATCGGCTACGAACTGCTTGATACGCTGCTCTTCGCCTTTCTTGCAAACCAACAAAACTCCCTTCTGTTCGGCGATGATCATGTCGTTCACGCCTTGCACTACGGCTAACTTGCCCGGCTCTAGCGTCACGATATTGCCTTCCGCCTCGTAGAACAGCGCGTCCGAATGCAGACTCACGTTGTGCGCCTCGTCTTTCTCGCTCAACTCGTACAGACTGCCCCAGGTACCTAAGTCGCTCCAGCCGAAACTCGACGGCAGCACGAATACGTTGTCCGCCTTCTCCATAATGCCGTAGTCGATGGAGATGTTCGGGCATTTGGGGAAGATATATTCGATGAACTCCTCCTCTTTGTCGGTGCCCATCAGCAACTCGCCTTCACGGAAACGGTCCGCCACTTCCGGCAACAGATATCGGAATGCTTCACTGATGGTTTGCAGGTTCCAAACGAAGATACCGCTGTTCCAAAGGAAATCACCGCTCTGTAAGAACACTTTCGCCATTTCCAGGTTCGGCTTCTCCGTAAACGTCTTCACCGGATAAATATCTCTAAACTCTAAACTCTCATCTCTCAACTTATCCAATGCGTTTTCAACGAATTGGATATACCCATACCCCGTCTCCGGCCGCGTGGGTTGCATGCCGAGCGTCGCTATCGCCTTGTGCTTGCTTACAAAATCAAACGCCTTCAATATCGTCTGACGGAATTTGTCTTCTTCCAATATCAGATGGTCGCTCGCTGCCACGACAATATTCGCCCGCATTTCCGGTTTGCTCCAGTCTATGTCCTGATAGTTCGGAAGGGAGGATTTGGAAGGACCTCCTTTGACTTTTCCGTCTTTCGTGAATCCCTGGTACTCTTCCGTGTACCCGTATGCTCGCTGGATGCATAGCGCGCGTATATGAGCAGTCGCGTATGCGATACAGGGCGCCGTATTTCGACGAGCCGGCTCGCATAATATCTGCTTCTCCGACAAATCCGGAACCTGCTCCAAAATCAACTCCTTATACGCCACATTCGTCACGATAAACACATTCTCAATCGGCACAATCGGACGAAAACGATCTACCGTCATCTGCAGCAAACTGCGACCCGTGCCGAAGAAATCCAGAAACTGTTTCGGCTTCTCTGCACGACTGTACGGCCAGAAACGGCTGCCTACACCGCCCGCCATAATGACGCAATAATTGTTGCTGTTGTTGTTCTTGTTCTCCATATTATCTGCTTTGTGTTTTTTTTGATGGTACTTACCTTATCGTCTCGGGGTCGTCTCGGGGTAATCTCGGGGTAATGTCGTATCCTACCAATCCCTATAATATATTATATATATTATCCCGTGATTTTGATTTTTTGTCACGGACACACTACTTCAAAAATCGTGCAAATATACAACATTTTTTTTATTCATGCAAGCGCGCGCGAACTTTTTCTATGAAAAAGTGCTTTTTTGACGAAAAAATAAACTTCTTTCAACTTTCAACTTTCAACTTTCAACTTTATTTACTACCTTTGTGCCGTAATTTGGAGTATAATGGACTTTAGGCAAAAAATATTACCTCTTTTGTGGCTGGTCATGGCGATGGTTTCCTGCGGACGGGCGACTGCGCCGAAACCGTATGGTTATTACCGTATCACGGTGCCCGACACCGCATATATGCCGTTTGAGGACTATCCTCTTTCAACTTTCAACCTTCAACTTTCAACTTACCCATATACTTTCGCCCTCTCGCAAAACGCGGTGGTGCAGCCCCGCACGGACGTGGAGGAACCCTATTGGATCAACCTCTATTATCCGGCTCTGGACGCTACCATCCATTGCTCCTATAAACCCGTTCGGAACAACCTGCGCGAACTGACTAACGATGCGCTCGAGTTTGTGTACCGCAATGCCTCTTTCGCCAACGCTATTCCCGAACGCGAATATTCTCATCCCGAGGCGCAGGTGTACGGCGTGCTCTTCGACCTGGAGGGAAACACCGCTTCGTCCTGCCAGTTCTTTATCACCGACTCCGTGAACCATTTCTTCCGCGCATCGGTCTATTGCAACTGCCCGCCGAATGCAGACTCCCTCGCACCTGTATATGAGTACCTCCGCAAAGATGTCATCAAAATGGTAGAGACATTCGAATGGAAATGACCAAATGTCCAAATAATAAAATAAATGAACAAATGGTAAATGACCAAATGGTAAATAGAAAGGGGCTCGCCCTTTTGCTTGATCCCGAGAAAGCGGACCTGTCGCGCCTTTCTTTTACCGAAGAGTGCCATCCCGATTATATCTTCGTCGGCGGTTCTACCGGTGGTGACACGACGGATTTTGTGAAAAATCTCAAATCAGCAATCAGCAATTTGCAATCTAAAATACCCATCATTCTTTTTCCCGGAAATTCGTCCCAGTTCACCCCCGAAGCAGATGGTATTTTGTTCCTCTCTCTGCTCTCCGGTCGTAACCCGGAATTTCTTGTGGATCAACAAGTTAAGGCGGCGCGTGCTATCCGCGAGTCGCAGATAAATTTCGTCCCGACGGCATACATCCTCATCGACGGCGGAGTGGTCACTTCTACGATGCGTGTTTCGCATACCCAACCGCTTGATCCGGCGGACATAGACACTATCGTGGATACCTGTATCGCATCGGAACTGATGGGTAAGAAAGCCATATACCTGGAGGCGGGTAGCGGAGCGAAGATCCCTGTCTCGGCAGACATCATTCGGGCGGTTCGCGCGAAGACTTCTGTTACGCTCATCGTCGGCGGAGGAATACGGACACCGGAAGCAATGCAGGCCGCATACAATGCCGGTGCAGATGTGGTGGTCATCGGCAACTATTTCGAGACCCATCCCGAGGCACTGAAAGACTTTTGCCGTAATACAGGGGTGACGCCATTACGTAATAACGACAGCGCCTCGTCGCATGAAGACGAGCGTTTCATGCGCATCGCTCTCTGCGAAGCAGAGAAAGCCCTGGCGGCAGACGAGATTCCTATCGGCTGTGTCATCGTCAGCCGGAACCAGATCATCGGACGCGGACATAACCTCACGGAGACCCTTGCTGACGTCACCGCACACGCAGAGATACAGGCTATCACTGCCGCCTCGCAGACGCTCGGGGGTAAGTACCTCCCGGATGCTACGCTCTATGTCACCGTTGAACCATGCTCCATGTGCGCAGGCGCTATCGGATGGGCGCAGATAAACCGTATCGTGTACGGCGCACCCGACCCAAAACGCGGATACTCCGTCTATGCACCGCGTACCTTCCACCCCAAAGCAACCGTCACGGCAGGGGTGCTCGAAGCGGAATGCCGCGAACTCATACAAGCATTTTTTAAGAACAAACGATAATGAATTTCTCCAATCTCCAATCTAAAATCACAAATTTCAAATATGCGCAGACGATCTTTCGGCTGAGCATATTTGTGGTATTGGCGGCGGTCATCGTATTGATGTTTCCGCGGTACAACAACTCTTTCCGGTATCATTACGAGATAGGCAAGCCATGGGGGTACTCAACGCTCACCGCGGATTTTGACTTCCCTATCTATAAGACGGACGAACAACTGGAGAAAGACCAGAAGCAACTGCTGTCCACCTTCGCGCCTTTCTTTAAATATATCCCGCACGTGCAGCGCGACGTGAAAGTGGTGTCGCTCGAGACGATGGAATGGCTGCAGGCGGAGGGCTATACGCGCATCGATATCCAGCAGCATAAATATCCGCTGTCCGAAGTGTACACGCCCAAGACTGCGTACAAGAAATTCGGTTATGACTGTGCTACCAACCTCGTGCTGGACACCGCGAAAACGGAGGAGTTCCGAACCAAACTCCTGGCGACCGTTTCGCCGACTCAGGGAATGGTGCAGAAAGGGGAGAAAATCATCGACAACGGCGATCTCGTCACCGAGCGTAACTATCAGATATTGCAGTCGTTACGTCGCGCCTATGACGATGAGTCGCTGGGAAACAAACAGCGTACGCTCTCTATCCTCGGCGAGTCGATGTTGGTGTGCCTGTTCCTGCTGTTGTTTGTCATCTATCTCTATGTCTTCCGCATCACCTACCTGCGTGCGATACCGACGGTACTCTTCTTCTGTCTGCAGATGTTTATCGTCATCGGCCTGGCCTGCCTCGCCTTGCGGTTCAACCTCACGGTATATCTCATCCCGTTTGCATGGGTGCCTATCCTGACGCGTGTCTTCTTTGATTCCCGCACCGCGCTCTTCCTGCACTTCACGACCATCCTCATCACGTCGATTGTCGTGCCTGCACCGGTGGAGTTCTTCTTCATCCAGATCGTTGTGGGTATGGTGGCAGTGTCCTCCTTGAGTGATATGACGCGCCGCGCACAACTCGTGCAAACGGCAGCATGGATCTTCCTCGCCCAGGTGATGGCTTACACGGCGATATCGTTTGCCCAGACGGGTGCGTTCTCGGCGATCAATCTGTGGATGTATATCTATTTCTTCATCTGCGCACTCCTTACCGTCGGCTGTTACGGACTGATATACATGTTCGAGAAGATGTTCCATTTCATATCGTCCATCACCCTCGTCGAACTGACGGATATCAATTCCGACCTGCTGCACACCCTCGCAGAACGTGCGCCGGGTACCTTCCAGCACTCGATGCAGGTGTCCAATCTCGCTGCGGAAGCCGCCAAGACCATCGGCGCGAATGCGCTGCTCGTGCGAACAGGCGCTCTTTATCATGACATCGGAAAGATGACCGATCCGCTCTACTACGTAGAGAACCAGAACGGAGTCGATAACCCGCTATTGAAGATGGACCCGCGTGACGCGGCGCAAGTAGTCATCGCGCATGTAGCCGAAGGAGAGAAGATTGCCCGCAAAAACCACCTGCCCGAAGTGGTGGTCAATTTCATCACCACCCACCACGGAACATCCCTCGTGCGCTATTTCTATAACACCTATTGCAACGCCCATCCCAATGAGAAAGTGGATGAGTCGCTCTTCCGCTATCCGGGGGCTAAACCCAGTACGAAAGAAGGTGCTATCCTGATGATGGCGGACGCTATCGAAGCGCGTTCGCGCAGCCTGGAGGACTTCTCCGAGGCATCCGTGACAAAAGCGGTCAATCAGATGATTGACAGTCAGATAGCGGACGGTCAGTTTGCGGAGACACCGCTCAGCTTCAAGGATGTAGAAGACATCCGCCGGGTCTTCGTCGCACGCATCACCGCCATGAACCATCATCGTATCTCATACCCGACCTTGAACCAAAAATAGTTCGTCATTACGTAATCCCGTAATCCCGTAATCCCGAAAAAAAATAATTTTTAATTTTTAATTTTTAATTGAACAATCATCCCCTATATCTCGCCCCGATGGAGGACGTCACCGATCCGGCCTTCCGTGCGTTGTGCAAGCGCTACGGAGCCGATCGTGTCTATACCGAATTCGTCAATGCCGATGCACTCGTACGCGACATCGCTTCCACGACGCGCAAACTCACCATCCATGATGCCGAGCGGCCGGTGGCAATCCAGATCTATGGGCGTGACCCCGAGTCGATGGCAGACGCCGCGCGTATCGTCGAGCAGGCGCATCCTGACTTCATCGACATCAATTTCGGCTGCCCCGTGAAGAAAGTGGCTGGCAAAGGTGCCGGAGCGGGACTGCTGCGCGATGTGCCGAAGATGCTGGATATCACCCGCGCTGTCGTCAATGCCGTCCATACACCTGTTACTGTCAAGACCCGCCTCGGATGGGACGAAAAAGACTTAATACCCAGATGTAATCCTTTAGGAATAACCTCTAACTCTCTAACCTCTAACCCTCTAACCCCTTCAACGTTTATCGTTGATTTGGCTCTTGCCCTCCAGGACTGCGGCATCGCCGAACTCGCCATTCACGGCCGTACGCGTTCGCAGATGTACCGCGGCGAAGCGGATTGGACACTCATCGGTGAGGTGAAGAACAACCCGCGCATGCGCATACCTGTCATAGGGAACGGGGACGTATGCACACCCGAGCGCGTAAAAGAGTGCTTCGACCGCTACGGCGTGGATGCCGTCATGGTCGGCCGCGCTACCTTCGGCGCACCCTGGCTCTTCGCCGAAATGAAGAATTATCTGAATCCTATCACCCCTCCCTTTAGGGAGGGGACGGGGGTAGGCTTCCCTCGCACTATGTCCGACAAAGTCGCCGTGCTCAAAGAACACGTCCTTGCCTCCATACAGTGGTGCGGTAATGACGAGCGCAAAGGAATCGTACATTCGAGACGCCATTTTGCGGCTTCGCCTGTCTTCAAAGGACTCGATAACTTCAAGCAGACACGCATCGCCCTCCTCCGCGCCGAGACGGTCGATGAGGTATTCGCTATCATGGACGAGATAGTAGAAAAATGGGGGAATGACCCAATGACCCGATAAATGACCAATTGGTACATGACAAAATGGTAAATATCAAAAAACTTTTTGATTCCCACGCCCTCTGGCTCTCGATGCTCATCGGTGCGCTTGGCTATAAACTCTTCCTGCCCCTCGCACCCATACTCCCGTGGTTGATTTTCTTCATGCTCTTTTTTACTTTCTGTAAAATCAATCCGCTGGATCTTCGTCTCCATAAATGGCATTGGGCTGTTTTGGCGGTGCAGCTCCTTTTCTCCTTCGCCTCCTACATCGGACTCCTCTATGCAACGGGTGATAAACTGCTCGCGCAGGGGATACTCATGTGTTTTATCATGCCTACCGCTACGGCGGCACCCATTATCGCAGGAAAAATGGGCGGTTCCATCCAGAACCTCACCACCTTCACGCTCCTCTCCAATTTCGCTACAGCCATCATCGTTCCGGCTACTTTCCCGCTCATCAACCCTGATTTGAGTATCGTGCCGGAATCCTTTCAATTTTCACCTTTCATTTTTCATTTCTCGCTCCTCCTCTCCCGTATCGCTCCGCTCCTCCTCGGACCCTTCTTCTCAGCTTGGTTGCTTCGGATAGCGTATCAGAGATGGACAAAAAAGGAGTTTGCATTATCTCGGGCGGCGGCGCAGATTCCTTTCTATCTTTGGGTGGCCTCTATCGTTGTCCTCTCAGCCGTCGTGACGAATACAACCATACTCAATTTCCAATCTCAAATCGCCAATATACTAATTTTATTAGTATTATCTTTCTTCGCTTGCCTGCTGCAGTTCGGACTTGGCAAACTCATCGGCTATTATCTGCCGGCGCCGAGCAAGGGACGTGACTACCAGGATGTACTCATCAATCCTGCTGCGGCTCCTAAAACGATGGAGGGTGTCTCTTCCATCACTGCAGGACAAGCGTTCGGACAGAAAAACACCTCACTTGGTGTGTGGATGGCGAATACCTATTTGGACCCGATGGCTTCACTCGGAGCCGCTGCATACATCATCTGGCAAAACATTTTCAATTCCGTTCAATTGATGGTCGTAGCGCATAAAAAATAGCATTTTTTTATGTTTTGCAGCACAATATTTGGTCGGGTCAAAAAAAAGCAGTACCTTTGCTCGGTTTTTGAGAAAACTAAAGTTTATAACTTTATATACAACCAACTTTTTATTTAACTCAAATCAATCATTCTTATGAGAAAAACTTTATCTCTTTTTGCTGCTGTCCTCTTCGCAGGCAGTATGATGGCAGGAACTATCGAATTTAGTGGTGCTGACTTCACCGGTGGTACGGCTAATACTGGTAGTGCTTTCTCTGTTACCAAGAATGGAGTCACAGTGTCTGCTAACAAAGCTTATGGCACTGGCTCGGAGCTCCGTGTTTATGCTACTGGTGAAGACGAAACGGCATCCGAACTTACAGTGTCTGCTGGTTCAGTAACTATTACAAAAATCACTCCGGAATTCGCTGCCAATAGTAAGCTCACTTTTGAGGAGGCTACACCGAATGCAACTTCTTGGAGTATTGAGGCAACTAAGCAAATTCGTTTGTCTAAGTTAACTGTCACTATCGATGGTGACGGTGGCACCAGCGAAGGTGGCGAAGAAGGCGGCGAAGGTGGTGAAGAAGGCGATTTGAATTACGACTACGAACCGACGGAGGTAACCACAATCAACTTAGCGTTGGATTACATTTCTTACGCAGACTACACGGCTTCTGAAAGTGCTGTAGTAGTTACCATCGGTAATGCGGCTGACTTGCAGAGTGCTGATTCTTGGGCAGAACTCCTGTTCGTTGCTACTTCGTTCGATGGCGCAATTCCTGCCGGCACGTATGAGATCACGAATACGCAGGCTGAGGGTACGTTCTATGCTTCTCCGGGTGGTGATGAGGAATATGACTATCCGTCCTACTTAGGCGTTCCTTCTTCAGAGGAAGGTTACTACGACCCGTATTATCTCATTTCCGGTACAGTTACTATCGCTGCAAATGGTGCTCTTACGGTAAATGCTACTTCTTACAATGGTTCTACTATCAAGCTGACATGCGCTGGTGAGCCTGCTGAAGAAGGCACGGATCCTGAGCAGAAAGACGTCTACAACGTAGCTGAGGCTATCGCTGCGGTAGATGCAGAAGTGATCAAGGATGACGATGAGATTACCGTACGTGGTGAGATTACGAAGATTTCCATCAAGGGAAAGAACTTTGAAAAATACCACTCCGCAACCTTCTATGTAAAGGACGTAACCGGCGCAGAGGGTGAATTCCAGTTCTTTAACTGTGTATCTATCAGCGGCGCAACCTTCGCAAGCTGCAATCCTGCACACGATCCTCAAGGCTCTGCATGGGAGAACCCGACATCGGTTACCGATGCTAACGGCATCGAGGTAAAAGTGGGCGACGTTGTAGAAGCTAAGGGTCCGTTCAAGAAATACAATAGCACGTATGAACTCAACCAAGGTTGCCAATTGACCAAGGTCGGTGAAGCTCAAGGCATTGAGGAGACGCTTGCAGAGGGTAAGGCTGTGAAACTCGTTCGCGACGGACAAGTACTCATCCTGAAGGGCGACAACACCTTCAACATGATGGGTCAACACGTTAAGTAAGCGGATTTTTTAAATAAAAAAATCAGAAAAAATGACATGCGCTCTTGCGTATGTCATTTTTTTGTTGTACCTTTGCGCCGCAAAGGTTTTCGAACCTCTTTTTGTTTAACTTAAAAATCTGTTATTATGAGAAAGATTTTTTCTTTTTTTGCTGCAATTCTCTTTGCAGGTAGCATGATGGCAACAGATTACCAATTGGTTACTTCTGCTTCTGATTTAGAGGCAGGAGCCCACTATGTAATCGGTGCGCCATACAATGCTAAATTCTATGTCATGTCTACTACTGACAATGGCAACAACCGTAAAATGGTAGAGGCTACTATGGCGGATGGTGTTATTACGGGCGCAGACGACATTCTGACACTCACGTTAGGTGGCGCAGCAGGCGCTTGGACGTTCGCTACGGACAACTATCTTGGAACGGCCGGTTATCTGAACGCAACAAGCACGACGGGTAGCAACTATCTGAAAGTGGTGGCTGACTTGGATGCGTATGCTTATTTCACGATTGCTATCGCGGACGGCGTAACTACGGTTACATGTAACGGTAAGGATAGTCGTAACATCCTCTATTTGAACGGTACTACGTGCTTCGCTTGCTACAACAATCAGACCGGAGCGCAGTATGTTAAGCCGAGTCTGTACAAAGAGGTACAGGAAGGCCCCAAGACTTATTGGACTGTTGCCGGTAGTTCTGCAACCCTTTTCGGTACTGATTGGGATCCGGCTAACAAAGCTAACGACATGATCAAGCAGGAGGACGGCTCCTACAAATGGGAGAAGACCGAGCTCGAGCTCGCTGCAGGTGAGATCGCTTTCAAAGTCTGCAAAGATCACGCATGGACGGAAGCTTATCCTGCTTCGGATTATAAATTGGCTATCGCGGAATCGGGTGTTTATACCATTACGATCACTTTCGAGCCCGCTAATGAGAACAAAGTTGAGGCTGTTGCAACAAAGACTGCAGACCTCGTTGTGCTACCTACAGTTGTTTTGCATGGTAACTTTGCCGGGGAGTGGAAAGACACCGATCCGTTCACGGCTGCTGAGGACAAACTGACGGCTGAACTGAAGCTTACATTGGCTGAGGGTACTTATGAGTTTGGATTCAAGTTCGACGGTGCATGGAAGGCGAATGGAGCCCAGCTCACCCGTGAGAACCCGACTACATCGCTCGCAGAGGGAAGTGGTAACATGAAAATCACAGCTGATCAGGCCGGAGAGTATGTGCTCACTTATACTTTCGCTACCGAAGAACTCGCTGTTGCATATCCGAAGAAGGTTGATCCGAACCAAATGTATGTTTGGAATGGTAATGGTGTTACGAAGGCCGAGGATGCTATTGAGCTAGGTGGTGCAGCTGAGGCTGTGCAAGCAGATGGTACTAACATTGAAGTTGGTGTAAAGCAAAAAGGTAACTGGTGCTTGAAGGCTAACAAAGGTTTCAATAGCGGCGCTTACTATCTCGGTATTGCGATGGACAATGCAGTCAATGCAGGTGATACCGTGAAGATTGCTTACTTCCGTACTACTACAAAAAATACCTATGTTTTAGGTCTTGACTTTAGTGCAGACAAGGCTTCTGCAGCTACAACCTATCAGATTCTTACCGAGGGCGATCCTCAGACTTTAGAAGCTGATGGCATACCGGCAGACGTTAATTTCATCGTTCCGGAAGGCGTAGAGAATGCAAAATACTTGCGTATCTATCGTAACACGGGTGGTACCGGTCTGTGGGTATCCAAGGTAGAGGTTGTTAAGGCTGGTGATACTCCGACTCCTCCGACACCTCCGACGCCTGTAACTCTCCCGGTTGTAGCTCTGGCTGGCGGCATGAACGGATGGAGCGCTGATGCGAACATCCTCGTTGCTGCTGAGGATAGCCTTTCCGCAAGCGTAAAGGTTGCTCTCGAGGCTGGCGATGTAGAGTTCAAGATTGTTTCCGATGGTAAGTGGCTCAGCCTTAATGGCGAAGATCCGGATGGCCTCTATACCTTCCATCGTGACTGGACCACCGCTTCGCATGTAAACGTAATCGATGGCCGTAACTTCAAGTTAACAGCTGACGTAGCCGGTGACTATATTTTCACTTGGACTTACGCAGACAGCACTCTTGCTATCACCTTCCCGGCTAAGGAAGATCCGGTAGTTGTAGAACTGCAGGCAGTTAGCGCAGCGGCTGCTTGGGATTTCTCCAAGATCACAGCAAACACTGGGAATGCACTCTATAACAAAGAAGGTATCCAACTGACGGATGAATCTACGCCGAGCAAGAATGATGAGATGGTTTATGCTAATTATTCGGCAGACTTCATGACTTTCGCTGAGGGCTTCGATGCAACTACGATGGCATTCAAGGGTGAGTATCCTATCCGCAAGAATCAATACTGCCAGGCAGGTACGTTGCATTTCAAGACTACCGTTGCCGGTAAGATTACCGTTAAGTTCTCCGATACCGGTACTTCCGCAAGCGCAACTGCTGTGAAACGCTACTTGGTAGTAAACGGCGAGCAGACGGAGTACTGGACCTCTCGCGAGAACAATGGAGAAGAGCCTTATGCAGCTCAACTCAATGTGACCTCGGATGAGATCGCAGTTCCTGCAGGCGATGTAACGATTACCGGTTCTTCCGCAATCGTTGTTTACAACGTAACCTTCACTCCGAGCGAGGAGCCGATCGATCCGGAGGTTAACTATTATCTCGTAGGTTCTGCCAAGGGCTGGGAAGCAAAAGCAGAGAACATCTTCACGCTCAACGCAGAAGCAGGCGAAGGAATAGAGGAGTATGTGATTGAGACCACCCTTGAAGTAAACGAAGGTCTGAAAGTACTGAGCTCTACCGGTACTTGGTATCCTGAAGGAATGGGCAATGAGTATATTGTTGACCAGAACCACGCAGGCACCACCACTATTTACTTCCGTCCGGTATATAATGAGGAGTGGGCTGCATTCGGTGGCTACTTCTACATTGTTCCGACCAGCACAACCGGCATCGAAGAGATTCTCTCCGAGGGTAAGGCTGTGAAGATCGTTCGCGAAGGCAACCTCATCATCCTGAAGGGTGACAAAGCGTACAACGCAATGGGTCAGATCGTGAAATAAACGACTATACCCAAACTAAAAAAAAGAGACGTCCTCTCGGGCGTCTCTTTTTTGTTCATTCACTCACTAATTCACTAACCCTCTAATCCTCTAAACTTTCAACTTTCTCTCCCCCTTTAGGGGGTCGGGGGGCCTTGTTTTTGTTATTTTTTGTAAGGGCTCCGCCCGCATTTTTGTAAGCATTCAACGTGCTGCTATTAAGCAGCGAGTTGGGAGAGCAGGCTTTTACGAGCGCTGCAAGCTTGCTTGTGAGCGCTTGTGGAAGATTACGCTCCAGGCCGCGTGGGCCGCAGGCTTAGCGGACGTATAATGCGCGTTTTTGATTTTCCCATATCCCTCTTTCATTCTTTCATTCTTTCACTCACTTTCCGTATCAGCGGAACGATCTCCGTGTTGTCGTGCCATCCGCTGAAGACCTCTGCGCCGGCGCCGATAGCGTAGATCGGTACGACATGCGCGCTGTGTGCGCGAGTGGTCCATCCGATATGCGCTTTCTTGTTCAGCAATGCGATACCGGCGTCTCCCATGGCATTGATGGTCTTGTATAGCGTCTTCGTATCCTTGCTCTTCTTCGCGCGCGTGTTTTTATATAAGGTCTTCAACGCACGCTCTTCATCCGCACGGATCTCTACCTTGTCCCAGAAGCCTAACTGCTCGCGGTAGATTTCCTTCACATCGTCCCAACTCACTTTCTTCTTGTCTTTGAAGAGTTGTACGAAGAGGTCACTCAGTACCCAGGCTGAGCATTGTTGGTGTTGCAGCGCGTCCAGATGCAGCGTATAATCGCTGTTGCCGAGGGCGAGACCGCCCGTCTCATGGTCGGCGGTTACGATGATCAGCGTCTCATCGGGATGCTGTTCATAGAAAGCGTACGCCTCCCGCATCGCCTCGTCCATGTCCCATACCTCGCCGAAAGCCGTAGCCGCGTCATCGCCATGGCAGGCATAGTCGATCATACCGCCTTCGACCATCATGAAGAAACGCTCATGACGTGCCGCAAGGAACGGGATGGCGGTGCTTACGATCTGTCGCAAACTCAAGTCACCCTCTTTCCGGTCTATTGCGTAACGCAGGTTGCTGCCATGCTTCGCGCCCTGGTCGTCATCTTTCTGCACTAATATCATTTTTGAAATGTCGGTATATCGGGATTCCGGTATCTCGGAAAGTTCCTCCATGCCATGTACAACTGTATAGCCTCGTTCTTCCGCCAGACGGTACAGGTTGACCGGCTCGTGGTCTTTCTTGCCCTGCGGGTGATGAAAACCCGCGCCGCCGAAGAAGTCAAAACCGCTCTCGCTCAACTGTTTGCCTATCTCGTAATACTTGCTGCGTTTCACCACGTGCGCGTAGAACGCCGCCGGCGTAGCATGGTCGATGGCTACGGTCGTCATGATGCCGATACCCCAACCCTCTGCCTTCAACTCCTCGGCGATAGTGGTCAGTCGGGTGCTGTCCGGTCCCATACCTAACATACCGTTCTTTGTCTTCTTGCCGGTCGCCAGACATGTACCGGCAGCAGCACTGTCCGTGATGCCGTTGCTCGCCGAATGACTCGACGCGCTGCCCGAGTACGGGAAACTCGTCATCAAGGTCTGTACGCGACCCAAAGGTTCATCTTGTACAGCCGAACGGTACATCTCCGCACCCAAGACCTGATTGGCCCCCATGCCGTCACCGATGAAATAGAAGATATACTTAATTTCGCCAAAAGAAAACAAAGAGCACAGGACGAAGATGAAAGAAAAAAGATAGCGTTTCATGAGAATTTTTTATGTTTATTGCTGATTATTTATAGGGAATTCGCAGAATTTTTTCTTTCTCCTGTAGAAGCCGCACGTTGCACTGCTTTGCGGGCTGTCTGCCGCTGGCGTTTTCTTTTCCTTGCCTCACGCCGTTTCTGCGCCTGATGTGCTTCGCGCTCTTCGAGTGTCATGTGTGGCGGCGGCTCTATCCCCTGCTCGCGCAGGCGCTGGTCCTGAATCTCCTGTTGGTGCTCAATCATACGCTCTTTGTCCGCGCGTACCAGCGCCGTCACGTCTTTGTCCGACAAAGGTTCATGACTAAGCAGGTCCTCGTAAATCAGCAATGTCGCCCACGCGTCTGTACTCGCATAACGAGCCTGCTCGGGCGTCAGATGGCTGTTCTCCCAGTTCGTCAACTGCTGCGTCTTGGATATCTTCTTGCCGAAACAGATAGCGAAGATCTTCTGTAAACCCAGATCCAGGATACCGTATCGCGCCACCAATGACTGTACATCCACGCAGTTGGCGGGAACGAAGTTCCGCCGGTGACGCAGACCGTTGATATCGTCTTTGAACGCCAGTCCCACTTTGCATATATCCGGGTTGGCGAAGATATCCGCCAAAGCCTGCGGCATGCCTATATGCGTCAGACGGAAGAGGTAACAACGCTCATGTGTCGCGATCTGTACCAGGGCAGTGGGGTAGTGCGTGCCGCGCTGAAAACTCGGACGCGCTTCCGTATCGACGCCTATCGTCCGCTGCCGGCTCAGGTACGATACGGCATCGGCGATCTGATCCTCGTGGTCCACGACAATCACCTCGCCCTCGAATGCCGCTATCGGCATCCACTGCAGCAGCTCCTTGCTGATATGATGTATGTACGTATTCTCCTTCATCCGTTTGGATTTTATTAGCTATCAGATGTTAGATATCAATCTTCAATCATTCTTTAGCGAGGAAAGTACTCTGAGGGGGCCTGTTTTGGCGAGGGGGTACGCCAAAACTCGTAGGCATGGGGCCGGTACCCCGAAGAGTAGCATTCCGAGCGCTTTCACTCTTTCACTCTTTCATTCTTTCCATCGCATGCAGCGCGCGCATCACTGCCAGCACCTTCTGGCCCCAATGCTCCTTGAACGCCTCGCGGCAAACGACTACCGCATCGTGCATGATCGTCTCGTCGCCCGTCTGAAAACCTGCCGCCAGGTCCTTCAGCTCCTGGTAGATGTCGGCAATCTGCTCGGAGATATACGCCGTCTGCACCTCGTCGGTATAGATGCCCTGATCCACGAATACATCGAGGTACGCATCGTCCGAACCCATCAGTTCGCGGATGCCTACCAACGCGTAGTTATAGTCCTCTTCCGTCACAAACCGCTGCGGCTCTTCGCCCGCCAACTCCTCTTCCTGATTCAACAACCGCGCACGAAGGTACAGCACCGGCAGCAACCTCAGCATCTGTTCTCTCCACTCGTCGCGCTCATGCTCGCTGCTCTTTTCTATCAGCAGACATGCCTGCGCAGCAGCCGTCACAAATGCGATGGTGGACTCGTCATATACGAAATTTTTCATATCTTATCTCAAAAAACAGCGCAAAGTTACACTTTTTTTTGCATATATGCAAATTTTGTAGTACCTTTGCGGCGAAAATCCGTAAAACGGGCATTTATAAACTTCTAAAAATACTGAAACAATGAGAAAAATTTTTGTACTGGCCTTTATGGCTCTTGGATTAAGCGCTATGGCGCAGCATGTTACTCCGCTCTCTATCGAGATCGCCGAAGTGAAAATCGATTCCCTTCGCTCGCTGTATATCAACGAGCCGACTATGTATCGCGCTTCCCTCAACGTAGTGGCGCAGGAGTTGGCGAAGAATGCAGAGCAACTCAAGGGCGCGAAGGCGGAACTCAAAGACGAGCAGGCCCACGGTAAAGAGATGGACGCTTCCCTCAAAGAGGCACTCAAGATGACGGCTGAACTAAAGAAAGTCTATTCCAAAGAGGAAGGTGCGCTCAAGTCCATGCAGAAAACGATCGAGAAGCAGCAACGTAAGTTGACCTCCAACCGCCGCCTCAACCAGGATGCACGCGACAGCTACGCGCAGATGCTCGAGAAACAGCAGAAAGAACTCGGTTACTCCCTCCGCGAAGTAGCAGATCGTCAGCGCTCGATCGCAGACCTCGAGACCTCTATCCAGAACTGGCAGACTACCCTCCAGGCTTACAAGCAGGAGGTCGTACAGAAAGAGACCGAACTCGCACAAATCGAAGCAATCTACAAAGAGCGTCTCGCTACCCTGAAAGCTGAGCAGAAATCCGCTAAATCGATGCAATAATGAACGTCATCAATCTCTCCGAGCAGAATAGTGTGCTCAATATGTATCTGCGCGAGATACGCGACGTGAATATACAGAAAGACAGTCTCCGTTTCCGCCAAAATATCGAGCGCATCGGCGAGGTCATGGCCATCGAGGTGAGCAAGGCGCTTAGCTATGAGCAGACGGACGTACAGACGCCCCTCGGCATAGCCAAGGTCCATACCATCTCCGACTCCATCGTCCTGGCTACCATCCTCCGCGCCGGACTGCCCCTCTATCAGGGTATGCTCCGTATCTTCGATCATGCGGAGAATGCGTTCCTCAGCGCGTTCCGACGCGTGAACGCCAAGGGCGAACTGGAGATCGTAGCAGAGTATATGGCGGCGCCCTCTATCGAAGGCAAGACGCTTATCATCGCCGATCCGATGCTGGCTACCGGTATGTCCATGGAGGCCGCCTGTATCTCTCTGGGCAAGCACGGCAACGCACACCATATACATATCTGCTGTACCATCGCTACGCCGCAGGCTATCGACTACCTGCGCGAAGCCTTCCACGATGACCCGAAGGTCACCGTTTGGTGCGCCGCTATCGACCCTGTCCTCAACGAGAAGAAATATATCGTGCCGGGATTGGGAGACGCAGGAGACCTCTGCTTCGGAGATAAACTATGACCCATCCCATCCGCGTTTGGAGGCCGGACGATGAGGAATATCCTTATCGTCTCAGGGAGTGTTTCGACCTGCCTACACAGCTGTTCGTAAAGGGGAATATCCCTTCGATGAGCGGACATGTCGTCGCTATCGTCGGCACTCGACGGCCTACCGAACGCGGAAAGGAGCTCACCCGTAACCTCGTGCGCGACCTCGCCGCGCAACTCGATTCCCTTACTATCATTTCCGGAGGTGCCTATGGCATTGATATAGCGGCGCATAGAGCCGCTATCGAGTTCGGCGTGCCTACCGTCATGGTCCTCGCCCACGGCCTGGACCTGATGTACCCTTATCAGCATCTCAGCGAAGCCAATGCCGCCATGGAGAACGGAGGACTCATCTCCGAATATCCGGAGGGCACGGGACCTTTCCCGGCGAACTTCCTCCAGCGTAACCGCATCATCGCCGGCATGGCGGATGCCGTCGTCATCGTCGAGAGCAAAGAGAAAGGCGGAAGTCTCTGTACTGCCCGCTATGCGTTTGATTATAACCGCGAACTGTTTGCCTTCCCCGGAAGACCCACCGATGATACCTCGCTCGGATGCAACCTCCTCATCCGGCGACAGAAAGCACAACTCATCCTTAACGCCAACGACCTCATCGAATCGATGGCGTGGACCACGAAGCACACCAAGAAACAACCCGTCCAGATGGAACTCATCGGACTCATGGACGACCTCACGGAACCCCAACGCGACTTGCTCACCAGGCTGCAGACCGCCGAGGACGGCCTCCATATCAACCTCCTCGTCACGCAGACAGGCAGACCTTATTCCGAGGTCTCGTCCGACCTCACGATGCTCGAGCTCCAAGGACTCGTCCGTTCCCTCCCCGGCGGCATCTACCGCTTCCGGCAATAACGATCACGCATGCAAAAAAATATTAACCATTTAAAATTGATTCATTATGAAAAAAATTCTTCTTGCGCTGATGGCGCTGACTATGGTAAGTATGGGTTTCTCGTCTTGTGATAACAACCTATACACAGCCGACCCGACGACCCAACCGATTGCCGGTAAGACCTACCGCGAAACGGTGACCGCAGACAGCTATACCCAGTTTACGTTCCACATGAATTACAAATGTACGCTGGTGGCAAAACAGGAAGGTCAGGCAGCTAAAACCAACCCGAATTTCGAGTGGTATATGGCTCCGAACGACACGGAGGTGACTATACGCTATGCTCAAGGCGCTTACGACACGGAGACTGGTGAGCCGCTCTCCGGAAAAATCTTCCTTTCCGGCCCGTTCGATGCTAAGACCAAGACGGTGAGCTTGACCGGCGAGTTCCGCGGAGAGAAGGTGACCTATAACATGAAGGAACTATAACGCAAGCGTAGTTCCAATACACCTCATAAACGGAGCAAAGCTCCAATAAGCCTTATACACATCGCGCAGCGATATAAACTGCCGAAGGCAATAAAAAAACGCGTCCCGGCGCGTTTTTTTTGCGTATGTCATTTTTTTGTTGTACCTTTGCAGCGTCTTTCATGCTTCAAAACACGAACTATACACGAACTATACACGAATTATTGACGAATTATATACGAACTATTAAGATAACAGCAGTATGGCAAAGTTAGAACTGGCGACCCCTTTTGATGAGATATCGGGCAAACTCTCATCTAACGAACGTATCGTGATGCGTACCCGCTACGGACGTACGGAAGCGTATGCTTACCGCCATCCTTATACGGGACCTATTTCCGAGAATCGCAAACCCGTTATCCACGCCTTCTCGGAAGCGGTTAAGCAATGCGAGACCGAGATGTCCGATACGGAACGGCTCGCTTATTGGAAAGAACGGTATGTGCAGTACAATAAACTCGCCCAACGCAACCCCGCGAAAGCCAACCTCCAATTCATCGGCACCAACACGGACAAGTACTACCTCACCCTCCGGGGCTTCATCATTGCATCCCTTTCCGTCCAAATCAGAGCACAACAATAAAAATCCCGCTTCGGCCCATCCCCTGTCTACCCCTGCCTAAACATGCCTATTCCGGCTTAAACAGGCCTATTTTTTTTCAAATATATTTGCGTATCTCAAAAAAAAGTACTACCTTTGCAGCCGATACCGTCAGACCTTAGACGTTAAATGGGGTGACAGGCGCAAACGTGCGCCAAATGAAAAATATTAATTAGCGTTTGCTATTTATTCGAGATATTCCGAAAATTTGCCGATTAGAAGAATGTATCATACGAATAAGTTTCGAGCGCCTACGTTTTACGTGGGTGGAACTTATGTGATACAGGTGTCGGCAAATACCTCGGAATCTTAAGGGAAGCCCACTTTTCTTTTGTCCGGTATTTGCCGATTCTTGTATGTCGTAATAAGTAGCGAACCATAACAAGCGCTACTTATATGATAGAGCAAGAGTACTTGCGGCGGATTCACGAGTTGGAGAAGCAAATTGCGCGACTCCAAACGGAAATCAAGAAGAACAGCGAGACGCAATATGGTTTGCGTTGGATGGATGTACCTGAAGCATTTGAGGCGGAAGCCGAGAATGCTGTTCCTATATTGGAAGAGGTTCCCGGTAAAGCAATCTCGAATGATGATGGCAAGCCCACACATATTCTGATTGAGGGTGATAATTTTCACGCCCTCACATGTCTCAACTATACCCATAAGGGAAAAATTGATGTCATCTATATCGATCCGCCGTACAACACCGGTTCGGATGGTTTTGTGTATAAGGATAAGCGTGTACTCGACAAATTTCCCGATGGTACAACGGTTCCAACAGATCACCCTTTGCGGCATAGTTACTGGCTTTCATTCATGCATAAACGGCTTGAACTCGCGAAAAACTTACTCTCCGAAAGAGGAGTTATCTTTATTTCTATAGATGACAACGAGCAAGCGAACCTCAAACTACTCTGCGATCAAGTGTTTGGAGAAGAGAATTTTGTGGCTAATTTGATATGGCAAAAGAAGTTTAGTCCGCAAAACGATTCAAAATGGTTTTCTGACAATCATGATTTTATTATTTGTATTGCAAGAAAAAAAGAGAATTGGCATCCCAATTTATTAGATCGAAATGATAATACAAATTCTCGGTATTCAAATCCAGATAATGACCCAAGAGGACCTTGGGCTTCAACCGATTTGGCAGTTAAAACCTACTCGAAAGATTATGATTATCCAATAACAACTCCATCTGGGAAAATTGTTTCACCAAGTAATGGTCGTTGTTGGATGACATCAAAAGAAAGGATGCAAGAATTGATAGCTGATAATAGAATTTGGTTTGGCAAAACAGGTAATAATATGCCTAGATACAAAACATTTTTATCAGAAGTTCAACAAGGAATAGTTCCATTATCTATTTGGATGTATAATGAAGTTGGACATAATCAAAGTGCAAAACAAGAATTAAAACAGATTTTTTTTGACAGACATTTACCTTTCGAAACGCCGAAACCGGTTTCTCTATTACAAAGAATTATTCAGATTTCTTCGCAAAAATCTTCCACCATCCTTGATTTCTTTGCCGGAAGTGGAACCACGATGCACGCGACGATGCAGTTGAATGAGGAAGATAGTGGACATCGGCAATGTATCTTGATACAACAGAACGAAAATAATATCTGCGAAGCAGTTACCTACGAACGCAACAAACGTGTGATGCAGGGCTACACCAACGCAAAAGGAGAAGCGGTTGCAGGTCTTGGCAACTCCATGAAATACTACCGCACGGCTTTTGTAGGCGAGCATAAGATAACCGACATTACCGACGCGGACAAAGTAGCTCTGACGCAGAAAGCCGGTTGTCTATTGGCTTTGGGCGAGAATACCTTAGAGGAGATAAAAACTGCTAAGTCGTATCAGATTTTCCAACTTCGCAAGGGTGACAAGCCGACAAATGATTTTGGTTATACTGCGGTCTATTTCTCCGGCAACCTCCTGCAATTTGCGGATTTCCGCCGCGAGATAGAGCAGATACAGGCGGCTAACCCGTTAACTCGAATCGCGGTCTATGTCTTCACATGGGGCGATCCTTCTGTTTTTGAGAATGAGTTTGATGACCTTTCGGGTATTACCATCAAACCTATTCCGCAACCGATTTTAGAGATTTATCAGAACATCCACCAACTATAATACGTTATGGCTCAATTTAATATGCTTGCGTTTCAGCAGAACGCAGTAGATGATTTAACGGCACAGTTCAAGGCAAATTGGTACGCGAATAATGACTTCAAACATGAGATCGTGTTTAAGTCTCCGACCGGAAGCGGCAAGACCTTTATGGTGTCTAATTTCATCAACGGCTTGCACACGCAACCCGATTGGAATGAGGATGTTGCGTACGTGTGGATTACGTTCTCAGACGATTTGGCGATGCAGAGCAAGGAGAAGTTCTTCGAGTATTTTCATCCGAATATCGGCAACCGGTTACTGACCGTACAGGATTTCAACCAAGGTGTGCTCAAACGGAATGACATTTTGTTCTTGAACTGGCAGAAACTATCTACCGAGAAAGCCGACAAACGTGTTCTTCGTCGTCCGGAAGATGAACGCTTGCTCAAAGAAGCAGGTTTCTATTTTGAAGACATCGTAGAGAACACTCACAAGGAAGGACGGCAGATTGTGATGATTATTGACGAGAGCCACAAGAACGTGACCGACCTTGCTATCAAGACTGTTATTGAGCCGTTGAACCCGAAGATTATTCTCAAAGTGTCGGCTACTCCGACTTCCGAACCATCGATTAGCGATGTACGACGCAACCGCGCAGGATTTGTAGAAGTGGAGCGGCAAGATGTGGTGGCTGCGGGCTTGATCAAAGAAGAAATCATCTCGCAGACCGAGGAGGATCTGAATGTGTTTGAGAACATCGATCATGATTATCTGCTGCTCGATTTGGCGATGGAGAAACGCGCGGAACTGAAAGCCGAATGGGAACGTGTGGGAAAAGACATCAATCCTTTGGTGTTGATTCAGTTGCCCGACGATGACAAGAAAACCAAAGACTTAGGCGTCAAACGCAAAGAGGAGATAGTAACCGATTATCTGCTCAAGAAAGGTGTTCCGGCAAATCACATCGCCAAATGGTTTGATAACAAGAAAGAGAATATTGAGTTTATCTCCGACGGCAATAATCCTGTCGAGTACATGCTCTTCAAATACGCTGCCGGAACAGGGTGGGATTGTCCGCGTGCACATATTTTGGTCATGTACCGCGAAGTCAAGTCCGATACGTTCCGCACGCAGACACTCGGACGTATTCTGCGCATGGCGGTTCCCGGAGCAGACTTGAGCGGACATCCGGCTCTCAAAACAGGTTATCTCTACACCAACTACCGCCGAAATGAGGTGCAAAACCCCAAAGACAGTACAGAGAACAGACCTAAAACTGCCATTTCCAAACTGAGCGTAGAGCAGCAGACTTCCGCCGCTTTGGAGCACTTTGGAACAGAGGTAGCGCGTACGCTGTTTAACACCATTCCCTCGGCAAACCCCAATGAGGTGTCCAAACAAGTGACGCAAGTGATGCCGCAGGTCATTCAAAAAGCACAAGAGACCGCGCAAAAGATACAAGAGATCCGCAATACCGAGCACGATTATCACAAGCGTGTAGAACGGATAGAGGCAGAAAAACAAAACTTACAGCATACTGTGGAAGCGGTTGTGCCATCGTTGTTTGCCGCCGAAGAACACCAAGAGCAGAAAGAAGTTGCGATGCAGGCCATCATCCGTCAAGTAGCGCAAATGACAGCCGGAGTAGCCGGTGTACGCGATCAGGATTTAGTGGTCGATCCTATTCTCAAATCCGATTTTCAATCGCGTGGTGATTACGGCGATGTGGGACGTGCGAGTGATTTTCAATCTTCGTTTATAGGAACATTTAACCGCTATTTTGGTTCCGGAGAAGATAAGATTACGTCGCTGGATGAGCAGCGTCAGATGCTCAAATCCAAAGGAATAGACCCCGATGAGCGATACGAGCGAAGCGTTATGGCGGACGCGCATTTCCGTAATTACGACGAGGATGTCAACAATGAATACGGACGCGATGTGATGGTGGAGGTTTCTAACAATGATGTGGAGAAACTCTTCAGTTATCGCTGCTATGAGATTTTGCAGGAACAGACGGAAGATGATACCAAATTAGGCAACATTGCCCGTTCATGGGCTCCTCTCAAAGAGGCTTTGCGGCAGTGGTTCTCCATCGGCTTGCCGGGCTACTCTTATATCAGCCAATACAAGGTGTTCCTCAAAGATACAGACCGCAAGGAGAATAGTGTCTTCAAACGTGTGATTGCGCAAGCCTTACGTGAATATATCCCACAGCGCGACGAAGCGATGAAACGCAAAATGGAGCGCATAGCCGAGCAAGAAGCGGAAGTATTTACCATCAAATCTCAGTACGCATATACCGAGGACATGAAAGAGTTCCAACCGGCTGCATTAAGCATAGTAAAGCCTTTCCGTCTGTTAGAGAACTACGCAGGACGGGAGAACGAGGTGAAGTTTATTCAGTTCTTGGAAAGTAATCCGACGAGCATCGAATGGTGGTTTAAGAACGGAACAGGAAAAGACGCATTAGGTATTCGTTATACGGATCATGCCACCAACAAAGTGCGTATTTTCTATCCCGATTGGATTATCAAGTTCCGCGGGCAGGATAAGCTCGGTATCTTTGACACCAAAGGTGGCTTCACGGCGAATGAATCAGAGGTAAAAGACAAAGCCGAATCGCTTGCCGCCAAAATAGCAAGCCTCAATGCCAATAAGCAAAAACGCTATATTTATGTCGGCGGCATTGTGATCCAGCAGGAAGGTCTGTGGCTGTATAATGATGAGCAAAACTACACCAACTATGCCGCTAACAAGTCCATCTGGAAGAACTTCCCGGATTTATTCAAATAAATCTTCTTTATTCCAGACGTTTGGCAAACGTCGCTAAAAAGTTTTGTTTGTTGCGTCCAAATTAAATTTGGACATCGGTTCTGCCAGTCCTTTCTTCTTATGCCCGCACATTTATGTGCGGTGTATACTGCGGTGAACTTCCGAAGAATTCCAAAATTTGCGTTATTTTAGCGTAATATTTGGTTGTCTCAATTATTTTTAGTACCTTTGCACTCGCAAAAGAAAACAACATCCGGTACCTGAATATAATATGTCACAATATGGAGAACCATCTACCTGCCATAAGTTTTAAACTTCTAAACGAAATCGCGTTTAGACACACTCAATACATGTATAGATCTGCTGTCGTCGCAGACAAGGGAGGGAAGATATCTATTCCGCATCTGGAAACTCTTTTATCAGCTTCGCCGGATACTTTCTATGAAACGCTCATAGAAACTTTTGGCACAATTAAAATCCATAACTCAAAAACGACTGACTCCTGCGTTACTCCGCTTATTCCCGATAGTTTTGTTATATGGGGGAGGATGTATGTAATTGCATACTATGCGCTGTACAATGATAACTTCTGGAGAAATATAGTGCTACCTCGGATGCTTTCTCTGCAACCGAATAAAGCGGTTTTATCCGAGATGGTTAATGCTGCACAGTTTATTGATGACTATTACAAAGAACAGCAGAAAATAAAAGCGGAAATGCTTGCCGCAACAGCGCAAAAACAAGAGGAACTATCTCCATCTGCAGAAAATGAGCAACTAAAAAAACGTATTACGGAACTCGAGCAACAGGTTAAGAAGCTCGAAGAGCAGATACGTATATTAACTCAGGACACGTCACCTCGTATTAAAAATGCAGGTAGACCGGCACTGCCTCTTTTTAACTCGCCGGAGATAGAGATGGAGCAAAAAGATAAAGTTATTGCTTTTCTCAAATCTCATAACTTATCCTCACATTTGATTAATTGTGAGAAAGATAGCACGCTCAACAAATACCTGGCCTCTATTTATTGGCGTTGGCAGGATCTGGGACTCGTTAGCGACAAACCTCTTCCTACGGCGTATTATACTTTCCTCAAGGGCACATGCCATCTATCGTTCAGTGTGGTAGGGAAAACTTTCTCTAATCGGATGGGCGAAATACTAAAGCACAAGGAAAAGTACCCGGATATATGGGGTGACGTTTGCGAAAAATTTCAAAATAATTCTTTCTCAAACTAATTTTAAAATCTACGTATAATCCCTGATTTTTTCCTTAGGGAGAAATGATACGCAATTAGGCACATGGGTGACAAATTCACCTATGTGCCTTTTAAGAGTTTTTCCCCTCGGAACAAAACCACTACCTTTGCACCGTCTTTCGGATAGAAAAGATAATCTGAACGGCCGGCGCTTTTCGTTTTATCCTCAGTCAGCCGTTCGGAAAAAGGGATAATCCGTGAGACATGCGCGCATAAATAATATTGTATTGGTATTATTTGAAAATTTAAAAACCTCGCGATGTATAGGTCAATCGTAGGATATTATGGCTAAGATAGAGCCAATGACCCACATCGATTCGATGAAGGGTAAGTACGCTAAAACAGATAAGGTGTACACAAAAGTTCGTAAGTTTGATGAACGTACAATCGGTGTTCGTCTCAAGCATCCTGTTACTAACGAACCGCCTTCTGCGGCGCAGCAGACCGTGCAAGAAAAGTTCAAAACGATTTATGCACAGGTAAAAACTGCTTTGGCAGATGCCGAGCAAAAAGCTGCGCTTACGGCAGAGTGGCAGAAGCAACGCAAGTGCAAAACACTTCAAGGCTATGCCTTCCGCAAATTCTACAAACAGTCATTAACCCCTGAAAATCCTTAATGAGTTATGGCACATGTAGAATGGAGCGCCGGTATCGATAGTGTATCAGGCGCACTGGCTAAGCCCAGTAAAAGCGGTCAGCATTCGTGCGACAAGATGCTTCTCGGAACCCATCGTGTGGCTCCGACCTCCAACGACCAGTGTACGCGAATCTATCTTCGCAAGAAGCGGAAACGTAAGACCGACCCGTCGGCAAAGGAGTTGCTCATCCGGGCACGCTTCAATGCGGTAAGCAAGGCAGTGGCACTGCGTCGCAAAGACCTCATGCAGATCAACCAGGACAACGCCGCGTTCCTCGCGCAACGCGACACCGCCGGCGGTTGCAAGACCCTGACGAAGTACCTCTGGAAAGTCTGCGGAGACGAGTACGATGCCGAGCACGGCAACTAATGAATTAATGAATTAGTGAATTAGTGCATTAGTGAGGAAGGGCACCCTTCTGTAATGAACCCCAAAAGTTGAACAAAAAACTTTTGGGGTATTTTATGCTTAAAA
>CAMHOY010000009.1 GCA_946186915.1 uncultured Bacteroidales bacterium | reverse complement strand
TCAAAATCAAGTCAAATAGATTTAATAATCCGTCCAACTTTTTGGGGTCACCTCATTCGGGGTGCTCTTTTTTTGTAAATATACAAAAAGATTTGCATAATTCAAAAAAAAGTTGTACCTTTGCAGCGAAAAAATGTTATTAATCACAGAAAATCCTTGTAAATATGCGTTTTTTACGTTCGAAGTACTTACAACAACTTCTTGCCGGAAGAGGCAACGGAATGGTTAAAATAATCACCGGTGTCAGACGATGCGGAAAATCATTTTTGTTATTCGATATATTCCGTTCTCATTTGTTAAGCGAAGGAGTGAGTGAAGATCATATTATTGCGTTGACCTTGGATCAACGGGATATGAAAACTTTACGCAATCCGGACAAATTGCTGGGATACATTGATTCACGTTTGACAGCCGATAACCGGACGCACTATATTATCTTGGATGAAATACAGATGGTCGAAGATTTTGTGGAAGTACTATTAACATTAATGCGCAAGCCAAACACAGAAGTGTATGTTTCCGGCTCTAATTCCAAATTCCTCTCCAGTGATGTAGTCACAGAGTTCCGCGGGCGTGGAGATGAGATTCGCGTGTACCCCTTGTCCCTCAGTGAATACATGGAAGGAACAGGATTGGATTACCTCACGGCAGCCAAATACTATTTTGTTTATGGAGGACTGCCGCAAGTGGCATTGATGGAAGATATGCAAAAGAAAGAGGACTTTCTCCGCACCATGACTGAAGTGACCTATCTCCGTGACGTGGTAGACAGAAATCACCTCCGTAATGAGGAAGGTATGCGCGAACTGATACGCATTCTGGCTTCCACCGTAGCCAGTTCTACTAATCCGACCAAGATCGCGGATACGTTCAAGTCTGTTGCCAAATTGCGCATCACTGAAACAACCGTACGGCAGTATATAGCCTATCTGCAAAATGCTTTTTTGGTAGAGGAAGCGCTACGTTATGACATCAAAGGACGGCGTTATATAGGTTCTGAAAACAAATACTATTTCGTCGATCCGGGAATCCGGAACGCAGTGCTTAATTTCCGGCAGATAGACGACGGGCATTTGATGGAGAACATCATATACAATGAATTGCGGATGCGCGGGTATTTGGTCGACGTGGGAAGAGTGGAAACATGGCAAATAGTGAATGGGAAGCGTGTGAGAAAAAATCTGGAAGTGGATTTTGTGGTCAATCGGGGCAGCCAGCGATACTATATCCAATCTGCCTATGAAATGCCAAGTTCTGATAAAAAGGCGCAAGAAGAGCATTCTCTTAAATTGGTGGACGATTCGTTCCGGAAAATCATCTTGGTACATGAAGACATTTTACCTCGCAGAGATGAAAAAGGAATAGTAACTATGGGGTTGAAGCAATTTCTTACAGATTTGCATGCTATAGAAATAGCCTAATCGCAACTTAATCCTTGGGGAGAGCGGTGCTGCCCCGAGTACTTACTACTAAAACGCAGTTTTGGTACATGTACGAGGGGTTTGCCCGCAAATGGCGACCGAGAGGCCGCTCTTTTTTTGTAAATATACAAAAAGATTTGCATAATTCAAAAAAAAGTTGTACCTTTGCAGCGCAATTTAAAATAACGCGTTATATATGAATTCCAATTTGAAGTATTTGGGAGTGGTACTCCTTGTTTTGGGTGTGTTGTGCCTGGTGATTTACAAGTACGCTTTTCCGGATAATATCCTGCTCGTCCTGTCGATGGTGCTGGAGGTAGGCGGAATATTGGCGTATATCTTCATCAATAAAAAGTTGAACTAACGCATGGCTGCCCAAGGCGGTTTTAATGATGCGATAAAATATCACCTGACGGGCATGTACCAGGACTGGTTCCTGGACTATGCGTCGTATGTGATATTGGAGCGTGCGGTACCGGCTATAGAGGATGGACTCAAGCCGGTACAACGTCGTATATTGCACGCGATGAAATGCGTGGACGACGGCAAGTTCAACAAAGTAGCCAATATCGTCGGTCAGACGATGCAGTACCACCCGCACGGCGATGCGTCCATCGGCGACGCGCTCGTGCAGTTGGGACAGAAAGACCTGCTGATTGATTGTCAGGGAAACTGGGGCAACATCCTTACCGGTGACGGTGCGGCGGCTCCCCGTTATATCGAGGCGCGCTTGAGTAAGTTCGCCCTCGAGGCGGTCTTCAACCCCAAGACCACGGAGTGGATGAAGAGTTATGACGGCCGTAAGAACGAGCCGATTCACCTGCCCGTCAAGTTCCCGCTGCTCCTCGCCCAAGGCGTGGAGGGTATCGCCGTCGGTCTGAACTCGAAGATCCTGCCGCATAACTTCAACGAGCTGTGCGACGCTTCGTTGGCTTATCTGCGCAATCAGGAGTTTTCTTTATACCCCGATTTCCCGACGGGCGGTATCATCGATGTGACCCGCTACAACGACGGCGAGCGCGGCGGTACGGTGAAGATACGCGCGCGCATCACGAAGGCGGACGACAACAAGACGCTCGTCATCACCGAGATACCATTCGGTACCACCACCTCGAAGATCATCGAGACCATCCTCAAAGCCAACCAGAAAGGCAAGATCAAGATCAAGAAGATCGACGACTTCACCGCCGACCAGGCGCGTATCGTCGTGCAGCTGGCGCCGGGTTCATCGTCCGACAAAGCCATCGACGCGCTCTATGCGTTCACGGACTGCGAGGTCAATATCTCGCCGAACTGCTGCGTGGTACAGGATCGCAAACCGATCTTCACCTCTGTAAGCAACCTGCTCAAACTGTCGTGCGACAACACGAAGGCGCTCCTCAAATGGGAACTGGAGATTGAGAAAGCGGAGCTGGAAGAGAAGTATTTCTATACCTCGCTGGAGAAGATCTTCATCGAGAACCGCATCTATAAGGAGAAAGGTTACGAGGACGCGCCGAGCAAGGAGAAGTTGATTGCCTTCGTGGATGAAGCCCTCACGCCGTTCAAGCCGCAACTCATCCGCGAGGTGCGCACGGAGGACATCGAGAAACTGTTCGAGATCAAGATGCTCCGCATCACCAAGTTCGACTCCAAGAAAGCGGACGAGTTGATGAAAGATCTGGAGAAGAAGATCAAAGCCTGTGTGAAGAACCTGAACCACCTCACGGACTACACCATCGAGTGGTTTGAGATGCTGAAGAAGAAATACGGCGAGGCGTATCCGCGCCGCACGGAGGTTCGTAACTTCGGTGCGATCAACGTCCAAGCCGTTGTGGAGAACAACGAGAAACTCTATATCAACCGCGAGGAAGGCTTTATCGGCACGGCGCTCAAGAAAGACGAGTACCTGTTTGACTGCTCCGACATCGACGACCTCATCATCTTCCATAAGGACGGCCGGTACAAGGTGACCAAAGTGGCGGACAAGCTGTTCGTCGGCACGGACATTCTCCATATAGCTGTGTTCCAGCGCGGCGATGACCGCACGGTCTATAACGTCGTCTATCGCGACGGGAAGAAAGGCACGTACTTCATGAAGCGCTTCAACGTCACGGGAGTGGCGAAGGACAAGGAGTACGACCTGACGCAAGGCAAGCCCGGTTCGAAGATCGTCTATTTCACGGCGAACCCGAACGGCGAAGCGGAGGTCATCAAGGTGACTCTCAAACCGCAGTTGCATCTGAAGAAACTCGAGGTACTCAAGGACCTGAGCGAGTTAGCCGTCAAGTCGCGTACCGCACGCGGCAACGTGCTGACGAAATTCGACGTCAAGTCCATCACCCTCAGTAAGAAAGGCCATTCGACCCTCGGCGGGCGCAAGGTATGGTTCGACCCCGATGTGCTGCGCGTCAACTACGACGAGCACGGTATCTATCTGGGCGAGTTCTACGACGAAGACCGTATTCTTGTTATTCAGAACGACGGTACGTATTATACCACCACCTTCGACCTCACCGCACACTTCGAAGACAATATCCTGCGTATCGAGAAGCTCGACCCGGACAAGGTATGGAGCCTGATCCAATGGAACGAAGAACTGAAGTTCTACTATGGCAAGCGCTTCAAGTTAGACGACGCGAACGCGAAAGTGCAGTCGATGTTAGGCGACGACAAAGACTCGCGTATCGCCCTGCTCTCTGACAGCCCCGAGGCCACCTTCCGCGTGCTCTTTGCCGACGAGAACAAAGCGCCGCTGGAGATCTACATGCCTGACTTCATCGACGAGAAATCCGCGAAAGCCAAAGGCAAACGTATCTCCACCCTCGAGATCAAAGGCTTCGAAGATATCACTCCTGTGAATGAGTTAGAGAGTGAGGGAGTGAGTGAGTTAGAGAATGAGGGAGTGAGTGAGTCAGAGAGTGAGGGAGTGAGTGAGTTAGAGGAAGCACCGGAGTCGATAGATGTCGAAGGCGTGACGATGACCTTTGAGAAACCTGCTGATACCCAATTAGATTTGTTTTAACATGGACGTCATTCTCGGTAGTCAATCTCCCAGACGCCGCGAATTGATGGCCGGTCTGGATATTCCTTTCATCGCTATCACTATCGATGCCGATGAATCGTATCCTTCGGACCTTCAGGCAGGGGATATCCCGCGTTTCATCTCCCGCGCGAAGGCGCAGGCGTACTTGCCGCAACTGAAGACGGACCAACTGCTCATCACGGCGGACACCATCGTCTGGCTGGACGGGCAGATGCTCGGTAAACCGCATGACGAAGAGGAAGCGGTCGCGATGTTGCACCGTCTGTCGGGTCGTACCCATCAAGTCTATACCGCTGTCACTCTTGCCCAGCAGGGACGCGAGTTGGAGACTTTCGTGGACTGCACGGACGTGACCTTCGCCGTCCTCACGGACGAAGAGATACGGCATTACGTAACCAAATACCACCCCCTCGACAAAGCCGGCTCGTACGGCGTACAGGAATGGATAGGCTATGTAGCCTGTACCGCCATAAAAGGCTCGTATTTTAATGTCATGGGATTTCCCACTCACCTCGTTTATCCTGCTATCATGCGCCGCATGCAATGAAACGGTTTCTGTACATATTGGCTGTGCTGACGGTCAGTCTTCTGCTGGTAGGAGGGATGATTGTTGCCGCGCTCATGTCCGACCGCGTGGAGACGGCGGCAGTCCGTCTGGTGACGGCGGAGTTGTCGCGCGCGCTCGGCACGCATGCGAAAGTGGGTGCAGTCGAATACCGTTTCCCTGCGCGGCTGAGGTTGCGCGACGTGCTGATAGAGGACCAACAGCGCGACACCCTCGCGTATGTAGGCGAAGCCTACGCCCATTTCCGTCCGCTCGCGTTGAGCCGGAACGAGATATCGTTCTCGCATGTCCGCCTCTCGGACGTGGTAGCCAAAGCCTACCGCCTGCCGGACAGCACCTATAACTACGCTTTCCTCGTAGAAGCCTTCCGGGGCGATACAACGAAGCAGGACACCGTGCCTTTCCGCAGTCTGCTCTCCGTACGCGACATCCGGCTGGATAATATCCGTCTGGAGTACGACGACTACCGTCTGATGCTTCCGCACGCGCGCATGGATCTCAACCGCTTCTCGGAGCAGGAACTCGATGCGCAGATATCCGAGTTGGCAGCGACCATCAGTAATCAGCAATCAGCAATCAGCAATCAGACTTTCGAGATATCAGACCTCAAAGCGCATTTGATCTTCAACGATACGGTTCTGGCCTTGCCGACACTCTCGGCGCGTCTGCCCCGCTCGGAGGTGGACCTGAGTGGCGTAGAGGTGCGTTTCCCCGCCGGCGACACGCTCTATCTCTCCCGCTCGGCGCATGAGATCTCTTTCGCGCTGGACTTCCATCAAGCGGAGGTCGTGTTAGCGGACCTTGCGCTCTTCCTTCCTGCGTTCGCCAACCTCGACCGACCTATCGGACTGCAGGGACATTTAGGCGGCACGCTGGACTCCCTCGCCTTCCGCGAAGTGGAGGTGCGCTATAACAACGAGGTACTCCTCAGCGGCGACGTGGCGGCAGTCGGTCTGCCGGACCTCACGAATCCGTACCTGCGGGCGAACCTGACGGAGATGCGGACCAACGCGGCGCAGCTCCAGGATTTTCTCTCGCGTCTGAACAACCGTCCTGTGCAGTTACCGCAAGCTATCCACCGTCTCGGTCAGATCCGTTATCGCGGACTGGCGGAAGGTAGGTTACATGACCTGCAGTTACACGGCGCTTTCAGTACCGCCCTGGGATCTATCTCCACCGACGGCTCCTTCCGCTCCGACTCGCTCTTCGAGCATATGGAGTACGATGCGAGTGTCGTAGGTCGGAAGTTCCGCTTGGGACGAATGATAGGTCATGAACCGCTGCATTCGCTGACGCTCGACGTGCGCTCCGTCGGACGGATAGATACCGGCGTAGTACGCGGCGACATCGATGCGCATATCCGCAATCTCACCTATAGCAACTATACCTATAACGATATCCACCTCAAAGGTCGTTATGACCCGAAGCGCTATCAAGGGCGATGCAGTATCAACGACCCGCGTCTGACGGCGTCGTTCGACGGCGTGGTGTCGATGCAGGATGTTCATCCTGAGATCAACTTCAACCTCCGTTGCCGCAAAGGGGAGTTCGGTCCGCTCCGTACCTCGTTCGCGATGGCGGTTGATCTGGACGGCGTCGATCTGGACCGTATGTCCGGATATATGGTGCTCGACTCGCTCTTCCTCGCTACGCAGCGCGACTCGCTTCTCATGCGTCAGATGACCTTGCTCGTCTCGGCGGATGCCCCCTCGGGTAGCACCTCCAACCCGAAGTCCATCACCCTTCGTTCCGATTATCTGAATGCGATGGTGGAGGGATCGTTCCGCTATGCGGATCTGGCGCCGGCTGCGCAAGCGATGATGCATTACTACCTGCCTACAGCCATCGACTCGCCGGCGAAACCTTGGCAACCGGTATCATTCACATTCAATCTGGACGGACAGCGTCTGCGGGATATACAGCGTCTGTACGATGCGCCCTTCACGCTCAGCGACCATCCTGCGATGCGCGCCGAGGCAGATATACGTCCGGACCAGGAGCCGTCCTTCAACCTGCGTTTTACGGCGCCGGGCATACGCGCCGGAGGCACGCCGGTACATGACTTGACGCTGGACATGAAGACGCTCCGGGAGTCTCTTGGGCTCTCCGTCTCTGCCGAGGCGATGCAGATGCAGACGGTGCTCTCCACGCTCGCTTTCCGCGATACGGTGGTGACCCATCTGACGCTGCGCAGCGAGTCACATATGGACGAACTGCTGCCGGAAGGATGGCGCGACCTCTCTCCGCGCGAACTGCAGCGGGCGTTGTCGCCTGACCTCACTTTCCATGAGCGGCAGCGCGCCTTGCTGGCGGCGCAGCGCTCAGGAGACTACGGAGGAGACATACGCGCCGTCACGCATTTCTCGCGTTATAACCGTGCACCGCTCATCGATGTACATTTTCTGCCGAGTACGCTTGTGCTGCGCGACAGTCTCTATACGCTAGGCGAGAGCCGATTGACCTACGCGGCAGCCGACACGAGTCTGCAGGTAGAGCATTTCCTGTTCGAGGGAGGAGGTCAGCATATCATGGCGCATGGTCTGGCATCCCGCCGCGCAAAAGACACCCTCTCCGTAGATCTGCAACGTCTCGACGCTTCGTATGTCGTGCCGTTCATCCTGCCGGTGCAGACGATCATGTTCAACGGCCTGCTGACGGGAAAAGCCAAGATCGCTTCGGTCTTCGCGCATCCGAATATCGACACGAAGATACATATCGACTCGATGGGTCTGAACAACTGCTATTTCGGAGATGCGGAGGTGGCGCTGAATATATACGACTCGCTCGCTTTCCATGCCGATGTCTATCGTCCGACCCGCAAGGTGGTGAACCTCGACGGCAAGGCGCTCTTTGACGGTTCGGGACGATGGGAGTTGGATATGGATGCGGACTCGGTTCCTCTGGCCTTTATCAACCATTGGACCTCGAGTGTGCTGCGTGACCTGGACGGAAACGCGACGGGTAAGGTGGTGGTAGGCGGCTACAAAGGCATGACGTACGTGCTTCTCCGCGCTGCCGCGCAGAACGCGTCGCTCACGCTGCCCTGGACCGGCGCACGCTATACTATCCCCGAAGACACCATCGTCATGGACACCACGTCGATTCTGTTCCCGCACGTGCGCCTGCACGACCGAGAAGGCAACCTCGTGGAGATTGACGGAGGTATCTATCATGACCAGTTCAAGGACTTCAACCTCGACCTGCATGTCGATGCGCACAAGGCGCTCGTCTTCGACTCGGAAGAGAAAGGACAGATGCTGCAGGGACATGTGTATGCGAACGGTCACGTCGATGTGACGGGTCCGGACAACAACCTGGTTGTAGCGGCCGATGCCGTCACAACGAAGAACAGTCGCTTCCGTCTGTCGGTGGATAATGTCTCTTCGGCATACGAATCGAACTTCATCCATTTCGTGTCGGCTATCGACTCGCTGGCATTGCTCGCCAAGAGCGGAGAGGTGGAGGAGCATGACCTGGATAATATCGATGTCCCCGATGCCGGTCCGGGGCAGACGGAAGAGAAGAACCTGCGCGCCGGACGATGTCTGATCAAACTGAATCTCGAGGTGAATCCCCAGTTGCAGTTCCAACTCGTGTTAGGCGAGCGGAACGGTGACCGTATCGTAGCGCGCGGAAGCGGTGCGCTCCAGCTCGCGTATGATACCGAGACGGGCGATGTGCGGCTGCTCGGAACGTATGATATCGAGCAGGGTACACTGTCCTATACCATCGCGAATGTGATCCGTAAGGAGTTTGTCGTCGGCGAAGGATCAACGATCGTCTTCTCCGGCGACCCATCCAACCCTCAACTGGACGTGACGGCCAAGTACCGCGTGACGGCGAACCTGCGTGACCTCTTCGGAGATGATGCCGACCAACTCGCCACTTCGCGGTCGAACATACCGGTCTTGACCTGTCTGCATCTGACCGGTCCGCTCTCCAATCCGATACTCTCTTTCTCGCTGGAGTTCCCGCTGAGCGACCAGTCGATACAGGCGCAAGTGAAACAGATCATCAATACCGATGAGATGTTGATGCGTCAGGTGATCTACCTGCTTGTCTTCGGCCGGTTCTTCACGCCGGATTATATGTCGATGAGCCAATCCACCACGACGCTCAACTCTACCTATTCCTTGCTCTCGTCCACCATCACCAGTCAGATCAACTCCTGGCTGTCCAAGTTGACGGATGTCGTCACGCTCGGCGTAGCTATCCGCTCGGACGGACAAGGGGCGAACGAGAGCAGTGAGTACGAGGCACAGTTCCAAATACGCCCTGTGGACCGCCTGGTGATCAACGGCAACGTGGGCTACCGTTATAACGATGTCTCCAACCAGCCGTTCTTCGGCGACCTCGACGTGGAGGTGCTGCTGACCGAAGACGGACAGTGGCGCCTGAAGGGTTACACCCACACGGTGGATAAATACTCGCTCCGTCAGGCTTCGACGATCCAGGGTATCGGATTCATGTGGAAGAAAGACTTCAACTGGCCGGCTACTAAACGCAAAGACAAGCAGATCATCGAGCAGAAGATCGAGCAGGCTGTAGACAGCATCAAATCGGATAGTATCAAGTCGGACAGCATCAAATCGGATAGTATCAAATAAAAAAGCAACGCCCGAAAGCGTTGCTTTTTCTCTAAACTCTAAACACTAATCTCTAAACTTTAATTAGTGCTTCTCCGGACGCGGTCCGCGACGCTCGGGGCGGGGACCTCTCTCAAGGCGTGCTCCGTCAGAGTGACCATTGCGGTCGCCACGCGGTGCGCGTGCAGGACGCTCCGGCTCGGTATAGCCTTCGGGTTTCTCCTTCAGTGCCTTGGCGCTCAAGCGGAACTTGCCGGTCTTCGGATCAACCTCCAACAGCTTGATGGTGATATGGTCGCCTTCCTTGATACCGGTCTCTTCCATGGTCTCATAGCGTTTCCAGTCGATCTCGCTGATATGCAGCAGACCTTCCTTACCCGGCATGAACTCTACGAAGCAGCCGTAAGGCATGATCGATTTCACTACGGAGTCATATACTTCGCCTACTTCCGGCAGAGCTACGATTGCTTTGATCTTTGCGATAGCGGCAGCCATCGACTCGCCGTTATTCGAAGCTACCTCCACCTTGCCGCCTTCTTCTATCTCGTCGATAGAGATGACAGCGCCGGTCTCAGCCTGTATGCCCTGGATGATCTTACCGCCCGGGCCAATGACCGCGCCGATCATATCCTTCGGGATGATGAAGGAGGTGATACGCGGAGCGTGCGGCTTGAGGTCAGGACGCGGAGCAGGCATGGTCTCTAATATTTTATTAAGGATATACATGCGCGCCTCATGCGCCTGCGCGAGGGCGTTCTCAAGGATCTCATAACTCAGACCGTCCACCTTAATATCCATCTGGCAAGCCGTCAGACCATCCTTGGTACCGGTGGTCTTGAAGTCCATATCACCGAGGTGGTCCTCGTCGCCGAGGATATCGCTCAGGATGGCGTAGTTCTTACCTTGGTTCTCCGAGATGAGTCCCATTGCAATACCGCTGACGGGTTTCTTCATCGGCACGCCGGCATCCATCAGCGCGAGTGTACCTGCGCAGACGGTAGCCATAGAGGACGAACCGTTGGACTCGAGGATGTCACTTACTACACGAACGGTATAAGGGAAGTCCTCCGGGATCATGTTCTTCAGCGCGCGGCAAGCGAGGTTACCGTGACCGATCTCGCGACGGCCTACACCACGCTGTGCTTTTGCCTCGCCCGTCGAGAACGGCGGGAAGTTATAATGCAGCAGGAATTTATCCGTCCCTTGAATGAGCGCTTCATCCACGATCTTCTCATCGCGGCTGGTACCGAGCGTGACGGTACTGAGCGACTGGGTCTCGCCGCGGGTGAAGATAGAGGATCCGTGAGGTCCGGGCAGCGGACTTACTTCGCACCAGATAGGACGGATCTCCGTGGTCTTACGACCATCGAGACGCTTGCCCTCATCGAGGACGGCGCGGCGCATAGCCTCTTTCTCTACATCGTGATAATAGCGGTCCACGAGGGCAGCGACCTCATCAATCTCCACTCCCAGCGCCTCTGCTCTCTCGGCCATATAGTCCGCTTTCTCGGTCTTGAAATCTTCGCAAATCTGGCTGAACATCGCCTCGCGGTGATGCTTGTCGGTATCTGCAGACGTAGCCTGTGCATAAGCACGTGCGTAACTGTACTCGTGAACAGCTTCCTTCAATTCATCATCGTTCACCTCATGACAGTACTCACGTTTGGTCTCTTTGCCATATGCCTTCATCATCTCGTCGATAGCGAGGCATTGCGGTTTGATTGCTTCGTGTGCAGCCTTGATAGCCTCGAGCATCACGCTCTCCGGCACTTCTTTCATCTCACCCTCTACCATCATGATGTTGTCGTACGTAGCAGCCACCATCAACTCGAGGTCAGCGTGCTCGCATTGCTCGAAGGTAGGGTTAATCACCATCTTGCCGTCCACGCGCGCTACGCGTACTTCGCTGACCGGACCCTCAAAGGGGATATCCGAGCAAGCGAGGGCAGCACCTGCTGCCAGACCGGCGATAGACTCCGGCATGTCGATACCGTCCGCCGAATACATCGTCACGTTGACGAAGGTCTCAGCGTGGTAGTTCGACGGGAACAACGGACGGAGAGCGCGGTCGATCAGACGCGCGATAAGGATCTCGTAGTCCGAAGCTTTTCCTTCGCGGCGGGTAAAACCACCGGGGAAACGTCCTGCCGAAGCAAATTTCTCTTTGTACTCTACCGTCAAGGGCATGAAGTCGGTGCCGGGCACGGCGTCTTTGGCCGAGCACACGGTAGCGAGAATCATGGTGTTGCCCAGCGTCGCCATCACCGCACCGTCAGCCTGCTTGGCTAATTTGCCGGTCTCCAAGGTGATCTTACGACCATCAGGCAGAGCAATTTCTTTTCTTACAATATTCATCTGTTTTTGTCATTTATGGACGCCGTTTGCGTCCGGTTAATTATTGGACCCACAAAAAGTCGTGCAAAGTTACTACAATTTTTCCGAATGTGCAAGATTTTTTGCAAAAAAATCACGTAAGCTTGCTTAAGAGTGATGGTTTTACAAAAAAGCATGCGGTTCGCTGGAAAAAGCGAACGTAATTTCGGGGGAATTGGTTATACCAAGGCGGAGTCCGAAGTTACTACATGTTACTTGGTTGCGCCGCCGAGGGAGATATAGAGTGCAATCAACGCAACTGCGCCGTCGTACAGGTTCTCGGCTTCGTTCAGTTGAGCAGAGAGCAGCGACTCCTGTGCCCTCAGCACTTCGATATACGTCGCTTTTCCGCTGTTCATCAACTCGTGCGTACCGGTGTAGGCATCATGCAGCACTTCCAGCTGGTGTTTGTACAATACATCTTTGTCTTTCGCTGCCTGACAGTCCGCCAGCGCTTCGTTCACCTGGTTGCCGGCGTTGATGACGGTCTGCACGTAGTTGTTGAGTTTGTCCTCCTGGTTCAGTTTGGCGATCTTGAGTTGCGCCTGCAGTTTGCCTTGCGCGAAGATCGGTTGCATCAGCGAAGCCGCTGCCTTGAGCAGCAATGCCCCCGGGTCGGCGATGATACCGCCATTGTTGGTCCATCCCAAGAGACCTTGCAGCGAGAGCGAGGGATAGAAATTCGCCTTGGCGGCAGCGGTGTTATAGAACGCCTCTGCGAGCGACTGGTCGGCCATCTTGATGTCCGGACGGTTCTCCAGCAGCGCAGCCGGTACACCGGTACCGAAGCGCTCCGGCAGGTCGTAGGCGCCCCAGGCGGTGCGCTCGATATGTTGCGGCGTCGTGCGCAGCAGTCTGCACAGACTGTTCTCCATCGAGAGGATGCTCCGCTTCGTGTTGATGATCTGCGTCTTGACATCCATACAGGACGACTCCATCTGATTGACGGCGGTCGAGTAAGCCTGCCCGTTCTCCCAGAGCGCACGCTCGGTCTCCAGCGACTCTCCCCACAGACTGTCCGTCTCCGTGAGGATCTGCAACTCCTTGTCCAGCAGCAACAGCTGGAAATAACCCTGCGCCACGGTGGAGATGAGGTTGGCCCGCGTCGCGTCGCGGGAGGCTTCTGCCTGCCCTAAGACGGCTTTGGCTTTGCGCTTGTTGACGGTTACCGAACCCGATATACCGATGTTCCAGTCCAGCTGCAGCGGGATGTTATACGTATAACTCGCCGCGCTCATTGCACCATCGGTACCCATTGTGCTGTAGATACTGGCTTGCGGGTTGAGACTGAGCGAAGGGATATACGCCAGTTTCGCCGCTTTCAGACTCGCCTGCGCCTGCTCTACGGCGATGCGCGCCGACTGCAGGTCTGTGTTGTTCTCCAGCGCCGTGGTGATCAGACGCTGCAACAGCGGGTCGGTGAAGAACTCCTTCCAGGAGACGGAAGCGATGGATGACGAGTCGCTCAACGCCACTTGCGCGATGGAATCGCCGCTACCGAACAAGTTGTCCGGAGCTTCGTTCTGCGGGGTGTATTTCTTGTATACACCGCATCCGGCCATAACCATGCCGGCCGTGAATATGAGGATAATCTTTTTCATTTCTCTTCCTCCTTTCCTTCGGATTGCTGATTGCTGATTGCTGCCGGCTGGCCACTGATTTTCTCCTCCAGGGTCTGGAATATGATGAAGAAGGCCGGCGTGATAAAGAGCAATGCGATGGTACCGATACTCATACCGCCTACGACACCGAGGGCCAAAGCGCGGTTTCCGTTCGCTCCGGCGCCGCCTTCAATAATCAGCGGAATCATACCGGCGATCATTGTGATGACGGTCATCAGGATCGGACGCAGACGCTCTTTACATGCAGCCAGGGCGGCATCGAAAATCGTCAAGCCTTGTTTGCGACGCTCGGACGCGAATTCGGTAATAAGGATTGCGGTTTTGGCGAGCAAACCGATCAACATGATGACACCGGTTTGCAGATAAATATTGTTCTCCATGCCCGGATAACCCATCTTATTGCCGATATAGGAGAAGAGGAACGACCCCATCAATCCGAACGGCACGGACAATAAAACAGCGAACGGCGTCAGCCAGCTGTTATAGAGCGAACCGAGGATGAGGTAAATCAAGATGACGCAGATCAGATAGATGATGAGCGTTGTGTTGTCCTTCGCGCTGGAAGCCACTTCACGCGACATCGATCCGTACTCGTACGAGCAGTAGGACGGCATGTTGTCTTTGAACACTTCGGCGATCGCCTGTTGCGCCTGCGCCTCCGAATAACCGGCTGCGGCGGTGACGGAGCAGGAGATAGACTGGAAGAGATTGAAGTGATTCTGTGAGGACGAACCGACGATCTCTTCGAGGGTCACGAACTGCGAGAGGGGTGCCATCTTATTGTTCGCCACCTTAATATACATATTGTTCAGCGAGGAAGGGTCGAGACGATACTCCGGCGAAGCGCTTACCCAGAGTTGATAGACCTTGCTGAACTGGTTGAAGTTGCCTACATACGAACCGCTGCAGTACGCGCCGAGGGTGTTGAGCACAGCCTTGGCCGTCGTACCCGCCCGTTCGCATTGGATAGGATCGACATGCACTCTGAATTTCGGGAAACGCTCCGAGAAGGTGGACATCGCACTGGCAATCTCCGGACGCTCCATCAGTTTTACCATGAGCGTATTGGTCTTGTTTCCGAAGTCGGAGAAGTCACCGTCACTTCTATCCTGCACCTGCAGGTCGATGCTGTTCGACGTACCGTAACCGGGAATCTGTGGCATCTGGAACGGCCACACCCTCGCGTTCTTGATAGACAGACAGTCATAGTAGAAACGCTCCATGATATTGTCGATATAATGCTCGATTCCCTTACGCTCGTCCCAATTCTTGAGACGGATGATCAGCGAAGCGTAACTCGATCCGTTGTTCGAGACCAGGCCGTATCCGCTCACCAAACCATAGCTCTCCAGCTCCGGAATGGCTTTCACTTTCTCTTCTACCTGCTTCATGATCTCAGCGTTCTCATGGAGGGTCGAACCTTCCGGCATACGCACCTCGCACATGATCACGCCTTGGTCTTCCTGGGGAACAAGACCCGACGGCAGCACTTTCATAAATAGCACGAACAATACCGCAGCGACAGCTAACAGCGCGAACGACAGTGCGGGACGCTTCAGGTATTTCTGTACGGCTCCCTGGTATTTACCGAGGATGGCGTTGTAACTGGCTTCGTATGCGACCTTGGTATAGTAGTCTATACCTTTCCATTTCTTGCCTTCGAGCGCTTTCTCGTCGGTCGGTCGCATGAGGATGGCGCAGAGGGCGGGGCAGAGCACGAGTGCGCAGACACAGGAGAGTCCAACCGCTCCGGCGAGAGTGATACCGAACTGGGTGAAGAAAGTGCCGCTTGTTCCGCTCATGAAGGTCACAGGAATGAATACCGCCATGAACACCAGTGTACATGAGATAACGGCTACCGATACTTCGCTCAGCGCCTCACGCGTAGCTTGCGCAGCCTGGTCTTTGGGCGAACCTTGCATCTTTCCCGTCTCGAGTTTCGCCATCACGGCCTCGACGACAACGATGGCATCATCGACGACGGTACCGATGGCGAGCACCAAGCCGAAGAGCGTGATGATATTAAGAGAGAAACCGGCTAACTGTACAATCGCGAACGTGCCGAGCAGCGATACGATGATCGAGATGGACGGGATGAGGGTTGCTTTCCAGTTTTGCAGGAAGAAATAGACCACGATGATGACAAGCAGGATGGCGATGATGAGCGTCTCTACCACGTTGTGAATAGCGGCAAAGAGGAAGTCATTACTCGTCTCCAGCGTCACGAACTCCAGTCCGGCGGGCAGCGTCGGTTTGAGTTGCTCATATAGTTGATCGATCTCTTTGTTGACCAGTGTGGCGTTCGCTCCCGGCGACTGATTGACGAGGTAGAACACACCGGGTTTGCCGTCCATGCCGGACGTCATGGTGTAGGCTCTCGCGCCGATCTCCACGGTCGCTACATTCTTGAGGTATAGTACGTTACTGTTATCCTGCGTACGAAGCACGATGTTCTCAAACTCCTCCACGGATTTGAGTGTACCTTTGTACTCCATCGGGTACTGATAGGCGTTCTCGGACTGCTGGCCGAGTGTACCGGTAGAGGTGACGAAACTCTGGGACTGGATAGCCGCTGATATGTCGTCCGGCGTAAGTCCGTACTGCGCCATTACGTCGGGTTTGAGCCATACGCGCAGCGCATACGTGTTACCGAGGTTGGTGACGTTACCTACACCTGAAATACGCAGCAGACGCGGTTTGACGTTGATGTCGATATAGTTGGAGATAAAGTCCGCGTCATACTTGCCGTCGGTCGATTTCAGGCCGGCAATCTGCAGAATACTATTCTGCCGTTTGGTGACGGTCACGCCGGTCTGCAGCACATCCGCCGGCAGTAACGCCTCGGCTTGCGACACGCGGTTCTGGACGTTAACGGTAGCCATATCGGGATCCGTACCTTGCTTGAAATAGACCGTGATGGATACGTCACCCGTTGATGAGGCGGAAGCGGTCATGTAGGTCATGTCCTGCACACCGTTGATCTGCTCTTCGAGCGGACGGATGACGGATGTCATACAGGTGTTCGCATCCGCACCCGAGTAGGTGGTGGATACCTCTACGGTCGGAGGCGCGATATTCGGGTATTGCTCCACCGGCAAGGTGCGGAGACTGATATATCCGACGAGCATGATGACAATCGCTATCGAGATTGCCATCACGCTTCGCTTGATAAAGATATTCTCTTTCATATCTCTAATCTCTAATCTCTAAACTCTAAACACTAAACACTAAACTCTAAACTCTAATCCTCTTTTGCCGAAGGGAAAAGCACTCTCTGTCCCTCAACGAGGTTATTCGCACCTATGGTGACGATCACGTCGCCTACTTCCAGTCCTTCAATCACAACGAGGTCGCGGTCCGAACTGATGCTTGCGGTCTTCACAATCGTACTATAAGCACAGCTGTCTGCGCCAACCTTATACGCCAGCGATTTGTTTTGCAAACGGACGATAGCGTTCTGGGGAACGACCATCACGTCCTTCACGTCATACGGAATCACTACCGTCCCCTGGATACCCGAGTATAGGATGCCGTCGGGGTTGGGGAAGGTAGCCTTGCATGTCAGCGCACCCGTTGTGCGGTCCACCGTTCCGGTGATACTCGTGATACGGCCTTTCTTCCCGTACTCCGTGCCGCTCTTGAAGAGGAACGTCACATCCGGGAATTTCTGCAGTGAACCGTCTATATCGCCACTGGCGCGCTCTTCGAGCACCGACTCGTTTACCGAGAACTCCGCATACATCTTCGCGTTACCGCTGAGCAGGGTCAGATAGGTCGAAGGACTCACTTGGTCTCCTGCGAATACGGGAATGGAACCGATCACGCCATCCACCGGTGCGGTTATCGTGCAATAGCCGAGATTGACGCGAGCGCGGTTAGCGCTGGCTCTGTATTGCGCTACGGATGCCTGGGCTTGCTTGTACTGGTTCTCCGCATTGTCCAACACGTACTTGCTGACGATACCTTTTGCATACAGGTTCGAATTACTCTCAAACTCCAACTTGGCACTGCTCTCCTGCGCTTGGGCAGCCAGCAGATTGGCTTCGGCGGATTCCAGTTCCAACTGCGCATTGCGGCTGTCAATACGGAAAAGCACCTGACCCTTCTTTACCTGCTGGCCTTCCGTGATGCACACCTCCATCAATTGTCCGCTGATTTGCGGCATGATGGTGACATCGGCGGTTCCTTTGAGGGTCGCGCTATATTTGAGCGGCACGCTGATGTCGCTCTTACTGATGGTCATCGTCTGGTAGGAAGTAGGCACTACTTGCGGCGCCTTTCCTCCGCAGGCCGTCAAAAGCACGGCAACTGCATAGATAAAGAGTTGTTTGGTCTTCATATATCTTTAAACTTTAAACTTTAATCTTTCAACTTTCAACTTTAAACTTTCACCTTTAAAAAAGGTATCCCATCTTCACGTAGAAGTTGGCCAGTTTGTTATTGTCCTGCCGGTCAATCGGCATGCCCCAGTCGGCGGAGAGTACGAAGTTCTCGTTCATACCGATCTTCAGTCCCACACCGAAAGTCATGTGCGGACGGTAGATATCTTTGGGATCGGTTGTGAAATAGTCGGAGAACTGTTCATCCGGATCATGGTGTGCGTTAAAACTCTCGGCGAGCGTCTGGTACAGCCCGTGCGTGTTACGCGCCACGAGCGCATCGAGGTTATACGGCTGCGTCACGATACCGAGGTCGAAGAACGGGTTCAAACCGATATAGAAATGTTGGCGTCCGATATCGAAATTGACTACGCGGAACCGGAACTCGACGTTTGCGAAGGCAAAGCCGTTGGCTAAGATACGATGCGCCATCATACCGCGCACGGAGTTACCGCCTCCCAGTCCTTCGTAGTACACGCGCTGGATGAAGAGCGCGTTCATGTAGTTGTTCATGTAGAACGGCGAGTGGCCGGCGATGAGGTTCTGCAACCCCAGACGGTATGCGAACGTGATACGGTTGATGCCGTTCTTGTCGTAGTAACACGGCACGTAATGGCGGAATGTGAAGTTGAACTGCAGGTGGTTATAACCCGCTGCGGCCTGCTGGCCGTATGCCGCATTGAAAGCCGCCGAGTAGGTGAAGAAAAGGTCGGTGTAGATTCCTTTGTTCGGACCCTGGCGTTTGTCACGGGTGTCATAGGTGATGCCGGCACGCGCGTAGGGATGCCAACCGCCGTTCATCTCATCCGCTCCTATCAGGCCCCAGGTCTTGTACTTGTCGTACAGCAACTGTTCGTTCGGGTTGAGCGCTTTCTGGTGACGCAGCGTATCGACATAGACGTTCCTGCCGTTGAGCATGTTGATGTCGCAGTCGCCGACGAGATAACCCAACACGCCGATGCCGGCGTTCCATTTCAGGTCTTTGTAGATCGTGCCTTCGATGTCGCCGGCCACGCGGATCAGGTCGCGTTTGTACTTGTAGAAGACACGGGTACGGTATTCGTCCAGGTTCATCTTCGTGGAGTCTTTGTTCCAGGCGCACCAGTCGGCATTATAACGCGATGGGTAACCGTTGAAACCGTAGAAGTCGCACATCGCATCCGGCAGATAGGTCGCATCAAGCGTCAGACGATACCCCGGAATGAGGTATTTGGAGTCGTAGTTGACGCGGAAGATACCATGGTGCTTGGTCGTGTACGCCGCCTCGACGTAGATAGAGTGGATATACTCCGGATACTGCTTGCCGTCGCCGTAGAAATAGACGTTGGTCAGCAATCCGCCCTGAAACCCGTAGTCGGCGTCGTACGCGATAGACGGCAGGATACCGAAGTTCCAACCGGTCTTGATCTTACGACCCAACGAATCCACTTCCTGTGGCTTGGGCTCTTTCTTCTTCGCCGCCATCGGCAATGCCAACAGCGCAGCTAATACTATAATCAGAAATCTTCTCATATCACTTTTAAAAGTTTATTGCCCTAACGGGCGTTTATTGGAGCTGTGCTCCGTTTATAAACGGCGTAGCGGTAAACGCGGCTCTGCCGCAATACACGGCGTAAGCCTTCCACCTTTTATTTCAATATAAATGCTATTGCTACGCCTAAATATGTGCCGATGGCATAGCCGATCAGTCCGATGACTATGCCCGATATCAGTACTTTCTTGTTCTTCATCGCGCCCACTACCGGCGGTACGAAAGGCGGCGAACAGAGTAGGGCGATCTGACTCACGCAGAAGAGGTCGCCGCTCACATGCATGATACGGCATAGCAGCAGATGCAGTCCCGCAGCAACGATCATCACCCATGCCACGAAGCCTCCGATCATCAGGCTACCGCCGTTCACACTGTGAATATCGAATAACGATGCCACAATGACCGAGAAGATGAGGATGAAGAACATTCCCAACTCGAAGGTCTTGGGCAACTCGCGCACTTTCTTGAAGAAGGACGCGATGATGGACAAGGTCGTGATGGTCAGTATGACCACCAACTCATTGAGCGTACCCGTGATGAGCAGCGCCAGTCCGGCACCGATGGCGAGGAAGAGGATACTCAGTCCCAGACCGATGAACATGCCGCCTGCGTTATGGCGGTCGAACATACCCTTGTAGTTCTCGATATCCTTGGTCTCCACCGCTTCGTCCTTGCGACCTCTGCGAGTGATATCCTCGTACGGCAGGATCTTACGGAAGATCTTGTAGCCGCCGCCGATGATGAAGAAGATATACGGCGTGGTCAGTACCATCTCAAAAGCCAGCACAATGGCCATCACCGTCTTATCGACACCTAACGAAGCCCCCAAAGCGTTGAAGTTCATCGTGCCGCCGGTGTAGATACCTGTCATCATCGCCGCCACCTTGTTAAACTCCGGTACTTCCGGGGTGCGGAAGATGAAATAACCGCTTATCACGGCCACCAGCACAGCGCCGATACCGCCTACCAGCGACCAGAGGGTCTTCGGCAGCGCTTTGGTCCATAACTTGAAATCGCAATTGAACAGCATCAGCGGAATAGCCAATGGTACGGCTACCGACATCAGCGTGGACTGAATCTTGCTGAACGACAATGCCTCGGCGGTGCCGGCATCGAAATGCACCAGTCCCGTCAACGCGAAGAGGATACCTACCGCGTACGCGGCTACCACCGTACCGATCTTCTGCATCCATGTCCAGCGCTTGAAACACTCGATGATCAGCACCGGAACCAACACATACAACGCAATTACAATATATGCTCTAATCATAAATCTTAAATCCTTTCAACTTTCAACTTTCACCTTTCACCAGGTACAGGTATTCTTGAACAAACATCCAAAATGGCAGCGGAATCAGCAACGTGATTGTCAAGAACACAAGCTGCCAGACGAACTGCACGGAGTTATGGAAGGCAGGATCCTTCACTTTCTTCTCTATCAACAGCCGCATACCCCATAACGGGATAGTGAGCGCGGCGCAGAGTACGAACAGCGGAGCCGTCAGTACCAGCAGCGGTATCACCAGCCATCGCGGCAGCGGCTTCTTCTTGTCCGCATCAAACGGCGCTGGCGGGTTTGCCAGCAGGCGGGCGATATTCTCTTCGTAGTGCTCGTCATCCGGCACCCACAGAATCAACTCCCGCATCCGCAGCGTCAACTCTTCACGAAGCGCCATCAGCATCTGAGGATAATCAAGGTCAGCATGGGCTTTTGCAAACGCCGTCACGTTGATCGGCTTGCCGATATTGACCGTCAGACTGTCCCACAGGTGAAAATAGTCGCCGTACTCCAGTCCTACCGGGACGATATATACCGGTTTCTCTGTGCCGAAGGTCTCATTGGCCTGTAGCGCAATACGGAAGATTCCTTTGCTCAGCGGCAGCAGCGAATGTTTGGGGCGATGGGTGCCTTCCGGTAAGATGCAGAAAGGCACTCCGTCTTGCAGCGTCTCTACGGCCTTGTTGATCGTCTCGTCATTATGTCGCACCTCCTCTAACCCGTCCCGGACACGACTGATCGGCATGATCTTCAGCCAGTTCAGAATCTTCGCCTTCTTCGGGTCACGAAAGATATCCGCACGGGCAACAAAAACCTTCTGTCTCCGGTCAATACCCAGGATGGCCATCGCATCGCATAGCGCGTTCGCGTGGTTGGGCGCGTAGATAACAGCACCATCGGCCGGGATGTTCTCCCGACCGATATAGCGGAAGGTCCGGTACGAACGCCGGAACATCCAATCTACGTATGGACGCAAAAATAAATATAGCCAATCTTTATCCTGTATCTTACTCATTCCCTTTCACTCTTTCACTCTTTCCCGTCTTTTTCTTCTCGCGCATAGTTGCGCGAGTTCTTTCGCTTTTCTCTTCCACTTCTGACGCGAAGGGTTCGTGCAACACATAATGCTTGTAGCACGACAGACCGAGCGTCGTAAGCGGTAACGCAATGATCATACCGATGACGCCCATCAGCGCTCCCCAGATACTGAGACTCAACAAGATGGCAGCAGGACCCAAACCCGTCACTTTGCCCATGATGCGCGGAACCAATACCGTGTCCTGCAAGGTCTGTACCACGATGAACACAACCGCCATCAGCAGTATCGTCAGCCATATCGGTTGACCCGTCTGAGCTGACTGAACGAGGCAGAGCAGGATGCACGGTGGAATACCGAGCGCCTGCATATACGGTACCAGGTTGAGAACACCGATGAAGATTCCCATCGCAAAACCCATCGGCATTCCGATGATCATGAATCCGATAGCGAACAGTATGCCTACGCAGAGGGCTACCAAACCCTGGCCGCGGAAATAAGCGTTCATGTTCACGCTCATCTCATGCACGATTGTCGATACCTGCGGCAGGTATTTCGCCGGAACGTAACGACGCCAGTTCGCGCGGATAGACGGGAAGGCAACCATCAGAAAGATGAGGTAGAGCAAGCCGATGAAGATCACTAATAGCTCGCTTAACCAATTTAACCCTCCGGTGATCCAACTGCCGATTTTCGGCAGCAGACTCTTGATGCCGTCGCGCACCTCGGGATACGAGAGCATCGACTCCAGATTCAATCCGTCTAACGTATGCTGTATCTTCTCCTGCTGTTCGGGTGTGAAGTACTTGTCCGCATCGAAATTGGCGAAATACTGCTCCACGCCTACAGCCGCTGCACGTATCTCGCGTCCCATCGCGGGGATGATCATATAGACAGCCAGCGTCATCAATCCTACGAACAGGATCAATGTGATGGCTACCGACAGACCGCGGAACTTCACGCGGCATGTATGCTGGATAAAACTCACTAACGGATCCAGCAACCAAGCCAATAGAAAACTGACAAAAAAAGGCAACAGTACCCCGTACAGACGACTAAGCATACACCTCTATCCTCTCACTCATTCCCTCATTCACTCACTCATTCACTTCCTGCGCAGCAGTCTCTTCACCGCGTCCCATGCGCGGGTGAACAGGTTGGCATAGAACGTCACCTCGCGAGTAGCGTTCTCTACGTGGTTGTACAGACGTACACGCGAGACATCCGCCTTATGCTCCGCCTCAATAATCTTGAGAGCCAACTCCTCTTCGCTACGGATCTGTTTCGACAGAAGCTTGATGAACGGATGAATGAAAAGCGGCTTGCGGCAGGCGATAGCGAGGATGATCAGAACGATATACAGGCTGCCTACAATCAGCGATGCCGCCCATAAAGGCACACACTCCGTCAGCACATCGATGATGGCTACTGCAGCGAAAGTGAAAACAGCCAGTGCGCAGAGCAGCAAGGTGAAGATCAGCAGAAATAAGCCTAACACACGGCTCACAAGACCAATCATCTGCAATTGACCTGCTTCGCCTAATGCCTTGCCGTACTCCTCCAACTCCTGCTTGACCTGGGCCATAAACTCATTCTCCATATCAAGCCTCCTTCTTACGTCTCTTGGTGCGCGCTTTGGCTTGTTCCTCAGCCGCCTCAAGGGTGGCTTCCGCTTCCGCCAGGTCTTTCTTTACTCGCTCGCAGTAGTCCTGAGCATGCTTCTTAGCCTCTTCTGCCAAATCAGCGAGGTCCTTACGTACTTCTTCTCCCGTCTTGGGAGTCAACAGCAGCGCTGCAGCGGCACCTATGAGGGCTCCACCTACAAACAGGGCTGCACCTTTAAATAAATTACTCATAATGCGTGTTGTTTAAATTGGTACATATTAAAAGTGCTGCAAAATTACTACAAATTTTTCAAATTTGCAAAATATTTGACAAAAAAGTAACATAATTTTGAAGAAAAGTGATTTTATTTGCACATGTCGCATAATTTACGTACCTTTGCGGCTGAAAAAATGACATCACTATGCAAACGATTCAACTGAACAACGGCATTGATATGCCGATTCTTGGTTACGGACTCTTCCAAGTGCCTCCCCAGGAGGCGGAACGGTGTACGCGCGAAGCGCTTGAAACGGGTTACCGGCTCATCGATACCGCCCAGGCATACGCAAATGAACAAGGGGTGGGGGACGCTGTCCGACAGTCCGGCATTCCAAGGGAAGAACTCTTTATCGTGACGAAGATATGGATCACCAATGCCGGCGAAGAACGAGCCGCACGGAGCTTCGAGCAGAGCCTGCGTAAACTGCAAACAGACTACGTGGACCTGCTGCTTATCCATCAGGCATACGGAGATGTTTTCGGCTCATGGAGGGCTATGGAGAAAGCGTATGCGGACGGCAAGGCACGGGCTATCGGTGTCAGCAATTTCCAGGCGTGCCGCTTCTATGATTTTGCCTCCGTCGTCGATGTCAAACCGGCCGTGAACCAACTCCAGTGTTGCGTCCTCTCACAACAACGCACCATCCTTCCGGAGATGGCGCGTTATGATACGAAAATGATGGCGTGGGGACCTCTCGGACAAGGTTCCGATGACCTGCTCAAGAGCCCTGTGCTCGCCGCTATCGGAGCGAAATACGGTAAAACGCCGGCGCAGGTCGCCCTCCGCTGGCTGATAGAGCGGGGCATCGTCGCGATTCCCAAATCCACCCATAAAGAACGTATGCAAGCGAACTTCGAAATCTTCGATTTCTCGCTCTCCGAAGCCGACATGAAGGCAATCGAACCCCTCAATCAGCAGGATACGGGGTTCCGCGACTTCGGGGATCCGAATTACCTCCGCCGCATACTCGGCATGTTTGACCTGTAAAATTTAGTCAATCTTGATATCTTTGTTCACGTTCCTGCTTCCCCATATCGCATAGTAGAGAATGAACGCTGCGCCGATGATCGGTACGATGTAACTCGTCAGGCAGTCATGCGCCGCGATGGCACTCTGGATATACGGTACGATACCGCCGCCGACAACCATCATCATGAAGATACCGGACGCTTTCGGCGTGTATTTACCCAGACCCTCTGTGGCCATGTTGAAGATACTGCCCCACATGACGGACGTGCATAAACCGACCAGCATGATCAGCATCGCCGCAACAGGCATCTCCTGCATGTCGAACGTCCAGTCGGTCGGCAGACTCACCATCACACTGTTGCCTAACGCCATCGCTGAACCCATCAACGCGATAGCCAGCGTCGAGACGCAGATTACCATCGCGCGACTGCTCACCTTGCCGCCGATGACCGAACCGATGAAACGACCGACCAACATCAGCAGCCAGTACAGACCGGCGATGAACGTCGCGTCATCGTAACCCTTGCCTGCCGTCTTATGCAGATAACTGATCAGCGTAGCGGGTACGCCGACCTCGATGCCGACATAGAAGAAGATGGCTACGGCGCCTAACACGAAATGGCGGAAGGCCCACGGACTGCGCTCATAAACCACCGCTTCACCCACCTTCGACGGCTCGGCGATAGGCGTGAAGAAGATGACGAGGAAGATAAGGGCGAAAATAGCCATCGCCATATACAGCACGATGTTCACATCGTCTATCTCTTTACCCACCAGACTCTCACCTACTATCGCACCCACTAACATCGGCGTCAGAGCCGCGGAGAACGACTGGAACGTACCGCCGATGAGGTTCAACTGGTTTCCTTTGTTGCCTCCGCCGCCCAACAGGTTCAGCATCGGATTACCCACTGTGTTAAGAATACATACGCAGAATCCGCAAATCAGCGCACCCGTCAGATAGACGTAGAAACTGTCCGTGACACCCGACAACCATTGGACACCGATACCGATAAAACCAAGCGCCAACGCCAACAGAGCCGTCTTCTTGTACCCGTACTTCGCCAGAATATTTCCCGCCGGAATACCCATAATCAGGTACGCTAAGAAATTGAACAGGTTGCCTAACATGCCCATGCGCTCCGCCTGAATGGGATCCGTGAAAGAGTCGCCCCATATTTTTCCCACCGGCGCCGCTAAATTCGTCACAAACGATATCATCGCATAGAGAAACATCATCGCGATGATAGTGATAATCTGTAGATTGTTCTTTTTCATGTATTAAAATGATTTGCGGCTGCAAAATTACTACAAATTATTGAAATGTGCAAGTTTTTAGAGCGAAAAATATTTATTGTATTGAATCAAAAACGCGGCGGGCGAGGGAAGTACATAAAACTAAATAAACCCCTCCGGCAGCATTACGTCTGGCGACGTCCCCCGTTGTAGCCCCAACAGCTACCCTTACAAGTAAACTTGACGGTAGCCCTTGTGGCTACACCGCACATCCAAAGGATGTAAATGCCCGGGACAGAGCCAGGCGATAAACATAGATAAAGTTTATTGGTTCTCGCTCCGCCTTACAAAAATACGCTTCGCTCACAAAAATGCGTTCCCTGCGGTCACTCTCAAAAATCCATGCGGGCAGTTTCTCTAATCCTCTAATCCTCTAACCCTCTAATCCTCTAAACTTTCAACTTTCTCTCCCCCTTCGGGGGGCGGGGGGCTTTATTTTTGTTATTTTTGATTTCCTCATATCCCTCTTTCACCTTCCCTATATGCTTTCAAACACGAACTATACACGAATTATTGACGAATTATACACGAACTATTAAGATAATCAGCGAATGCTCTGAGTATATCCACATCGAAGCCTATGGAACATCTCCATTTCTCCGCTTTTTTTTACAAAAATTTGCATATCTCGCAAAAAAGCAGTAATTTTGCAGCGGCAATGCGACGTTTGGTACTCCTTATAGTATGTTTCGCGCTGGCGTGCGCTGGTTCGTACGCGTTCGCGGGAGAGGCACAGGAGAAAGCGCCCTCGAAGGGTCTGCTCTTTTTCTATCGTATGGGCAACTGGACGGATAACTACCTGCGCCGGGGGATCGATACAACCTATATAGACCTGCCGGAGCATAGCTGGCGCTTTGCGGCAACGGCTGCATCGACCGGTATCAATACCTCAATCTCATCTACCAAACCCGACGAGCAATGGACCTTGCTCAACCGGTCCATGCCTAGTCTGGACGTAGGCTTCTATGCCGGCTATCGGGGAATCGGTTTCGGCTATTCCTGGGACGTGCTGCATGCCTATTCGCGACGACTCAATTTCTCGTTCGGCAGTAAGTATATAGGACTCGATTTCTCGCTCCAGAAAAGCGGAGATTTCTTAACGAGTATAGCGTATAACAACGATGTCTTGGGAAATTTAGGATCCAACCTGATCACGGTATCCAACGCGAATCTGCATATATGGTACGCGCTCAACGCAACCCATTATTCGCATAACGCAGCGGTGAAGCAGTCGTATATCCAGAAGAAAACTGCCGGTTCGCTCCTGCTTCATCTCTCGTATATGTCCCATCAGGTGCGTTTCAACGATACGTTGCATCTTATCGGTCCGGAGGAGGGCCAGGATCCGATCGCGTTGCTGCCCGCGCTCATGTCCGGCATGATGGGTATGACCACGCGACAGGTCGCGGTGGGACTCGGATATGGTATCAACTACACGCCCAACAAGGGCAAGGTCCTTCTGCATGCCTCCGCGGCGATGATGCTCGTCTGCTATTCGGTGAATCATATCATGTATTACGTCCCCGACAGCTTGCGGGAAGAACTGCCGAGTACCGCCGAACCGATGTTCGTATTACAACCGGCCGTTCCGGTGCATGTCACGGGAAACGTGCGGGCTGCCGTCAGTTGGGAGATCAACCGGTGGATACACCTCAGCGCATGGGCTACCGGCGACCATATACGCTTCCGTTCCGCTGCTGCTGCCCGGGGAAATATGCTCTCGCTGTCTAACTGGTCGTGGAAAGTGCAACTGAACTTCGGAGTACGGGTCGGTGCCGGAAGAGACCGACTCGAACGCGCCTTGGGCAAAACCGTCTTGCACCAGGACGAAGTAACCGAGATAAAAAAGAGCAAACTGCCGCGCTGGCTGACGGATTTCTTCTGGAGTCCCAAGTGAGAATTTTGGTAATAGGTGTTTTTTCTTCGAAAAAATTTGCATAGTTCATAAAAAAGCTGTATCTTTGTAGCCGTTTTTGGTGGAGGAACCCTAAATGGACGAAAAAAGGTATAGGAATCTTCGCGTATTCTACTACGAGTATCGCTCGGAGTTCGCATTCGGGCTGGGACTGCTGGCGGCAGTGATAGCGAGTTATGCGCTCTCGCCGCTTATCCCGGCGGATCTCTTCAATTTGCTTATTTCGCCGGTGCAGAATACCGCCATCATCACGGTGACGCTGATTAATACATGGGCGATGATGCGGCATAACGAGGGTATCCGAGTGCGGAAGATATATGCCTGGATCATGGCCACGCTATCGGTAGTGATGATCGTAGGCGTATGCTATCGATGGATGGTCAATGCCGAGCTTGAGCCGGCAGAGGGCGTATTCAGTTTTGAGGGCTGGGAACTGCTAGGCGGAGACATCATCGCATGGCTATTATTAGCTTATCCATCAGAGCTGCTGCGTCCCGGATGGCTGACATGGAAAAATGCGTTAACCCGGCTCTTACCGGTGATTATTATCGGGGTGGCAGATTGGTTTACACCATGGGATCTGCGATGGCTATTGGCGCTTGTTCCCGTAGTATGGGTTATACTGCTATTCCGGCATGTGAGAGCCTATCGTAAGTACTGCGAGGATAACTTCAGTTCGATGGAGCAGACCGACGAACAATGGGTGATCCGATACCTGGTGATGATTCTCATCTTAGGCATATCGTATACCTATCTCTGCTTCTCGGAGGAGCCTACGCGTCTTTTCACCCAGCAATGGCTGCTCTTCTTTGTATTCGTCTATACCAATGACCAGGCTATTTTCCGCTCTCGGCCATGGATAGAGGATGCAGAAAAAGAGACGAAAGAGGACGAGACGCCGGAGGAGGGAAAAACGGATGTCAATGCCGATTACCGCCGTGCGCTGGAGCAATGGATGGAGACGGAGAAACCGTATCTCAACCCGGATTTCCGATTGACCGACCTGCGCCAAGTGCTGCCGATGAATAGGACCTACATCTCTCAATTCATCAATGTGGAATACGACTGTACATTCTATCAGTTTGTGACGAATTATCGCATCGAAGAGGCAAAACAACTGATGAAAAATCATCCGGAAATGAAGTTATCCGACGTATCCACCCTCTCCGGATTCTCTTCGCCGGTAGTATTCTCGAGAACTTTTGCCAAAGAGACGGACATGACTCCGCGAGAATGGCAGACGAAAGCCGCGGAAAATTAACTTTCCGTAAAAAATTAGCGTTTTTTCTTAATAATACGTCAATAATTGCCCGCATGTCTTGCGCACGTGCGGGATTTTTTGTACCTTTGCGCCGATTTTTTGTATATTACAATTACGCTATGAATATAGTTTGTTTTAAAAAGGAATTGAAGGTACGAATTCTGTTGTTGATTTCGGTCGTATTAGTTGCGCTGGGAATGTATGGCGCGGTGTACGATTTTACGCCGACGGATGGTGGTCTGGTAGTCAATCTCAAACAGGGTGACCGTATATTGCTGTCCACGTGGGTTGATGTAAATGGTAACGGTGTAGAAGATCCCGGTGAAGAATTTTTCGTGTGCCATTACCCGGGCTATACGACGGGAAGTTATTTTGGTTACACGGACTGGGATGGAGGCAAAGGAAACTTCCTTAAGTTGATTCCGCAAGATGCTACGGCAACGGAACCCTCATCTCCTTCTATCTGGACTATTGATGACCCTGTAACGTTTCTTTATAGTGGTAAAAATTATACGTTGGACGGTATCGCCTATACGATGTGGAGTACCAACCCGGGAGGCGATTCCTATACGCTGCTCACGTCTTCCGGTAATTCCTTTAGATATCAAGGCGATTTGACCAGAGAGGCAAACAATGCCAATATCTGTAACGCGATCTTTGTTGTGCCGACCAACCGCTCTACCGTTACCACGTTTGACCCGAACAAAACATTAACAACCTTAGAGGGAAGAACGCAAGATGCCCAAGGTCGATTGAATGGCGAGAAGGGGTATGGTTTCTTAGGCCTTCCTTATCGCGAAGTCTATTGGCTGGATATACCGCGTGGAAACGGCCCTGTTTCTTACACCAATGCTTCGGTGGTCGGTTTTAATAAAACGTTAAGCACAATACAATATAGTAACAAAGAAGCATCGGCTCTACCGGGTCAGGCATTGTATGCTTTTGGTAATAAAGATAAACACCATGCAACCCCGCGTACGATTTTCCGTTTGTATGTGCTGAATGATCCGTTGACTTCTACTTGCGCGGATTCGTATTATTTCGCCTATGACGAGCAGGATTGTAAGCAATACAATAAAAACTTTTCTGTAACGCCCGCTACGTACACCACTAAGAAGAAGACCTATACCATCGATCGTCTGGTCTGCATGGAGCGTCAAGGCGATACCAAGTACTATGTTTCCGACTGGATGAGTGTGCCGGAGTCCGATAGTACATACTACTATGTGGGTTATCAGAATAAGTATTGCCATACGGACCAAGGGGATGCGTTTAACTCCCAGTTCAAGCAAATCGACACCTTGAAGATTTGGCACTTGGGGCTTAAGGCGCCGAGAGGTGCATACGGACGAATGATCGTAGATACGACGCAAACGAGCAAGCAGAACCTCGATGTGGCGTTTACGCCGGGAGGATATTTCCTGCAAACCAATACCGGCCGTAATATCCAGTTGCGTCCGAATGCGGATGGTACGGTTTGGACGTGCGAGGAGATGTGGCATATCACGGCGGAGTACGCCGCTTTGACCATCAAAGCGACGATGTTCACCGGCTCTGAATATAGCGCTACCGACCCGGGTGCGGATATCCCCGGCTGGAGTGTGATGGTACGTGGTACGGATGTGCCGGTTGTCGGTGGAGGTGATATTGTCGGCATGGACGGCTGGGCGCGTATATACGTCAATAACTCCGCACCCAATGGCGCAATCGAGTTCGTGCCGGCAAACCCCGATCGACATATTCATTATGACAATAACGGGTGTGTGGGCGATACCCTCGCGGACCAGTACCCGATGCACAACGAGACGTCCGTTACCATCCGGGACGCGCGTCTCGTCGGAGGATTTGAGTTTGAAGGATGGACGACGAATCCCGACGGTACGGGTACCTTGTATAGTCCGGACGAGGTCATCGACCTGCCTGCTGGAACGACCACGCTGTATGCAAAAGCTACTTATACCGGTACGATCCATGTGGCGCTCTCGTTCAAGAAAGCGGACGGCAAGCGTTACTTCCTGACCCACCCGGGTACGGCAGCGCCGCGTTTCTCCCGTGCCCGTAGCATTGCAGAATGGACCGATGCGTACCAGGGTATGGCGAATGCGGATAACGTGGATAACCGCTATATCAATACCTTCAAGGTGCTTACCCATCCCAGTCCCTGCGTTGAGTGTGCGGCCGACGAAGTAGTGCTGGATCCTCGCCGTGAGATGCGTTATGGCGCGGTGGACTCACTTCTCTTCTATGAGAACTTCGCTCCGGGTGATGAAGAATACCTTGGTCTGTATTATACTGACCCGAATACGGTCATTGGAAACAATACGTGGGCGGGTCTGTTCAAATCGACGGGTGCCGGCGGCCGAAACGGATGGCCGGACTACACCGTAGCGGATGTTCAGAACGCCAAGCTGTCTTCCACTCACTATCTCGGAAGAAACGGGGTAGGGGCCATTACGCGTTATGAGCGCTCCAACCACGATGCGCCGTGGATTAAATATAATGCTGCCGATAACCAATTTGACGGCGACGCTTCGGAGGAGAACGCAACCGTCTTCCAGATCTCCCGTGTCCGCGTGGCGGATGAGCATTATGTCGTGATTCCGGATACCACTACGGCATGGACCGATACAATCACTTTCGGTATCCACCAGGACGAGAATATACAAAGCGAGGTGTGGTCCAAACTCATCGGTAAGCACCTGTTGGCGATGATGAAGCTGGACAACGACACCGTCTATTTCCACCCGAATCAGAATGAGAACATTACCGAATATATGCAGTTGCGTCTTAATCCGAAGTACCGTTTGGAGGAGAGCTTTGAGTATATCCGTGATGCACGCGTAGAATCTCTCGGTACGGTCGATGATGATGATAAACCTCACATGATCGGCGACCGGTTGGACAAGAATTACTTCGGACGCCTCATCCAAAGCGGTTTGAATACCCCGGTTGATGTCATTTATGAGGGTGAGTACATCGACATCGTCGATACTCTGCGTATCCGCCTCAGGACACTTGGACCGGTAAAGATCAAAGAGTACTACGGCCGTTGGAAAGAGGGCGCGCCCGGACTGCATGTCCTTCCCGATGGCTCACGCTACAGGGACATCATCATCCGTACAAAAACGGCTCACCACGGAGCTGTGGAAACCAAACTGGAAATCACCCCCGAGTATCCGGTTTATAACTTCAACCCGCTGGCGGATGACTCTAAACGACTGACCTTTACCATGGCGAAAGTCAACTCCCGTCAGTTGCTCGATACCGACGGCAACGTGCTCGGAGAGGAGATCCTCTCCTCGGTAGATGCTACTTCTTCGCTCCACCTGACCTCAGCGCAATGCTCCTTCCAAAGCGGCGGTGCGTATTTCACTGTCAATGCGTCCGAGACACGCGATAACTATATCACCCTCGTCACTAAAGCCGATAACAGCTCCGGCGTGAACTACGATACACTCCTTATCAACTCTACCGCAACGGTGGGCGAAACGACGTATCCGGTTAGGGGGCGTGTGCCGCTGATGCAATCCGCACTCGCGGATTCCGAACTCATATGGTCTGCCGTAGCTGGAGGCAAACGCTATTTCATCACGGCGGGCGAAGTAGGACTGGCAGAGAAAACCCTTATCTTCCGTCAGTACGAAAAGAAAGGTGATGTGCTCTATAGCAGTGCGGATGGTAAGACCCAACTCGTCAAAGGATCGGCGAACTCGGCGAACAACGATGTCAAGTATATCACGCCGTGGACCTATACCTATGCGGATCAGGCGGCGCATCGGCTTACGCTCCGGACGGAGTATGACGTCAATCTGGACTTCGTTATCAACGGCTCGTCTGAACCCGACGTGGCAACGACAGGAGCCTCTGAACTGACCTACGTGTATGTCAATACCTATGTCAACGAGAATGCCAACTTCGAGGAACAGGTCAAACTCAAATACGGAGACAACAAATGGCTGAAGTTCTCGGTGACGGCCGATGTTCCTTCGCTGACCCTGACCGAAAACGACGAAGAAGCGACTGTATTCTCCTGGACGTACCTGCAACGCGAATACAACCTCCTCAATAACGGTGCCTATCCGAATAAAGACCAACTGGAGTTCGTATATGGCAGTACGAGCGGCGTTACCGTGCAGACGCGATACAAAGCGTATCGCATCTACTCCATGCTGCTTGATAACACGCTGACCTATTGCGGCCGAGAAGACGAGAATGATATATCCGACCTCGTATCTGCCGGAAACGACTGGAAAACGGATACGACAATTACTATCATACACGATAGCCGCTTCACTGCAGGAGCCAGCGGATTGAGCAGGACGACGAACGCTAACCTCACCACGACCGTCACACCGGCTCCCGGCATCCCGATGGACGTGATGTATGGAGGCAAATACGTGAATATCGTCGATACCCTTGATGTGCAGATTTCCCTGCAATCCGGTGCTCCGGCCTATCGTTTCAAAGAAGCATGGAGCAGCTTCACTTCGGTTGATGACGCGCATCTTAAGATTCCGCTTATTCGCCGAACCTTCCACGAGGCAGCGTATGATTCGCTCATCTGTTCGGTGGAGGGCGATGAGCATTACTATGTCTTCCCGCCGGAGGTGTCAACGGATGTGAATGATGAACATACCTTCATCCTCCATACTGACCATCGTTTCGGTACCAATACCCTGAATACGGAGAACCAGGTAGTTGCTTATACCGGAGACGGTGAAGACCTGACCTCCCTGATGAAATTGACGAACCCTGCGCGTGCAGAGATACGTCTGTTGGATGAGTATGGTAATACGCCCGACTGGTGCGAAATCAGTAGCATGACGGACAATACAATCACCGTCCGTTGTCTGGGCAACGGTATCCGCGCACCGCGCTCGGCGAACTTGATCCTGGCCTATACCATGTATCTCGATGGGGTCGGTAAGTGGAAATATGTCAACTTCCGTCTCCAAGTCATGCAAGCCAGCCGCTTCCAGTACGCCGGTAACCAGAACCTCATGCACTCCAGAGGTGCTTCGGGCGATACACTGAAAGATGGTGTACAGCAGGTACATGAGAACAAGAACATCCTCTATTATTATAACCCGTCTAACGAAGCGCAATCGACCGACCAGCGTGTCGAACTGCCTGTCCGCGAGCGTAACTTCTACGGATGGTGGCGCTGGTATTCGCTCCAGCCGGGAAAAGAAGATACGGATATCCCCAACGAGCGATGGGAAACCGCACCGACCAATACCGGTAGTAAAGGGAACTTCCCGTTCCGCGTCATTGGAGACTCTGTCTGGAAAGATCCGGATGATCACAGTAAAGGCAAGAAACTGGTAACACAGGGACGTTACACCGTCTTCCATGTGCCTTCGGCGGATTATAATGCGCGTAAGGATCCTCCTTCCAAGGCACCGATGCTCTATCCGCCGCAGAACAAAGCAATCGAGACCTATGCGGTGGACCTCAGTGTCTATTACGACAACCTGCCGTTGTCCATGAAAAATGTCAACCAGGTCGATACGGCGAAGTTGGATACGATGACCAATATCATCGAGCCGACCCTCTCGCTACGCGAGATATACGAACTCCGTCCTTGGACCGAGAGAGCGGACACTATGGAGCATTATAAATATGCGTTGGGTGCTCCCTATGCCGGCCAGAAATATCTGGAAGACCACGTGGTGCGTGCGCCGATAGGGAACCGCCTCCTTCTGACAACCGAGCAACGTTATAGCTACGATAACCTGAAGAAAGGTCAGCACTCCGAGTCCCTCCTGGGATACTACATGCGTGACGATAACTGGGATTCTTTTGATGCTACTGCGAAAGATACCATGATCTGGTGCGGCGGATGGGATGCCGAATGCGAATGGTTTACCTATAATCCCTCTACGGATGCCTATACGCCTTGTACGCATTCCATCTCGGAGGCGAATGACTTTCTCGTCGTGCCGCTGAAAGGTAATGTTACTTCTCCATCCGGAGTCGATACAGTAATATATTGTTTGCGCGCACGGAGTGTGAAATCTACCAATGTAGGTACAGAGGATGAGGCGAATGATCCCGGCGATTATTGGTTCAATATATGCCGGTACAAGATATTGTACCATCGTGAGACGATGTTCGGACCGAAGTTGGAGAATGCCGGCAAAGCCATCCTTCCCAATGACGAGATAGAGCAGAACTACGAAGTGCTTGAACGACTTAACTTCGACTATAACAAACCCGGAACGGACTATACCGTCTATCCGCACCCGCTGCCATGGGCGGACGCTTCTTATGGATTCGCGTATCCAAAAACGGCGGTCCTTCCCGATAACCGTCCGCATAACAAGAACGGTTTGGCGAACCTCGCGAACATGGGTGAGTATAACCTCATCAACCGTATCCCGTCGTTCGGTAACTATTGGCACAAGATGGAGCAACACGGCGGTGCCGCGAACGGATATATGATCTTCTGCGATGGTATGTCCTCTGCCGGACAGGTAGCCGCCCTCTCGCTGGAGTCACACCTCTGCGAGGGACAGAAGCTCTACTTCTCCGCCTATGTTGGGAATCCCGGTAACGAAACAGGTAAATCCTGCCCGAACTTCCTTTTCTCCGTACAAGGCTCATTGGATGGCTCCGCATGGGAGGATATCACTTCCTATCTGACCGGAGACCTGGCGCAGTCCAACAAGTGGTACCAGATATACTTCCCCATCGAGCAAGATAAGGAATATGTACACTTCCGCGTACGGGTGTATAACATGGCGTCTAATGATGACGGTAATGACTTCATCATTGATGACATGTGTATCTTCGCTACTAAACCGCCGTTGATGGTTTATCAGGCGAACACCACTTGTAAGAACGAGAACGAAAGCGACTCCCTTACCCATATCGTGCTCCGTGTGGACTACCAGGGCTTCACCGATGAAATCTATGCTTCGGGTAGCGAGTACTATACCGCGCAGGAGATCACCAAGTCCAATGACACCACCTTCCTCAAGCTGGTGGACGGCTATGATAATGAGGTGATAAAGCCGACCACTCCTCCTTCTGTCAAGGATACCGTCTATGGACGAATCGACCTGCCGAGCCGCCACTACACACCGGAATTGCCGAATGATTCCGTATTCCCGAACCTGCAGGGACTGGTTGATAAATTTGAGACCACCTTGGCACAACATGAAACCGATCCCTCCGTCATCGTCTTCCGTAAGGGATACGTCTTCGAGCATCTGGATGACTCTATCCGTCCGGTATTCTATGTCATCCACTCGGCGAAGATGGCTGCGGATAATACCTATATGATCCATATGGCAGGCAGGTATGAGGAACTCCTCTCCAGTAAATGCGCCTTGACCCGTTCGCTGAGAGTACGAAACCGTATGATCCTCACGCTCAACGGAGAAGAGCAGCCGGAGAAGGAGGTGTCGGCAATGTGTTCCAATACCACCTATGATGTGTCCCTGCATGTCAAAGGTACCATCCTGCTGAATAATACCGCGCCTATTGAAGTCACCGGCTCGTGTTATAACGACTGGCTCCTCCATGGAGATACCGCTGAGGCTTCCAGCAAGGCGCGATACGGCTATAAGTACAGCGATATAGAGAAAGTGATTAAGGATATCCTCCGTGCCAATCCGGACCAGGGTACCGGTGGTACAAACAATCCGAACTGTATGGCCCATTCTCTCGCGGAGGTGAATAGGAATACGATGAAGAACGTCCAACTCGGAAATGGTGTGACCCTCTCCGAGGATGTGCATCCGTATGACGTCCTCGCCCATCTGGTGAACGCCGGATTCCTCACGCTCTATCAGGAGAACCTGACCATCGTTACGCCGGTCAGCGAGTCGGTACAATATACCATCTTCCCGATTCCGGGTACCGGCTCCGAGGTAATGCAGGATCTGAATATCGATGTATGTCCGACCCCCGTACATATTTCGATGGCATCCACGCTGGGTAACGGCGTGCCGTTGGTCATCGGCGGACTCAACCGCTCGGAGGAAGAGTCGCAATATCCGATTACTGTCCTGGCGGATGCATTGCATGCAAATTCCGATATAGCTATCTCGATTGACTCGCTCATGATGTTCGAAGGGACGGATAATCCGAGAGTGGCGCTGAAGCAAGTCATCTTCTTGTCAACCAACGACCCGGAATTCCGCGAGGGTGTGCATACGATTGCCCTCGAGCCGGATAGATCCTGGAATACGGACGGTGACAATACGGGTTATTACAGGAACGGAGGCGATACGCTTCATCTCGTGCCCGCTGCTGCTACCAACTATAGCATGCGCGACGGATACAGCTATACCTTCGGTATCGAGATGATGACAAGTCTGGGACTTGACGGTTGGGGAGGAATAGGAGACTGCCCGGTAGGTACAATCCCGTTCATTGTCAGCGTCGTGCCGAACTACCTGCGCTGGGATCCGCAGTCCTCGGATAACAAGTGGAATAACCCCGCGAACTGGATCGGTATCACGGAGCATAACGTGCCTATCCATGCCGATGCGCGCTTTGCGCCGCTGCCTACCAGCTATGTGATCGTGCCGCCGATGACGGATGGCAAACCCTATCCGGTGCTGCCCGCTACGATTCCGTCCGAGGACTCCGTCCAACAGGTAGGATTCAAATACAATACCTGCCATTCCATCCGCTTCCTGCCGGGAGCTGCCCTCAGCCAGCAACAACGCCTCATCTACGATAGCGTGATTGCGGACCTGACTATGCCGCATGAGACATGGGCGCTCCGTACCTCGCCGGTAGAAGGTCTCCTCTCCGGAGATATCTTCATGGCGAACGCGGACCTGACGCATGAAACGCCCGCATGGGAGGTGGGTACATTCGACGCCTCCGGACGTAGCGCTACCTATGGTAACGCCTCCTTCTGGCTCTCCGTCTATAGCCGCGAGGTCGTCCAGAAAGGTAACGGCGACAACGTGGAAGACTCGGTCTATACCGCCAAAGCCGATTGGTCGAAGGTCACCAATGCAATGACCCTCCCGCTCCCGGCTGCGCAGGGATGGGCAATCTATTCGCGTACCAAATCCGGCAACCGAGCCGAAGTCAGACTCCCGAAACACGACGAGATATATTATTATTATAATGTCTCCGGTGATAAACTCTGGGATTTCTATGAGTCCGGCCTGCCCGCGCAACGTGCTGCTGTCGCAAGCGCTTCCGAGAAAGTCGGCAGACTGGCCTTCGAGCCGGGCATATTGGCTACGAGCAAGGACTATATCCTCACCAATGCAGTGGCTTCGACCTCTTTCGTCTTCGGTAACCCCACCATGGGATATATCGACATCTGGGGCTTTATTGCCGATAATGAACTGAGCGGAGAGTTCGGATATATCAACGCCGCAGGCGCTTATACGACGATATCCAGAGACGCAGCGCTGGCCACAACCAACGAACTGACCAACCTGCAGCGGTACCTCCCGCCGATGCACGCAATAGTGATTTCTGTCCCCTCTGAAGCAACGGAGAAAACAGTGACGCTCAATACCAGCCGCATCGTGACCCTGCCCGTCGTGCCGCCTCCATCACCGGCCCCCAAGCGGTATAAGACCCAACTCAATAATCGCCAATCGCAAATGGCTACCGGCCAGTCGCCATTGGCCAAGGGTATCATGACCGTCACGGCTATCAACCCCGTCTCGCCGCGCTGCGTCTCGAGACTGCTCATCGGTCAAGGGTACCATGCCGAGGTGCTCGATGGAGAAGATGCAATGTTGACTACCCTTAATATCAATAGTTTCTCGATGACCAATACGCCGACCACGCCGTTTAATATATATGCGTCGGAAGGGGAGTATGGACTCAGTATTGATCTTCGGGACGAGGTGCTCAATATCCCCGTATCGTTCTATATGAGTCCGCTGCCCTATGACCCCGTCACCAACCTCTGGTTCACCGGCGTCAACGCTATTGACGGCGAACTCGTCCTCTACGATGCGCTCACCGATTCGGAGCGAACCATCTCTGATGGTATATGCCTCACAATCGAGACACCCGAGACCAGCCATGAAAACCGCTATTATATCCGCCGTCGTGGCTTTAACCCGTCCGGAACGGGAGACGATATCGCTACCGATCTCGACCCGATACAAAATAGCGGAGAAAAGGCAATGAAGATTATTAAGAACGGACATGTGCTCATCCTGCGCAATGGACATGTCTATACAATGTACGGACAGGAGATTAGATGAAGAAGATGATGAAAATGAAGCACCGTATCGTGTTATATAGATGGATGCTTGCGGCGTGGCTGTTGGTCGGCCATGCCCTCCCGAACTATGCGCAGACGGGAGGCAGCCGCACGACCTCCTCCCGTGACCAATGGGCAATGACCAATATGTCATACCAAACGGCCACCGCGCCAGCGTATCAGTTCCGTTCCACCTCGCCCTATTCCTCCCTCGTGAGTCCCACCTCGACGGTAGGGGCACCCGCTTACGCCCCCTCCGGACCACGACGCGGACCATGGGACCCGCCCGAGGATAACCCTATCGGCGTCCTGCCCGATCCCGCGCCTCTGGGCGAACCGCTCATTCTGTTGCTGATGGCAGCATTGTTCATACTTTTTAAGAAAAAGAGAGTCACCTCCAAGTGACTCCCTTTTTCTCGTAGTACGCCTCTCCGGCAAATAAAAATGTGAGAAAACTTGCATATATGCTTTTTTTGTAGTACCTTTGCGCCGTGATACAGCATTTCTTGGATTATATCGCTATCGAGCGGAAGTACTCTCCGCGTACCGTCGAGGCCTACCGCGATGACCTGCGGGACTTCTGTACGTTCCTGGGGCGTACGCCTGAGGAACTGGACCCTACAGCGCCCGATGAGACGGACGTCAAGGAATGGATGCTCTGTCTTCTGGAGAAGCAGCACCAGTCTCCGCGATCCGTCAAACGCAAACTATCCGCACTCCGCTCCTTCTATAAGTTCCTCCTGCGACAAGGCAAGGTCAAGAAGGATATTACCGCACGCATCATACCGCCCAAGGCTGATAAACCCCTGCCTGTCTTCTTTCGCGAAGAGGAGATGAAGGCCGCCTTGGGGCAACCGGCAATGAATGAGGGAGTGAGTGAGTTAGGGAAGGAGAGAACGACCCTACGGGATAACCTCATCATCTCGCTCTTGTACCAAACCGGCATGCGACAGGCGGAACTGCTTGCGCTCACTGATGCCGACATCGACCTGCAGCAGGCGCAGATACGGATCTTCGGCAAACGGCGCAAGGAACGTATCGTTCCTATCGGAGAGGCACTCATCGCCGAGATTAAGGATTATATGCAGGCTCGCGATGAACAAATCGCCAATCTCCAATCTCCAATCTCCAATCACCGGTTCTTCCCGAACCTGACCAAATACACCTTATATAATATCGTGCGTACGCGTATGGGAGAAGTCAGTACGCTCAAGAAACACTCGCCGCACGTCCTCCGTCATACCTTCGCTACTACCATGCTCGATAACGGCGCCGATATACGAACCATCCAGACGCTTTTGGGACATGCCTCCCTCAGTACGACCCAGGTTTATACGCATACGACCTTTGAGCAGATCAAACGCGTCTATATGGCTACACACCCCCGCGCAAAGGCAAATACGGATGACAAAAACAAGAAAAAAAACTAAAAAATGCATTTTTTTTCAAAAAAGTTTTGCTATTTCAAAAAAAAGCAGTACCTTTGCACCCGCTTTCGACCGGAAGACTGAGATATCTCCCTCGGGAGGAATGCTAGCGAAGCGATATTCCGACCGAAAAGCGTAGCATGACACGGAGCGTTATACAAGCGTGGAACGCGCAGTCACGCGAGTGTCAATGTAAGCGCGCCTCTATAGCTCAGTTGGTAGAGCACTAGATTTGTAATCCAGCGGTCGTTGGTTCGAGTCCGACTAGAGGCTCCAAATAGAAAAAGTTCTTTGAGTAACTGGTAATAAACTAAAATCAGAAGTTTTAACTTGTGATTTTAAAAGCGGAGCGCCCGAGAGACTTATCGATACAATTTTTGTATCGCAGTCCGAGGGATGCGAACGCGGGGGTGTGTTCCAGAGTGGCCAAATGGGGCAGACTGTAAATCTGCTGTCTTTCGACTTCGGTGGTTCGAATCCATCCGCACCCACAACGCAATCGAGAGCATATCTCTCACCTCGAGATACAAAGTCTAACTTTGCAGCTCGAAAAGCGTAGAGCAATATGTAGCGTCATCGAGCGGCTTTGCCGCGAGTCACGCAAATATTAGCTCAAGCGCGCGAAAGTAGCTCAGTCGATAGAGCACTAGCCTTCCAAGCTGGGGGTCGCGGGTTTGAGTCCCGTCTTTCGCTCTTATGCTGCTTTAGCTCAGTGGTAGAGCGCATCCTTGGTAAGGATGAGGTCCCGAGTTCAACTCTCGGAAGCAGCTCTCTCCCCAAAAAATAAAATTTTTCGGGGACCCCAATTTAAGGTCGGTCTACGAATGTGAACCGACCTTTTTTAGAAGAAACAAACAAAAACAAATTTTGTTTATTAACGTTAATAAAAATTAAAGAATTACTATGGCAAAAGAAAAATTTGACCGTTCGAAACCGCACGTAAACATCGGTACCATCGGTCACGTTGACCACGGAAAAACGACTCTGACCGCAGCTATTACCACCGTATTGGCAAAGAAGGGTCTTTCGGAGCAGCGTTCTTTCGATTCAATCGATAACGCTCCCGAGGAGAAAGAGCGTGGTATCACAATCAACACCGCTCACGTTGAGTATCAAACTGCTAACCGCCACTACGCACACGTAGACTGCCCGGGTCACGCCGACTATGTAAAGAACATGGTTACCGGTGCTGCTCAGATGGATGGTGCAATCATCGTAGTTGCTGCAACTGATGGTCCTATGCCTCAGACCCGCGAGCACATCCTGTTGGCTCGCCAAGTAAACGTACCGCGCCTGGTTGTATTTATGAACAAGTGCGATATGGTTGACGATCCTGAGATGTTGGATCTCGTTGAGATGGAGATGCGTGAGCTGTTGAACTTCTATGATTTCGATGGTGACAACACTCCTGTTATCCGCGGTTCTGCACTGGGTGCACTGAACGGTGTTCCTGAGTGGGAGGAGAAGATAATGGAGTTGATGGATGCTTGCGACAACTGGATCCAGCTGCCTGTACGTGCCGTTGACAAACCGTTCCTGATGCCGGTTGAGGATGTATTCTCCATCACCGGTCGTGGTACTGTAGCAACAGGTCGTATCGAGACCGGTGTTATCAAAGTTGGTGACGAGGTTCAGCTCATCGGTCTTGGTGCTGATGGCAAGAAGAGCGTTGTAACCGGCGTTGAGATGTTCCGCAAACTGTTGGATCAGGGTGAGGCAGGTGATAACGTAGGTCTGCTCCTCCGTGGTATCGACAAAGATGAGGTTAAGCGTGGTATGGTATTGACGCACCCGGGTATGGTAAAACCGTACAGCGAGTTCAAAGCTTCGGTTTATATCCTGAAGAAAGAAGAGGGTGGCCGTCACACTCCGTTCCACAACCACTATCGTCCGCAGTTCTACATCCGTACAATGGATGTTACCGGTGAGATCACTCTGCCGGAAGGAACTGAGATGGTAATGCCGGGTGATAACCTCGAGATTCAGGTTAAGTTGATCTATCCGGTTGCTTGCTCTGAGGGTCTGCGTTTCGCTATCCGTGAGGGTGGACGTACCGTAGGTTCCGGCCAGATCACCAAACTGATCGACTAATAATTAGTCTTTACGGACATCTTGTGCTAGGCGAGTGAATGCTTGCATTCGCAACTCGCCGACGCCAAGATTCCCGGAAAAATGCACGAGGCATCGGGCCTCTGCATTTTTACGGAAGTCCTCCAATGGTAGGAGAGCGGTCTCCAAAACCGTCAATGTGGGTTCGATTCCTGCCTTCCGTGCTGTTACATGACATAGCTTCCAATTCGACTTTAACGCCTGTTAGAGCCGAATTGCGTTGCGGAAAATGGTTTAGTACCGATAATAAAAATCTACTAGAATATGACGTTTGTAGAAAACATCAAAGAATCGTACAACGAACTGGTTCACAAAGTAAGCTGGCCGACCCGCAAGGAGTTGGCACAGAGTTCAGTGATAGTATTGATCGCTTCCATAATACTGGCGCTGATCGTTTGGTTTATGGACTGGTGCTTCGAGTCTATCATGACTTTTGTTTACGGCCTCTTCTAATTCGTAATTCTTAATTTTTAATTTCTAATTCCGAACTTAAGATGGCTGAGAACAAAAAACAATGGTATGTGCTGCGCGCTATCAGCGGCAAAGAGAACAAAGTCGAGGAGTATATCAATAACGCCCTCGTCTCCAGTTCCCTCTTCCGCGAGTATGTGTCGCAGGTCCTGGTTCCGAAGGAGAAAGTGGTAACCCTCAAAAACGGAAAACGTACCGAGAAGGAGCGTAATCTCCTCCCCGGATATCTGTTGGTCGAGTGCTACCTCTGCGACGAGAGCTTCCCTCTGTTGCGTAACATCCCGAATGTGTTGGGCTTCTTGAGCGGCGGTAAAACAACCGTCAAACCGAAACCGGTTTCGCAGGCCGAGGTTAACAAACTCGTTGGTCTGGCTAACGAATCCGAGGTACGCGCCGCAAGCGCTGTGACCTTCCTCGTCGGAGAAAGCGTCAAGGTCGCCGACGGACCGTTCAGCGGTTTCAAGGGTACCGTACAGGAAGTGAGTCAGGAGAAACATAAACTCAAAGTAGTTGTAACTATCTTCGATCGCCAGACTCCCATGGAGTTGGGCTTCAATCAGGTAGAGAAAGAGTAGGAGACCCCGTTACAGGTCGTTAGTCACTACTCGGTAGTTTCAATTTTATTAACCGGCCGAGGACGACAAGTCCGCTATCAGGCCAAAAACTATTAACAATCGTAAAACTATGGCTAAAGAAATTGCTGGTTTTATCAAACTCCAAATCAAGGGTGGCGCTGCTAACCCCGCTCCTCCAGTAGGACCGGCACTCGGTTCCAAGGGTGTGAACATCATGGAGTTTTGCAAACAGTTCAATGCCAGAACGCAAGACAAAGCAGGCAAAGTACTGCCTGTAATCATTACCGTTTACGCGGACAAATCGTTTGACTTCATCGTTAAGACTCCTCCTGTAGCTATCCAGCTCCTTGAGGCTGCCAAGGTGAAGAGCGGTAGCGACCAGCCGAACCGTACCAAGGTGGCAACCATCACCGAGGAGCAGGCTCTCCAGATCGCTCAGGACAAAATGGCGGACCTCAACTGCTTCACCGTAGAGTCCGCGCTCAAAATGGTCAAAGGTACCGCGCGTAGCATGGGTATCGTTGTGAAGTAATAACCGTTTCAATCAATTCAACAATTATGGCAAAACTGACAAAAAAACAGAAGCTTGCTGCTGAGAAGATTGAAGCAGGTAAGCTCTACACCATCGAAGAGGCTGCTGCTCTCGTAAAAGAGATCACTACCACCAAGTTCGATGCTTCTGTAGATATTGACGTACGCCTGGGCGTTGACCCCCGTAAGGCTAACCAGATGGTTCGCGGCGTCGTTGCACTCCCGAACGGTACCGGTAAAGTGGTGCGCGTTCTTGCACTCTGTACTCCGGATCAGGAGGCAGCTGCTAAAGAAGCAGGTGCTGACTACGTAGGTCTGGATGAGTATATTGAAAAGATCAAAAGTGGATGGACGGACATTGACGTCATCATCACCCAACCTCAGATCATGGGTAAAATCGGTGCCCTCGGTCGTGTACTTGGTCCCCGCGGACTGATGCCGAACCCCAAGAGCGGAACCGTTACCATGGACGTAGCGAAAGCCGTCAAAGAGGTCAAGGGAGGTAAAATCGACTTCAAAGTTGACAAGTTCGGTATTGTACATACATCCATCGGTAAAGTAAGCTTCAGTGCTGACAAGATCGCTGAAAACGCACTCGCGTTCATCGATACTATCAAGCACCTCAAGCCTGCTGTTTCCAAAGGTGAGTACATCAAGAGCGTTTATCTTTCCAGCACTATGAGTCAAGGTATTAAGATCGATACCAAATCGCTTTAATCTTAAAAACAAAGGACAAGTATGAAAAAGGAAGATAAAAATCTCGTCATTGAAGCCCTTGGCGCACAACTGACTGAATTCTCGCATTTCTACCTCGTGAACATCGAGGGACTCAGTGCCGAGAAAACCAGCGAACTGCGCCGCGCATGCTTCAAGCAGGATATCAAACTCTTGGTAGCTAAGAATACACTCCTCCAAAAAGCCCTCGAGAAAAAAGGCGTGGAGGCAGAGATATTCGGCGCTCTCAAGGGTAATACTGCGCTCATGCTTAGCAACACCGGCAACGCACCCGCTAAACTCATCAAAGAGTTTACCAAAGGCGACAAGACCGGAGAGGCTAAACCACAACTCAAAGCTGCTTACGTAGAGGAAACTGTTTACGTAGGCAAGCAGAACCTCGAGTTCCTGTGCACTATCAAGTCCAAGAACGAACTCATCGCTGAACTCGTTGCACTCCTGCAATCGCCGGCGAAGAATGTCGTTTCTGCTCTTCAGAGTGGACAGAATACCATCCACGGCGTTCTCCAAACACTCGAGAAACGCGGATAAAAAATCCCGTAATCCCGTAATTCCGTGATTCCGTGATTACGAAAAAAACAAATTAACTGAAAAAATTAATCTTTTAAAATTTATACGATCATGGCAGATCTTAAAGTTATTGCTGAAACATTAGTTAACCTTACTGTTAAGGAAGTAAATGAACTCGCTACTATCCTCAAAGAGGAGTACGGTATCGAGCCCGCTGCTGCAGCTGTTGCTGTTGCTGCTGGTCCCGCTGCTGGCGCTGCAGCTGCTGAGGCTGCAGAGGAGAAAACCTCTTTCGACGTAGTACTCAAGAGCGCAGGTGCTAACAAGCTCCAGGTGGTTAAAGCCGTTAAAGAGCAAACCGGTCTCGGCCTGAAAGAGGCTAAAGACATCGTTGACGCTGCTCCCTCTAACGTAAAAGAGGGCGTTGACAAAGCTACCGCTGAGGCTCTCAAGAAAGCCCTCGAAGAGGTAGGCGCTGAGGTAGAACTCAAGTAATACCTCTCCAACCAACCACTCTATCGGGTGGAATAGGTTTAGATCCCCATGCAAATAGGGGGTCTAAACCTTTTCTGCTCAATAGGACAGAATGCTTAAAAAACTGAAAAATTTGGTAATTATTATAGGGGTTATCTTAAAATAACTTAAATATTTAACCCGACGATTTAGATGTAAATTATTCATTACCAACAGTTTAGCTCTGTTAAACAATTATCAACCATATAAAATAATGGCTACAACGAACAAACAGCAGAGAGTCAACTTCAGCCGTATGCAAAAGCATATGCCTTATCCTGACTTTCTCGAAATTCAACTGAAGTCCTTCGAGGAGTTCGTACAAATGGATTCAACGCCGGAGCAACGACGCAAAGAAGGACTATTTAAGGTGTTCTCGGAGAACTTCCCCATCCAGGATACCCGCAACAGTTTCACGCTGGCCTTCCTCGACTACTCCATTGACCGCCCCCGGTACACCATCGAGGAGTGCATCAAACGTGGTCTCACCTACAGCGTGCCCCTCAAGGCCAAACTGAGACTCAGCTGCGAGGACCCCGATCATGAGGATTTCGACACCGTCGTCTCCGATGTTTATCTGGGTACAATCCCTTACATGACGCCTAAAGGCACCTTCGTCATCAACGGAGCAGAGCGCGTCATCGTATCACAACTACACCGTTCCCCGGGTGTCTTCTTCGGTACATCCATGCACTCCAACGGAACGAAACTCTATTCGGCGCGTATCATCCCCTTCCGCGGATCGTGGATCGAGTTCGCTACCGATATCAACAAGGTCATGTATGCTTACATCGACCGTAAAAAGAAATTACCGGTAACAACCCTCCTCCGTGCCATCGGATTCGAATCCGACAAGGACATCCTCAACTGCTTTGACCTCGCCGAAGAAGTGAAGGTCAACAGAGAGGCTCTCGAGGCGTGCATGGGACGCAAACTCGCCGGATATGTCATGAAACCGACCATCGAGGACTTCGTCGATGAGGACACCGGTGAGGTATCCTCTATCGAGCGTAACCAGATCGTCGTAGAGCGCGAGGAAGAAATCACGCCTGAAGTGATCGACATCATCCTCGAGTCCGGCTCCAAGTCCGTCCTCCTCCACAAAGACCAGGAGCGAGAGAATGACTTCTCCATCATCTTCAACACCCTGCAGAAAGACCCGGCTAAGACCGAGAAAGAGGCGGTGCTCTATATCTACCGCCAGCTCCGTAATGCCGAACCGGCCGATGACGCTACCGCGCGAGAGATGATCCAGAACCTCTTCTTCTCCCAGAAACGTTATGACCTGGGCGAGGTGGGACGCTACCGTATCAACCGCAAACTCAATATGTCCATCCCCGAGGATACACGTGTCCTCACCAAGGAAGACATCATCGAGATCATCAAGTACCTCGTCATGCTGTGCAACAGCAACGCCGAAGTGGACGATATCGACCACCTCTCCAACCGCCGCGTGCGTACCGTCGGAGAGCAACTCTACAACCAGTTCGGTATCGGTCTCGCCCGTATGGCGCGTACCGTTCGGGAACGTATGAACGTCCGCGACAACGAGGTCTTCACACCGACCGACCTGATCAACGCCAAGTCGATATCCTCGATCATCAACAGCTATTTCGGTACCAACGCACTGAGCCAGTTCATGGATCAGCAGAACCCGCTCGCGGAGATCACCCATAAACGCCGTATGTCGGCCCTCGGACCTGGCGGTCTGAGCCGTGATCGCGCCGGATTCGAGGTGCGAGACGTACACTATACCCACTATGGACGACTCTGCCCGATCGAGAGTCCGGAAGGCCCGAACATCGGTCTGATCTCGTCTATGTGTATCTACGCCAAGATCAACGACCTCGGCTTCATCGAGACGCCCTATCGCCCCGTCAACGACAGCGTAGTCGATCTCGACAACGACCATGTCATCTACCTCTCCGCCGAGGACGAGGAGGATAAGGTCGTTGCACAGGGTAACGCTCCGCTCACGAAGGACGGACACTTCATCCGTACCAAAGTCAAGACCCGTCTGGGCGCTGACTTCCCCGTCGTAGCACCGTCTGAGGTCAACCTCATGGACGTTGCCCCCTGCCAGATAGCCTCCGTCGCTGCATCCCTCATCCCGTTCCTCGAGCACGATGATGCACACCGTGCCCTCATGGGATCGAACATGATGCGCCAGGCCGTACCTCTCATCACCTCCGAGGCGCCGATCGTCGGTACCGGTATCGAGGAACAACTCGTAACCGACAGCCGTACACAGATCGTGGCTGAAGGTGACGGAGAAGTGACCTACGTGGACGCTGACGTCATCCGCATCCATTACAACCGCTCCGAGGAAGAGGAGTACATCTCCTTCGACTCCGCCGAGAAAGAGTATAAGATGCCGAAGTTCGAGAAAACCAACCAGAACACCACCATCGACCTCCATCCGCTCGTGCGCAAGGGAGATCATGTGACCAAGGGACAGATCCTCACAGAGGGTTATGCTACCCAGGCCGGTGAACTGGCGCTCGGTAAGAACCTCAAGGTCGCGTATATCCCCTGGAAAGGTTATAACTACGAGGATGCTATCGTCCTCTCCGAGCGCATCGTGCGCGAAGATATGTACACCTCCGTCCACGTCGTCGAGCAGCTTCTCGAGGTGCGCGACACCAAACGCGGCATGGAGGAGTTCACTGCCGACATACCAAACGTGTCCGAGGATGCTACCAAGGACCTCGACGAAAACGGTATCATCCGTATCGGTGCTTACATCCAGCCGGGAGATATCCTCATCGGTAAGATCACACCGAAGGGAGAGACCGACCCCTCGCCGGAGGAGAAACTGCTCAAGGCTATCTTCGGCGACAAAGCCGGAGACGTCAAGGACGCTTCCCTCAAGGCAAGTCCCTCACTCGACGGTGTCATCATTGATAAGAAACTCTATGCCAAGGCCAACAAGGACCGCAAGCAGAAGATGGAAGACAAGATCACGCTCCAGAATATGGACGAAGACTTCCAGAAGAAAGCAGACGCTCTCCGCGAACTGCTTATCGACAAACTCTATGCCCTCCTCAACGGCAAGCAGGCCGCGTCCGTCAAGGACATCCTCGGTACCGAAATCATCGCTAAGGGACAGCACTTCACCAAGGAGCGCCTGCATGAGATCGATTACTTCTCCGTACTCATGGAGGGATGGACGGCCGATGCACACAAGAACGAACTCGTTGCGCAGTGTATCATCAATTACATCGCCAAATACAAGGAGATGGATGCGCAACTCAAGCGCGAGAAGTTCAACCTCACCATCGGTGACGAACTGCCTAACGGTATCATACAGATGGCGAAAGTCTATATCGCCAAGCGTCGTAAGATCCGCGTCGGCGATAAGATGGCCGGTCGTCACGGTAACAAAGGTATCGTGTCCAAGATCGTGCGCGTAGAGGATATGCCGTTCCTCGCGGACGGTACGCCGGTAGATATCGTCCTCAACCCGATGGGTGTGCCCTCTCGTATGAATATCGGCCAGATCTTCGAGGCCGTACTCGGATGGGCCGGACAGGAACTCGGCGTGAAGTTCTCCACCCCGATCTTCGATGGTTGTACCATGGAGCAACTCGATGAGTGGACCGACAAAGCCGGACTCCCACGCGCTGGTAAAACACAGCTTTACGACGGCGAGACCGGTGAACCTTTCGACCAGATGGCTACCGTCGGTGTCACCTACTTCATGAAACTCGGACACATGGTGGACGATAAGATGCACGCCCGTTCGATCGGTCCGTACTCACTCATCACCCAGCAGCCGCTCGGCGGTAAAGCACAGTTCGGTGGACAGCGTTTCGGTGAGATGGAGGTATGGGCGCTCGAAGCTCACGGTGCCGCACACGTCCTCCAGGAGATATTAACTATCAAGTCTGATGATGTAACCGGACGTGCCCGCACCTACGAGGCGATCGTCAAGGGTGAACCCTTCCCAACACCGGGACTCCCCGAGTCGCTTAACGTGCTGCTGCACGAGTTGCAAGGTCTGGCACTCAGTATTAACATGGAATAATCAGGAGGACTTAAAATGGCTTTTAAACAAGAAAATAAGAAAACCGGTTTCACCAAGATCTCTATTGGTCTCGCTTCACCGGATGAGATTATGCAACGCTCGTCCGGAGAGGTGCTCAAACCGGAAACAATCAACTATCGTACCTATAAACCGGAACGCGATGGTCTCTTCTGCGAGCGCATCTTCGGTCCTACCAAGGATTTCGAGTGCCACTGCGGTAAGTACAAACGTATCCGTTATAAAGGGATCGTCTGCGAGCGTTGCGGCGTAGAGGTAACCGAGAAGAAGGTGCGTCGTGAGCGTATGGGACATATCAAACTCGTCGTTCCCGTAGCGCATATCTGGTATCTCCGCTCACTCCCGTCCAAGATGGCGGCGCTGCTCGGCATCCCGACCAAAAAACTCGACTCCGTCATCTACTACGAGAAGTACCTCGTCGTTCGTGCCGGTGCACTCGAGGGACAGGAGATAGGCGAGAAGCACGAGACTGATAAGAACCGCCTCCCTATCGAGAACTGCATGCTCCTTGACGAAGACCAGTACCAGCAGGTGCTCAATATCCTCCCCGAAGGCAACGACCTCCTCGAGGATACCGATCCCGCTAAGGTCATCATCAAGATGGGTGCTGAGGCAATCTATGACCTCCTCGCGGCTATCGACCTCGACCAACTCAGCTACGAGCTCCGTGCTACGGCTGACAAGTCCTCGTCTGTTCAGCGTCGTCAGGAGGCCCTCAAACGTCTCCAGGTAGTCGAGGCCTTCAGAGCTTCTAACGGTAGGAACCGTCCCGAGTGGATGATTCTCCAGGCTATTCCTGTTACCCCGCCGGAGCTCCGTCCTCTCGTGCCGCTCGATGGCGGACGTTTCGCTACGTCTGACCTCAACGACCTCTATCGTCGTGTCATCATCCGTAATAACCGACTCAAACGTCTCATGGAGATCAAAGCGCCGGATGTCATCCTCCGCAACGAGAAGCGTATGCTTCAGGAAGCAGTGGATGCGCTCTTCGACAACAGCCGTAAGACTACGGCCATGAAGTCCGAAGCCAACCGACCGCTCAAGTCCCTCTCCGACTCCCTCAAGGGTAAGCAGGGACGTTTCCGCCAGAACCTCCTCGGTAAACGTGTGGATTACTCCGCCCGTTCCGTTATCGTCGTAGGTCCGGAACTCAAGATGCACGAGTGCGGTCTCCCGAAAGAGATGGCGGCAGAACTCTATAAACCGTTTATCATCCGCAAACTCATCGAGCGCGGTATCGTCAAGACCGTCAAGTCCGCGAAGAAGATCATCGACCGCCGTGAACCGGTTATCTACGAGATCCTCGAGCACGTCATGGAAGGACACCCCGTTCTGCTGAACCGTGCCCCGACATTGCACCGTCACGGTATCTTGGCTTTCCAGCCGAAGATGATCGAAGGTAAGGCTATCCAGCTCCACCCGCTCGCATGCGCCGGATTCAACGCCGACTTCGATGGTGACCAGATGGCGGTACACTTGCCCCTCTCCAACGAGGCGATTCTTGAGGCGCAGCTCCTCATGCTCGGCTCGCATAACATCCTCGACCCTGCCAACGGTAACCCGATCACCGTGCCGTCACAGGATATGATCCTCGGTCTCTATTATATTACGAAGGAACGCGAGGGTGTCAAGGGTGAAGGTCTCACTTTCTATTCCACCGAAGAGGCGATCATCGCCCTCAACGAAGGACGTGTGGACATCCACGCCAAAGTCAAGGTGCGTGTCAACGGAGAGATCCTCGAGACCACGCCCGGACGTGTCATAGTGAACCAATATGTCCCCGAAGAGATCGGATATCAGAATGAACTCATGAAGAAAGGTGCGGTCAAGGCCATTATCTCCAAGGTCATCAAGACCTGCGGTGTGGCGCGTGCGGCACAGTTCCTCGATGATATCAAGGACCTCGGATATTACCGCGCTTTCCGCGGAGGTCTGTCCTTCAACCTCAACGATATCCTCATCCCAGAGGAGAAGAAAGCCCTCATCGACAAAGGTAACGGCATCGTCGACCAGATCACCGAGCTCTATAACGAAGGTGAGGTATCCGACGACCAGCGTTATCGCCAGGTAGTCGATACCTGGAAGCAGATCGACGGAGAGATGACGACCATCTTGATGGATCATATGAAGTCCGCCGACCAGGGTTTCAACTCCGTCTATATGATGATGGACTCCGGTGCACGTGGTAACCAACAGCAGATCAAGCAGCTCGCCGGTATCCGTGGTATCATGGCCAAACCGATGAAAGCCGGCGCTACCGATACACGTCCCGACATCGAGAACCCTGTCCTCGCGAACTTCAAAGAGGGTATGTCCGTGCTCGAGTACTTCATCTCTACCCACGGTGCTCGTAAGGGTCTGGCCGATACCGCCCTCAAGACTGCGGATGCCGGTTACCTTACACGTCGTCTCGTCGATGTGTCGCATGACGTCATCATCAACGAGGAAGACTGCGGTACACTCCGTGGACTCACCGCACGTGCAATCAAGGATGCCAACGGTCATACGATCGCTTCCCTCACCCTCCGTATCCTCGGTCGTGTCTCTGTACACGATATCCTCGATAACGACGGTAAACTCATCGTCGCTGCAGGTGAAGAGATACGAGAGGCAGCATGCGAAGCTATCGAGGCAGCAGGTATCGAAGAGGTGGACATCCGTTCCGTACTCACCTGCGAGTCCAAGCATGGCGTCTGCGCCAAGTGTTACGGACGTAACCTCGCTTCCCGTAAGATGGTGCAGAAAGGTGAAGCCGTCGGAGTCATCGCCGCACAGGCGATCGGTGAACCGGGTACACAGCTTACACTTCGTACCTTCCACTCCGGTGGTCTGGCCGGTGGTGCGGCTGCACAAGGTACCTATAACCTCACACGCGAAGGTATCGTCGAGATAGAAGATCTTCGTACTATCACGACCGCTGCCGGAGACGTCATCGTCGTTAGCCGTCAGAACGCCATGACCCTCAAGGATGAGAAGACAGGCGTCGTGCTCTCTAACTTCGATATCCCGTATGCGTCCAAGCTCTTCGTTACGCCCGGACAGAAATACGAGAAGGGAACGCTCGTCTGCGAGTGGGATCCGTATAAGACCCCGTTGATCATCGAACTCGATGGCTTCATCAAGTACGAGGATGTCATCGAGGGTGTCACCTGTAAGACCGAGACCGATGAGCAGACAGGTAAGAAAGAGGTGTCCATCACCGATACCAAGGATAAGACCAAGATGCCGCAGGCGCATATCGTGGACGCAAGAGGCAATATCCTCCGTACCTATAACCTGCCGGTAAAAGCATCTCTGATTCATCAGGATGGAGATGCCGTCAAGGTCGGTGATAACCTCTTCTCGATGGCGCGCGCTACTAACCGTGGCGGTGATATCACCTCCGGTCTGCCCCGTATCACAGAGCTCTTCGAGGCGCGTAACCCGTCCAACCCTGCAGTCGTTGCCGAGATCGACGGCGAGGTATCCTTCGGTAAGATCAAACGCGGTAACCGCGAACTCTTCATCACCTCCAAACTCGGTGAGCAGAAGGCATACCTCATCCCGCTCTCCAAGCAGATCCTTGTTCAGGAAGGCGACTATGTACGTGCCGGACATGCACTCTCCGATGGTGCCATCACGCCGGAAGACATCCTCGCTATCCAGGGACCGACTGCCGTACAGGACTATATCGTCAATGAGGCACAGGCTGTATATCGTATGCAGGGTGTGGAGATCAACGATAAGCACTTCGAGATCATCGTTCGCCAGATGATGCGTAAGGTCGAGATACTTGAGGCGGGAGATACACGCTTCTTGGAGGGAGATATCGTCGATAAGATGGACTTCCTCGAGGAGAACGACCGTATCTGGGGACGCAAAGTCGTTACCAATGCCGGTGATTCTGAGGTCCTCCATGAGGGTCAGATCATCACCGCACGACGACTCCATGACGAGAATAGCTCGCTCAGACGACGCGATAAGAAACTCGTTCAGGCGCGTGACGCACAGTGTGCTACCGCTAAGCAGATACTCCAGGGTATCACCCGCGCGGCTCTCGGCACCAAGTCCTTCATGTCCGCTGCTTCCTTCCAGGAGACCACGAAAGTCCTCAACGAAGCCGCTATACGCGGTAAGGTGGACTACCTCGAGGGTATGAAGGAGAACGTCATCTGCGGTAACCTCATCCCCGCCGGTACCGGACTACGCGACTTCCAGAAACTGGTTGTCCATAACAAGGAAGAGTATGCCGCTATCCAGGCCGCCCGCGAGGCTGCCGAGGCTGCCCTTAACGGCGAAGACGAGTAAGCTAACAGCTAACAACTAATAGCTAATCACTAAGAAAAAGCATCCTTGCCTCCTGGTGAGGATGTTTTTTTCTTTTTTTTTCTTTTTTTTGCACATGTCATTTTTTTTGTGTAATTTTGCAGCGGCAAAATGAATATACCGTCAGACCTTAGACGTTAAATGGGGTGACAGGGGTATTAGCTCATCTGGCTAGAGCGCGACATCGACACCCGCGTCTATGCCCTCTACGGAATGACGGATGAGGAGATAAAAACGATAGAAGGATGATAAACTTGGATGGACACTAATGACAACACGAGCCTGACGTCTCGCGCACAAAACAAAGGAGTCGCGGATTTGTCAAGTGCTTCGGGCGTCAGACCGAAGAAGAGTTGCTATGCCCCCATCAAGCACAATCGTCTCCGCCGCAAAAACGGGCATGATTATGCAGGGGTCTGTATCTATCTCATTTCCGTCAATGTTACCAATCGCCAACGCCTTCTCGGCACTTTAGTTGGCAATACTCCCGACGAGGCACATATAGAGCCATCGCCATTAGGCGAATACATCGCAGCCGCATTTCGTAACATGGCGGATATCGTCACCGCCAAAACGGGCAGCTGTGTTCAAGTGTTGCAATATCAGATTATGCCGGACCATTTCCATGGCATCCTCTATGTGCGGGACCCGCTTCCTGACGGATGGAATCTGGCGCGGATGATTGCCGCCTGGAAAGGCGATTGCTCACGAGAGTATTGGCGTATATCCTCCGCTACTTTGTTAGGTGCTCCGGACGTCAGACCGGAGAAATCTCCTCTCTTTGAACCTAACTTCAATGATAAGATCCTTTTTCACGAAGGGCAGTTACAAACATGGTACGATTATCTGCATGATAACCCTCGCCGTCTCTGGCTCAAAGTGCATTACCCCGATAGACTCCGCAAAGTATATGACTTCAAAGCCGGCAAACAAGGACATTCCTATACAGCTGTAGGAAATACATTCTATATCACCTACCCGGAACGCGTTCAAGTACGCTGCCATCGCAATCTGAGTGACGCAGAGATACAAAACGAAGTAGCGTATTATCTTGCATTAGCCCGAAGTGGAGCCATCTTGGTTTCTCCGTTCATTTCTCCAGCAGAGAAGGCTGTCTATGAGGCATGCTACAAGGAGAAACTGAGGATGATACGTATTGTAAATCGCGGTTTGGACGGCCAATTCATCTACCCAACCGGCAGAGACCTGAAAGGCTGTTCAGACGGATTCTTGCTAATCATGGCGCCTTATTCGGACTTTAGTCCGGAGACCGCGGCAACACGTATTTCGCGTGCCCGGTGCCTCGACATGAATGCCTATGCCGCGGATTTATCTACCGTCATCGCTCCTACGCGCGATGCACACAACACAGGTACACGAGCCTGACGTCTCGCGCACAAAACAAAGGAGTCGCGGATTTGTCAAGTGCTTCGGGCGTCAGACCGAAGAAGTATAAGAGTTATTCACCCAGATTGATAAGATAAATAAGTAAATAATACTTGCACTATGGATAAAAGATATGTTTACAAGTGATACTCAGACAATTTAGTCCTATGGAAAACACCCAACGACAGGAAACAGATGTACAAATTCTTTTGCGTTTTATTGCATACTGTGCAGGAACTTACCTCTTAGTTCCGCATATGTGGATTGTGCGGGAGGCATTGAGACTATTAGAAATTCACAGAACAAAAGTAGAATATACTCCTTCAGCAAAGCGATATATACAGATCGCCCATTCTAATATTGAGATCCATGCACAACGCCAATTCCCAAATAAAATAATGGGATGTTTGGTGGCTGCAGTAATCTACATACTCATCCGTACCGACAATACGGAAAATGAACGGGAAGAACAATTAGCAATAGATATTTACAGAACACTTTCGGCAACAGATGATATACGCTTTGATAATGTAGTTATTGGCAGAACTATTCAGCAGATACAACAATATAAGCAAACAGCACCGCCTACATATAATCCATTTAAAGTAGTTGACGAGATTGCTAATGGAAAAAATCTCACTCCTGAAGAATGGCAAAAACTTCTTTCCGAACTGGATAAGTACTATAATCTTTTCGGTCGGACATATTCATACTACATGATGTTGCATGGATTTATGATGCAAATACCATTCCCAACATATAGAGCCAATGCCTTAGGACATCTCCAAACAGCAGCTGAGCAAATATTCTCGCCCACGAAGGCAAAAGACTTTACGACACAAGCCAGCTGGTTAGTATCACTTTATACTAAAATTAATACTCGAGGTATCAGTCATCCCGTCCCACATTATTGGACAGATCCGGACTTGAATGAATTCGCGATGTTGATGGAAACTATTTCTCCGCAAGAATTAGTGTCAATTGCCCAATCGATGATTGAAGCTAAACAAATTACTCATGAGAAGTTCGGATTTATACCTCATATTTTGCGACAAGAGAAGTATGGTGGAAAAATAGTAACCAATAGTGGCTTTGATTTTTGCCGAGGTCTGTATTATGCGGAAGGAGCCAGAGAATGGCTAATTAACGGAGAAACAGAGCAACATCATGAGTTACCAACGCTTGATACACATGACCTAGAATTCATAAACCAATGCTATGATTTATTTGTCAGTTACCAAATAGAGCGTATTAGAAAGAATTGCTCGATAAGTGAACAACGTTTGAAGAAGGAGTCCGAATATTATGAGGAATTGCTAAAGAACTTAAGAAGAGAAAATAGCCAGGGAAATAGACAAAAATATGCAGATATACTCACGCAAAAGGCATATGATTCATTATTTGCTAGACTAAGGGACTTGATGTCGTATGTTACGCAAAGGATGAAAATGGAGCAGACAAAAGAAGAATTGCTGCAACTTACGTCGAAGAAACCAAAACAAAAGTTTTGTACATATATAGTGCCTAATTCCGGAAAGACTCGCGACGAAATAGAAGAAGATTTAATAAGAGCTTCCCAGAAAAGTGCCAATACATTTGTTCGCCTTTTGCTATCCTATGAAGAGAATGGTTATTTAGACTTTCGTGAGGAATCTCCGGCTGATATTTTTGAGTACTTGAAGGATCGATATAATTTGAAGTATTCGTTGGGTAATTTTACCCGATATTTTAAGCTTTAATATTTTTTTGCAGGATTCTTGCAGACTCTTTGCAGGACGTTTGCAGAGATAGGTCTTACCTCTTGTAAGATCTATTTTTTTATCATACCTTTGCACTCGAAATCATCAAATAGTAAACTCTTTTTGGTGATTTACAGGTATAGTAAACACGGCGGTGTGGAGAGGGGCAAAAATGCCTCAATAAAAAAAGTAAAGGTCTATAAATACGGCGCGCGCATCATCCAGGCCTGCGCACGTGCGCGAGAAAATAGTGTCTTTTGATATTCGAAATAAAAATAGTACCTTTGCAAAAAAATCGCAGCTAACCTGAGCAACTAAATAAACGTAATATAGAAACGCGGAATAAGCTTCCGCATAATTAACAAACATAATATTAACCCGCGAGGTTTTGACTTGTGCGCACAGGAACGGCCGTTCACAAGGCCAAGCATAAATCTCAAAGGTTTATGAGAAAGAACCAAAGTCCTGCAAAGCAGGCAAACAAAAAACGCGCAAGAGTGCGCAGAAACGCGTATCGCGATGTAGTCATCGAGTATTACGCACGTAATTCATCATCCGTTTTGGCCATCACCCATCGGCATTGGCCGGATCAACCATGGAGTTCACAGCCCGAACTGGCGCGGATTCTAAGCGCAGAACTGGGTTGGGAACTGGACTATCGTTCCCTTTCCCGACAGCTTAGGCGGGTCCATCGCTTCGATGCTTCCGTCCGAAATCGTATCTTCGAATTGCTCGGAGATAAGACCCTTTATGCCCCTGATTTTCAATGGAAAGCAGTTTGTGGCAGATGGAATTCCCAGAACCCTGAAAATGTAGTATCTTTGCACAGAAATTAGAATAATAATCGATTCGATTAGAATAAGAAATTTTTCTTACTATGGAAAGAAAAAATAGACAACAGGTAGTTTGTGACTACTTAGAGGAAAACCTCATTCAGTCAGACCGTTTGCGCCATGATGTCATATCCAATAAGGTGCAAATCCAGACCGCGGAGGGCGGTTGGCGCGATATCTCTACGGCGGATATCAACGATATTGTGTGCGATTGCTCCTCGGAGAGCGGGCTGTGCATCAGTGCCAAAGAAGTCTTGGCGGTCCTCCAATCCCACCGCGTGCCGGACGTACATCCGCTGCGTGAGTATGTCCTGGCCTGCCGCCCGTACGAACCGGGTCACCCGGACTGGATAGGAGACTTGGCCAATCAGGTAGTGGTGGAAGGCGGAGAAGCAGAACAAAAGCTATGGAAAGAGTACTTCCGCAAGTGGTTCGTCGCCATGGTGGCATCGTGGTTAAGCGATGATGTTGTGAACCAGCAGGTACTGGTGTTGGTAGGCCGACAAGGCATCTTTAAAACCACTTGGCTCGAACGGCTCCTGCCGCCGGAGCTGCGTGCCTACGGCTGCAAGATGGCCAATAGTACCCAACTCAACAAAGACGAGCGACTCCGTATCGCCGAGTATGGACTCATCGCGCTCGATGAGATAGACTCTATGGGTATCAAAGAACTGAACGTCATGAAATCCGTCATCACGGCTTCCGATATCTCCGAGCGCGCAGCGTATGGTTATACCAAGGAGCGCCGTATCCGTCTGGCATCCTTCTGCGCTTCCGGTAACAAACAGGAGTTCCTGACCGATTTGACAGGAAACCGCCGATGGCTCCCCTTCCATGCGGTAAGTATCCAGAATCCGTTCTTTACGCTACTCCCGTACGAACAGATCTATGCGCAAGCGCGTTACCTTATTGAGAAACAATTCCAATACTGGTTCGATCTGGAAGATATCGATACGATTGAAAGGCACAACGACGATTTCCGGGTACAGGAGAATGAGGAGCAATTGCTATCCATCTACTTTGATGTACCTGCAGAGGGCCGCGGACAATTTATGACCACTGCGGAGATCTCCGATAAGTTGGTCACCCGTGGCAGTATCAAAAAGCCAATGAGTCTCAATCGATTAGGGATGCTATTGCAGCAGGCTGGCTATCAGAGTAAGCGCATTGGCAAAACGCGCACACGCGGATGGATCGTATATGAGCGTCCTTTGGACGAAGTCCAAGCCAATAGGAATATAGAGGGTCAAGGGTAGACCGAGCGGACGGCGGACAACCTGTTTCTATATTCCCCCACACACGCGGGTGGGAGTTTTAAGAAATGGTCGTCCGCCCGTCCGCCGTCCGCCCTGAAAGAGCTTAATATCTACCCTATCACGGGGCATTTGCCTCCTAAACCCGAGACCACACCGCGACCACACCGCGACCCGTTAGTATAGTAACCATTTAAAATGTCAAATTATGAAAGTCATCCCAATTCTGCCCATAGAAACATTCTATGGCAAACTACATTGCAAAGGAAAATATTATTTCCGGCGATCTAAAAAGGGTACCATCTACGCATGTAGATGCCCCGACCGCTCGCAACATGTTAAAACACCGGCAGAGGCCGCGAACCAACAACGCTTCGCACAACAGTTTGCCGGTTCACATAAGTCAAACAATTTAAATCAAAATCACAATGGCGAAAGTTAAAATGATGGCGGGGATCGAAGGTATCTCCGGAAAATTTGGAAACATGTATTTCCGAACAGACAAACGATCCGGTAACGTCTCCTTGTGCAACATGCCCAAGAAAAACACTGCCGGTCTCAGTAACAAACAGCGAGCTCACCACGAGCGCTTCGCTGCTATCGCAAAGATGGTTACGCAAATGCGCGCGGAAGGTAGCCGAAAAAGCAGAAAGCAACTGTGGAAAATTGCTACGGAAGCCTATGATGCAGCACATCAGTAAAATCGAAATCGCCGAGCGGCTGGATGAGGTGCTCGGTGCGCAAGTCGGCATGCAGGGTCTGAACACCTTGCTCTACGGCTGGACACGAAAAGACCCGCAATTGCGGACGAATATCAGCCACCGCACATGGCTGTTCGGGTACGAAGTAAAGGAATTAAGCGCCTATGCGGGCTATAACTTGCGCCCGCGGAAGTACAATTCCATTTGCGAAGCAGAATAATTGCCCAAGTCGGAAATTTTTCGTACCTTTGCATTGTCTTTCGGATAGATAGGATAATGGTTGTCCGGGGCGTCTATCGCCTATCCTCAGTCTCGGGCAACCATAAAGGGATAAACCGAAAGACAGCCGGCTTTAACATTCGTATTAACCATTAAACCTAAACAGACATGGCAAAGATTAAGCCTATGGCGCTCATCGAGAGTATGAGCAAGAAAGTGTGCATGCACAGCGATGTGTATTTCCGCACCAACAAGCAGACCGGCACCACGTATACCGGTAAGCTTTGCAACCCGTCTGATGCAGAACCGTCTGCGGCGCAGATTGCAGCGAAAGCACGTTTCGCAAAGGTCGTAGCTGCCGTACGGACCGTCCTCTCCGATCCCACGGAGAAAGCCAAACTGAAGGCCGAATTCAAGGCCCAGACAAAGATCGGTTCGCTCTTCGGCTATGCTATGCACAAGCTGAACAGCAATTACGATTCCAACGGAGATCTCATCGGAGGCTAATAACGAAAGGAGTGAGTTATGACTAGACATCAAATCATCATCTCCGTCCTCATTGCCGCCTTGACGGCACTGGGTGCAGCCTTCGGACTGACGTCCTGCAATGTGACGAGAACGATCACGACTAAATCCGAGTACTGGCAGAAAGCCGATACTTCCGTGGTCATCCAAACCAAAACGATCGAGACGTACGACGCCTCAAAGAAACTCTAAACGTTTTGCAGAGCAAAACACTAAACATTTATTGTTAAACCTTTAAACTTTTTAACTATGGCTAAAGTAAACTGGAGTGCCGGTATCGACAGCGTATCCGGAGCACTCGCCAAACCGAGCAAGAGCGGTCAGCACTCTTGTACCAAAATGCTCCTTGGTACCCACCGCGTAGCGGCTACCACGAGCAATAACTGTAACCGCGTGTATATCCGCCGTAAGGTGGAGCGCTCGACCGACCCGTCGGCAAAGGAGCTGCTCATCCGGGCACGCTTCAATGCGGTAAGCAAGGCAGTGGCACTGCGTCGTAAAGACCTCATGCAGATCAACCAGGACAACGCCGCGTTCCTCGCGCAGCGTGACACCGCCGGCGGTTGCAAGACCCTGACGAAGTACCTGTGGAAGCTTGAGGGCGACAAGTACGACGCTGAGCACGGAGCGTAAGCGAGCAAGGCTCGCACGTAGCACAAGCGGGGTCCGCATTTGCGGGCTCCGCTCTGTGTTTTATCACCCGCATTGCGAAGCAATTTTTGGACATTTTTGTGAGCGAAGCGTATTTTTGTAAGGCGGTAGGACGGCTATCAAGCCGGACAAGAGGAAGATTATTAAGGCGCGTATCATGCTCGCATGAGTACGCGAATTAAGAAGATTACGTTCAGGCCGCGTAGGCCGAACCGCCGCGTTTTTGATTTCTAACTTCTAACTTCTGATTTCTGACATCTGACATCTGACTTCTGAATACGCCTCGCTGCAAGGACATCCCTTCGCGCATGTGTAAAAATTGACGAAAATATAGTAAAAATTGCGCTCACGCGCTCTCGCGCTTGCGTATGTAAAAAAATATTTGTACCTTTGCCCGCGATTTTGTAAACTCTACTTTGCAAAACGGTAAATTAATATAAATATTCACAATTAAAATTTAATGCTTATGAAGAGCAAGATTAATGCTAATCGAGCCCTTATGGCGGAGAAAAGCAAATTCAACAAATTTATTACCCTCCTCGCCGTCCTCCTCTTCGGAATCGGTAACGTGTGGGCGGACACAGAGCTGTGTTCTGCGACATTAAATGGTATTTCTTCTAATTCGAATACCACTGGTATCGCTCAGACAGGTTGTACGATGAAATGGAATAGTGTAACGTATTCGGGATCCGATGTTATTACAATAGGGACTGTGAATTTTTATAAATTCTCAGGGTCAAGTTCCTATGTTCAATTAGTACTAACATCTGGTAGTTTTCAGGCTGGTGATGAGTTGACCGTGACGTTATGTAGCAATGCTGGTAGTGGTAAAACAAAATCTGTACAATATTCCTTGCATAGTGACTCAGGCAATAAATCTGAAGCTCAAAATGTAGGAAGCGCATCTCCAACAGATGTGGCATATACGTTGGTCGCTGCAGATATAGAGAGTGACGGCTCCATAAAAATCTTCCGCGGAGGAAATACGAATATTCGTTTTGGTAGTTTCTCTGTGACTCGTGCCGGTAGTGGAAGTACAGACCCTGTTTCCTCTGTTTCTGTGGCAGGTGCAACAACGGGATATGCAACAGTCCCTGTTGCACTAACAGCAACTCCAGATGAGACGGCTACTGGATATAAATGGTTTGTTGATGGCGTTGAACAAGATGGCAAAACTTCAGCAACATTTAATTTTGAGGCTGCTACTCCCGGAACATACAGCATCGTTGCAAAAGCGCGTAATGATTACAATGCAACAGATGAGTGGATCGCTTCGGACGCTCATACCGTTACCGTAGGCAAGTTGTGCGGTGAGTTGGTTAAAATAGTTCTAACGGGAAACAAAGATGGCAATGTCTCCGGTATCCTTACAGGAACTAAAGATGTTAGTACTTCAACCACAACATCAACTTATGAGGCTCACACAGGTTATAAATTAGGTAGTAATGGCCAATATGTCGGAATTACGGGTTTATCCAAGCCTTTGCGTGCGGGAGATGTCGTTACTGTGTATGTAACAACTGTATCAGCTAACTTGATTTTGTATTCTGATAAAGGTACAACTAAGATTGGAGAAAAGATAGGTGGCGTAACTCAAGGTGCAAATGACATCGTGTTAACATCGGCGGCAACGGGTAAAACTGCAATTTACTTGTATCGTGTTTCTACAGACGTAGACGAACACGGAGGCGGTAACATGAACCCGTTTGTACATTCCCTGTCTGTTAACCGTTCGTGCGAGGCAAGTACTGACTGCTCGATTTCGGATGTAACCATTAACAGCGAGGCGATCACTCCGGTTGGTAAGGTCTATAGTTATGAAGTACCTGCGGCTTCTGCTTTGACGGAAGTAGCAGTAACTTATTCTATCCATCCATTAGCAACAGCAAGTCCCGCAAGTGGATTCACCGTTGCTGTTCCTACTGCAGGTGACCCTGCTAATACGCAGACGATTACTGTTACAGCAGAAGATGGTACGCACAGCGACACGTATACGATTAGCGTCAGCAAAGCCACTGCGGCAAGTGATGTCGTTACACTGGATGCACTTGCGGTAACAGATTATACGCTGAGTCCGACCTTTGACCCTGCAACATTGGCCTATACTATAACGAAGGGATACGGTACAGCTGATCCTACTGCAGATAAGGTGACTTATACCAAGTCGGAAGAGGCTCAGACCGTAGATGTAACTTATGACGGTACGAACCACAAGTTCGTTGTAACCGTAAAAGCCGAGGATAACACCACCACGCAGGACTATGAAATTACCATCAATGAAGCTGAGGCAAAGCGTGATCTTTTGGAGGTAGTGTTCAGCAACGGAGCCAAGGGTGCTATCAATGCTGGCACAAAAGAAATCAGAGTTCCGTACATCGGCTCAGACGCGCCGACTTTCGTATCAGCTGCATTTGCGTCTTGGGTAGAAGAAGGCGCCTCGGCTGTAATGGATGAAGGTAAGTTGAAAGTAACAGGTGCAGATAGCAACTATGATGAATATACAATTGTTCCTGTTCAACTCAATGTTGCGGGTGTAGCACTTGACGAGGATATTACATTTGATGGCGTTCCCGCTTATATCTTTGCTCCTTACGGATGGGACTCCGGCAAGGGTGTTAAGTTTGCAAAGAATCAAGAGCAAGAGGCCAACCGTCGTATATCTTCTGGTAACTCGCGAATCTATATCGCAGTTCCGACAGGTGTGGCTTATTTGCAACTGACTTCAGGCTCTGCTGCAAATCGCAATGTGGTAATCAAAGTGAATGGTGTAACCAGTACTGTGACTAAAACAGCGGCAGCTAATAGTGCTGTTGAATTGGCAATGGATCCGGCTATTGTGAATTTCGTATATATTGAGAATAATTCCGGTTCTGGCGGTGGTGATGCAGGTTTTATTAAGATGCATCTTGTACCCGCTTATTCTGTAACGTATAGTGCAGGTGAAGGTTCTGTAAAGAGTGGTGAAACACTGCCGACGCAAGCATCTGTAGCAGCAGGAACAGAGATTACACTGGCTATGGATAATGCGCTGGAAAAAGACGGCTATGACTTTGACGGCTGGTTATGCGATATTGATGCTGTCAAGTATGCCGCGGGTGCTCCTTATACAATGACCGCAGCACCTACTACGTTTACCGCACAATGGGTACTGCATGTTGTTCCGGTTGATCCGACTTTGACTTATGATGAGGGTGCTTATACAACTGGCGGTTCAGCTTTGGATTTGAGTTCACTTATTACGGCTAAGACAAGCACAGGTGCTATTACCTATAGCGTGAAGACCGATGGTGGCACAGGTGCAGCAATTGACGGTAATAACTTTACTGCTACGGCTGCCGGTACGGCAACTATTACTGCTTCGCAGGCAGCTGTAAGTGGTTATAATGCTAAATCGGTTGATTTCAATGTGGTAGTAACCGAACCCGCAGAAAAGGATGGTATCAAACTTGTAGAGGCTGGTGCTCTTACCGGAAACTTCCGTATCAAGGCTGATCAATTAAAATCTGGATCTTATATAGTTGATGGTATAAGTTATACCAAATATATCCAAATGGGTAGTACTCATACCAGTTTCAGTGGAGAGACTGAAGGTAGCCAGACAAAGGGTATTTATTACGCTCCGACAAAAAAGAATATTACTTTCTGGTTCTATATGCGTAATACAGACTCCTCTGCAAGAAAGATTTATATCTACAAGATGGAAGAAGGCTCATCTATTGCTTCGGAAACCGTAACTGTAGATCCGGGTTCTCAACTAGTAAGTTATGATATGACTCTTACTACAAATGCGGAAGTGATATTCGGAGTGGAGAATACAAAGTTGTATTTCTGCCAAATTGTGGCAGTTGAATCTGGTGATGCACTGCTTCAAGGCGGCGAGGCTGGTTATGTCTTTGACTATTCCAAGAAACGTCAGAATGTAGCAGCAAATACATTGCGCACTATTGATGGAATAGAATATAAACTATCCGCAGAGGCAAAGATCAATTCCGCAAGCAATGTGCAGTTGCAGACTCTTGGCACTCATTATATCAAGTTCCATTTGGATAATCCAATGACTGTTAATGTATATTCTGATAATAAGAAATACTACATCGGAAGCGAATGCTCTACTGAGGATGCAGCCAAACTATATGAATCAACAGGCGATGGTGAATTCTCTCTCGCAGCCGGAGATTGGTACATTAATGGTTCTGGTGTTCAGGTTAAGATTAACAAGTTAGAGTTCGCCCTCCCGAAAGCAGAGGAGCCGACGATTACAACGCAACCTGCAAGCAATCATACTTTCGGTCCGGGTAACCTGACCGCAACGGTTGAGGCTGAGGTTAGCGATGGTGGTACTCTAAAATATCAATGGTATAAAGCTGCTGATGACAGCGAGGTTTCCGGTCAAACGACAGCAACACTGACGACCACAACGGAGGGTACGTACTATGTAATCGTTACTAACTCGCTTGCCGGTCACCAAGATAGTTCTATCAAGTCTGACGAGGCAACGCTTGCTTATCGCGATGCATCAGACGCTACATTGAGCGCACTGAGTGTATCGAATGGTACGCTTGACCCGACATTCGCTCCGGCAGAGCTGAACTACCGCGTTGATCTGTCGGAAGGAACCGTTGATGTTCCGACGCTGACCGCAACAGCTACTATGGCCGGCTATGCAAGCGTGGTTATCAACAATGCAACAGCGTTTGTTAACTACGAGGCAGTATCGACCGTAACAGTAACTTCGGAAGATTTTTCTGATACTAAAGTTTACACCGTTCACTTCTATGTAGATCATGCAATCGCTACGCTCGTAGATGTAACGGACGATATTACTTGGGACTTCTCGAAGGCAAATGATGGTTCTGCAGCTACCAGCGGTCTCTGCAACGAAGAGATTTTTGCAAATGTAGCAGGTATCGTTAACAACGGAGATTTCGAATCCGACAACCTCATCGTTACTGCGAACAAGTTCGCGGACGGTAAGTTGCAAGCATCGATGATTAAGTTCCATACAACGGTGGATGGTCTTATTAAGGTTATCTTCTCGCATACCGGCAATAATAAGACAGACGGTCGCGCCCTTGTAGTGAACGGAACTCACCAATCCGAGTTGTCACACAACCAGAATCCGATTACCTACTACTGCTTTGTTCCGGCAGGCGATGTGGTACTTACCGCAACAACCGGTGACGGTAATAACATGCTGAACTTCACGAGCATTAAGTTCATGAAGAAAGCCGCTCCGGATCATGCGCGTGACGCTGCTCATGGTGATAGCTGGATGGCTCCGGGTGAGCTTGGTACTATCTGTCTCGAGCATGGCGCTATTGCTACCGGCGGAGATATCTTCGAGTTGGTTGGCAAGAACGCAGAAGGCAAAGTAGTCTTCGCAACTGTCAGCCACATGGAGCCGGGTAAACCGTATCTCTTTGAGTCAAAGAGCAATGCGATGAACTTCTACTACACCGATGAGACTCCGGCTACCGAACCGGACAACAGTGGCGCTATGAAGGGTTCGTTCATCGACGACGTCTTGAATGATGTAGAGAACGTATATTACTTCTCCGGTCATGCATTATGGCGTGTTTCGGGAGATCATCTGAATGTTGTCGCACATCGCGCTTATGTTCAGATGGACGAGGTGGATGAGCTGTCGAGCGCAGCTCCTGCTCCGGGACGTCGATATATCACGATGAACGTTCATGGTCAGAACCAGACTACCGGTATAGAGGATCTCATGAGCGGTGATGCACCGATGAAAGTGCTGATCGAAGGTACGCTGTTCATCCTCCGCGGCGAGAAGGTATTTGACGCAACAGGACATCTGGTAAAATAAGAAAAGCCTACCCCTAACCCCTCTGTCAAAGGAGGGGGATGGGGAAGGATTAACTAACATCTGATAACTATTGAATTATGAAGAAGAACTATAGCAAACCGACCACAGAGACGCTGGATATCCGCGTAGAGAACCTGATGCTGAACGTGTCCATCAACGAAGGAGGCGATGACCTCATGCACGCTCCGAGACGCGGGGATATCATTCCTTGATAAATATTACTTCCATAAAAGTGTACAGGTAATAACCTAGTCTTAATAAGGACATAATAAGGTCTTAATAAGGTTCAAACGTTCAAGAGTTGACCGCTGCTCATTATGAAAAAGATTCTTACTCTCTTCACTGCCCTAATTCTCTTCGGCAGTATGACCGTGAAAGCGGACGAGGCGTATGTCGTCGGTTCTGAGGCGGAGATCTTTGGTGTCGCATGGACTACCGGTCTATCCGCTAACGAGATGACGTGGCATGAAGATATAGCTAAATACGCGAAAGTGTACCACGTAGATAAAGCCTACGAGTCGGTTAGTTTGAAAGTTGTTTATAATGGCAACTGGTACGGTGTTAACGGCGGTGAAGCAGAAGTAAAGTTCAGCTTAAGCGGCCCCGGTGATTTTGTTGTATACTTCAGTAAAGTAACCTATAATGTAATCGTAGGAGGAGGAATCGTAGGAGATGAGCATCACGGCACGGAGGAGGGCTTCGAGAATATCGAGAGCGGCGACCAACCCATGAAGGTACTTATCGACGGTACGCTGTACATCCTCCGCGGCGAGAAGATACACGACGCAACCGGACGTATGGTGAAATAATAAATTAAAGGCAGCTCCAATGGAACTGCCTTTAATTTTGTGAATAGGGTTGATTACTCAGCCGGTTCAGCGGGGAACTCTGCTGCAGGTTGTGCTGCAGGAGCCTCGTCCACTACGATAACCGATTGATCCTCAGCGGCAGCCTGACGGCCTTTGCTGAAACCAACAGCAGCGATGCTGAAGACAACAATCAGGGCAATCAGTGTCCATGTCGTCTTCTCCAGGAAGTCTGCCGTCTTCGGCGCACCCATCACTTGGTTGCCGCTCGCGAAACCGGCAGCCAATCCACCGCCTTTGCTATTCTGAACCAACACCAGCAGCGTCAGCAGGATAGCGGCGATAACGATCAGGATTGTTAAAAATACGTACATAGCTATGTTTTTATTTGTTATTTGTGATTGCTTTCGGCAAAATCGGCGGCAAAATTACAACAAATTTTTCAAATTAACAAGATTTTTAGCAAAAAAATTAGTCTAAACTCGTTTAAGCGTGATTTTTACCACCGAGCGACTGTGTCGTTGAAGATGTTCTCTGCGAATTCGGTGATCATCGCATTGCAGAGTTCATCTTGTATATCCGTCAGCAGCAAGTTCGAATCGTAGGTTTGATACGAAGTATATGTCTTGTCGAACGACTCCTCGGGGTTGACATTGTTCGTGAAGTGCACAACGACGGTGATGGTCAGTTTTCCTTCCGATGCGTAACTGTCTGCCGAGATAGCCCCCTGTGTAACGGTATAACCCGTGATCTCTCCTTCTATCTCCAAGTCTCCGCCTTTTCGCAACATCTGCAGTCGTGTCTGACGCTGGAAGAGGTCGCGTATGCCTTCTGTGAGTGCATTGCTGAGGGTGGGGTTCACGAGCGGCGCGTTGTTCGGAAAGTCGGCGATAGAGATGGATTGGGTCGTCTGGTAGTTGATGTTCGCCCCGTTCATCTTATAGCTGATAGAGCAGGACGAGAGAAGAAAACATAAAAAACCCCATGCCAAAATAACCAGCCTTGACAGGCTTCTACTGCTTCGTCTCACCAAACTACCTGTAAATACATTTCCGGTAGTCTGCTGATTCGCATCAATGCTCCTGCGGAGCGTATTATTTTTGCATGGAAAAAACATAAAAATATTTAAACACTAAACTCTAACCTCTAACCTCTAACCTCTAACCTCTAACCTCTAACCACTAACCACTAACCACTAACCACTAACCACTAACCTCTAACCTCTAAACCTTAAACCTTTCACAGCCCGTATTCTTTGATTTTGCGGTAGAGTGTGCGTTCGGAGATGCCGAGTTGTGCAGCCGCCACTTTGCGGTTTCCTCCGCTACGTTCCAGCGCTTCGCGCATCAGTTCGCGATTGGTGTCCTCGAGGCTGGCGGGTGCCTGCGGTTGCTCGGTGGGGCGCTCGTCTTCGATGACCTCTCCGTTTTCCCACGGCTCGTCGTCTGTCGGCGTCTGTATCACCGTAGGCGCGATTTTGGAATCCCGGAATTCAGGAATAGCGGTATCCCGATGGGTCAGAAGTGATTTGAGTTCCTCCAGGTCTTTCTTGTTCTGCATCACCATGTTATAAAGGATGCCGATCTCGTGCGAGTAGTCTTTGGACTGTTCCTGCGCAGGATTGCGGAGAACAATACCTTGCTGGTTCTCTTCTTTGGGCAGGTATTTGCGGAGCGTGTCGGCACTAATCTGATGATCCATCTCGATGACGGCTATCTGCTCAGCGAGGTTTTTGAGTTGGCGTATGTTTCCCCTCCAGTAGCAGTTCTGCAGCAGCCGCGTGGCTTCATCGCTGAGCGAGAGGGGCGGCATCTGATAGCGCGTGCAGAAATCCACGGCGAACTTACGGAAGAGCAACGGTATATCCTCTTTGCGTTCGCGCAAGGCGGGAACGCGTATCTCTACGGTGTTGAGACGGTAATAGAGGTCCTCGCGGAACCGTCCGTCTTCGATTGCCTGACGCATGTTGAGGTTGGTAGCCGCCACGACGCGTACATTGGTTTTGCGCACTGTACTTGAACCCATACGGAGGAACTCGCCCGTCTCAAGCACGCGCAGTAAGCGCACTTGCGTCTGCAACGGCAGTTCACCGACTTCGTCAAGGAAGAGCGTACCTCCGTCCGCGATCTCAAAATAACCTTTATGCTCGGCTTTTGCATCGGTGAAGGCGCCTTTCTCGTGCCCGAAAAGTTCACTGTCGATAGTGCCCTCAGGGATAGCACCGCAGTTCACGGCGAAATAGGCGCCGTGTTTGCGCGCCGAATAGGCATGTATGATCTTCGGAAAATGCTCCTTACCCACACCGGATTCGCCGGTGATGAGCACACTCAAATCGGTGCGTGCCACCTGCACCGCGATCTCAATATCCCGATTGAGCAGCGGACTCTGGCCCATGATGCCAAAACGCTGCTTGATAGCTAATAACTCCTGTTGCGTCATATAAACCTGACAAAATGTCTTGCAAAAGTACTGCTTTTTTTTGAAATATGCAAGCATATGCACTTTTTTGTGTTAATTTCTTGCATATTCCATTTTTTTGTAGTAATTTTGCACGCTTATTTTGAATAACTATGCGTAAATTTTTGCAAATGACTCTTGCGGTTGCTGCAGCAGCGCTGATGGCGAGTTGCGTAACCCAGAAACAGATGACCTATGTGTCGAACGCTCAACCGGAGACGGCAGACTCCATCAATGCGAATTATCAAGTTCAGTCGGAATTGACCGTCCGTATCGGCGATGCGCTTACGATTTATGTGTCCGCACTGGATCCGGAGGCGGTAGTGCCGTACAACCTGCCGGCGGTAGTGTATGCTACTCCGGGTGCGACAACGCTTTCTACGACTCCTGCGCTGCAGTACTACACCGTGGATGAGAACGGAGACATCGAGTTTCCGGTGTTAGGCAAACTGCACGTAGCGGGTTTGAAGCGCAATGAGGTGGAGAGTATGATAAAGGAGAAATTAGAGTCCCAGGTGCTGAATCCCCAAGTACATACGCACATCGTGAATGCGAGGGTGTCGGTGCTGGGCGAGGTGAACCGTCCCGGATCCATACCGATGGCAAATGGTCGCATGACGCTCTTCGATGCGCTGGCTTCCGCCGGCGACTTGACGGTATATGGCCGCCGCGACAATGTGCTCGTCACACGCGAAGTGAACGGGAAATTAGAGATGGCACGCCTGAATATACGCGATGCGAATATCTTCACTTCGCCGTATTTCTTCCTGCAACAAAACGACGTCGTCTATGTATCGCCGAACAAGGTACGTGCGGTGAGCAGTGCGAATGCGAGCTTATGGCTGAGTATGGTTTCAACCGTAGCGAGTGCGGCGACGGTGATCGTAACCGTAGTCAACGCGGCGCGCGCAAAATGATTGTTGGGATTGAAAGTTTAGTGTTTAGTGTTTAGAGATTAGAGTTTAGAGAATGGAACAAAACAGAAATAATGAAATCGATGTGCGGAAGATAGTGCACATCGTCATGGAAAAATGGTGGTGGTTTGCGATAGGAGTAGGTTTCTTCGTGCTTCTTGGCACGGCGTATTACCTGCGCAAGGCGCCGAACTGGACGACGGACGCAACCATTGTCCTGCGTCAGAAAGACAGCAGTATAGGTGATCAGTTGGGTTCGCTCGCGATGCTCGGTTTGGGCGGTAACACCGCGGCCGAGGACGAAGTGGTTGTTCTCTCTTCGCGCGGCTTGGTGACGCAGTCTCTGGATGCGCTGAACCTCTGGGAGTCCTCGTACGTGAAAGACGGATTCCGCTGGAAAGGCGAGTTCAAGAATCCGGCGATGACCATTGAGTATCTGCAGTTGAGCCAACGCTGCCAGGAGTATCCGTTCATCGTCTATGTGAAGCCGACGAAGAAAGGCTACAAGGTACGCGTGAAGAGCGGTTTCTTCCATCGCTCCTCCACGAAAGTGGCGAGTCTGGACGAACCGGTAGAGACGCTCGCCGGTACGCTGCGTATTCATCCGAACCGTACGCTGAGTAGCGACACGACCTACCGCGTGATACACAAACGTCATGAGTTGGTCGTTGCCGATTACCGCAAGTTAATCTCCGTGACTCTGCACAAGAAAGAGAGCAATATCATCAAACTGACGATGAAGTCTCCGATGCCGGACCGCGACTGCGCATTGCTGCATAAGATCATTGAGCAATACAACCTCAATGCCATCGTGGACAAGAACATGCTGGCATCGAATACGGCATCGTTCATCAACGAGCGAATGAATATCATCACGGCCGAGTTGAGCGAGGCGGAGAAGACTGTTTCGCAATACAAGGAGAAGAACAAGATTGCCGATATCGAGACGCAAGCCCGTCTGGTTCTGGAAGCCAACAGCGTGGAGCAACAGGCTATGGCGGAGATCGAGACGCAGTTGAATCTCGTGGATTATATCGATGAGTTCCTGCACAACGACTCGAAGCAAGGAAGTCTTATTCCTGCCAATATAGGCATCACCGATGCGGCATTGGAGTCGAGCCTGTCGGAGTATAACTCGATTGTATTGCAACGTATGCGTATCCAGCGTACCGCAACGGAGAATAACCCCGTGCTGGAGCAAATGGACCTGCAACTGGCCTCGATGCGTCAGAACATCATCGCCACTATCAGTTCGGTGCGCGAGAGCCTGCGTATCCGTCAACGTAACCTGCAGGCGCAGGATTCGAAATTCAACCGCCAAATCAAGGATGCTCCGGAGCAGGAGCGCGAATATGTACGCATCGTGCGAGACCAGAAGATCAAAGAGCAACTCTATCTGTTCCTCTACGAGAAACGCGAAGAGAACGCTCTGATGCTGGCTGCTACGACTATCCCGGCAAAGATCCTCGATGTACCGCAACGCGACGTGCGCAGCCGTACGCCGAAGTTGATGAACCTGCTGGTAATATGCTTCATCTTAGGTCTGCTTTTCCCGGCGGCACTGCTGTATATCTACACGCTGTTCAATGACAAAGTGGACGATGCGAAGGAGTACGAGCGTCGCGTGAAGGCGCCGATGCTGGGTGAGATCGTTCAGAACTCCCGCCAGGCGCATATTGCCATCCGTGAGGGTGAGTCCACCGTCTCGGCGGAACTCTTCCGACTGATTCGTACGAACCTGCGCTTCATGATTTCATCGAGCGTCAAGAATCCGGTCATCCTTGTTACCTCGAGCATCAACGGCGAAGGTAAATCGTATATATCGACTAATATCGCTCTGTCCCTCGCTATCCTCGGGAAGAAAGTGGCGTTGGTGGGTCTCGATATCCGCAAACCGATGATCGCGCAGTATTTTGGCCTGGCGCAGAAGGGCCATCTAACGGATTACCTCGCCGAACCGAGCGTGACGATAGACGATGTGATCGTACCGAGCGGTGAGCATAAGAACCTCGATCTGCTTCCTTGCGGTACTATTCCTCCTAATCCGGCGGAGTTGCTGCAGACCAAGCGCGTGGATGAACTGTTCGCAGAACTGCGCAAGCGGTACGACTATATCATAGTCGATACCGCGCCGGTAGCGCTCGTGAGTGATACATATCTGCTGGATCGCATCGCCGACATGACGATCTTCGTCAGCCGCTACAAGTACACGCCGACGGAGATGATCGATTATCTGAATCAACTCATCGATCAGGAACGCCTGCATAATGTCGCATGTGTGCTCAACGGCACGAAGAGCAGCCGCAAAGGCTACGGCTACGGGGCGCAGAAGAGTTGAGATTGGAGATATAGATGATAGTTTGTGTCGCAGAGAAACCGTCCGTGGGTGAGTATATCGCCCGTGTGCTGGGTGCCAACCAGCGCAAAAACGGCTATTTCGAGGGGAACGGTTATCAGGTAACCTGGACCTTCGGTCATCTGTGCGCATTATTGGATCCGCAGGAATATACGGAACAGTGGAAAGGATGGAACCTGAGCACGCTGCCGATGATTCCTGCGCGATTTGCTATCAAGGTGTCCGGCGATGAAGGTGTCCACAAGCAATTCAACGTCATCAAGAGCCTGATCGAACAAGCCGACGAGGTGATTAACTGCGGTGATGCCGGCCAGGAAGGAGAACTCATCCAGCGCTGGGTGTACCAGCAGGCCGGATGCAAATGTCCGGTGAAGCGACTTTGGGTCAGTTCGTTGACCGAAGAAGCTATCCGTGAGGGTTTTCAGGCATTAAAAGACCAGTCGGAGTACCAGCATTTATACGAAGCGGGCATGATGCGCGCCATCGGCGATTGGCTGCTGGGCATGAATGCCACGCGCGCATATACAATAAGGTACGCACGCGGAACGGGCAAAGACCGCCAGGTGCTGTCCGTAGGACGTGTGCAGACACCGACGCTCGCACTCGTGGTGAAGCGGCAGGCGGAGATAGAGAACTTCGTGCCGCGTACCTATTGGGAGTTGAAGACCAACTACCGCGATACGCTGTTCAATGCCCAGATTCCCGTAGAAGAAGGCGAATATGCCATCACGAGTGAAGAGCAGGGACAAGCATTGGTGGACAGCATCAAAGATCTGCCGCTGACCATCACGAGCGTGGAGAAGAAGAAAGGATTGGAGTTCGCGCCGAAACTGTACGATCTGACATCGCTGCAGGTGGACTGCAACAAGAAATACTCTTTCTCTGCCGAGCAGACGCTCCAACTCATCCAGTCGCTCTACGAGAAGCGCGTGACGACCTATCCGCGCGTGGACACAACCTATCTGAGCGATGATATCTATCCGAAAATCCCGAATACGTTAGCCGGCATCAAAGATTACTACCCGCAGGTAGCACCGCTGTTGGGCAAAAAATTGCCGAAGTCGAAGAAGGTGTTCGACAACAAGAAAGTGACCGACCACCATGCCATCATCCCGACGGGCATGCGTCCCGAAGGACTGACGGCGGACGAGAAGAAAGTATATGATCTCGTGGCGCTGCATTTTATCGCGGTGTTCTATCCGGAGTGCGAAGTGAGCAACACCACGGTACTGGCGAAAGCAGGTGAGATCGACTTCAAGGTCACCGGCCGCGAAGTACTCAAACCAGGCTGGAGAACGGTGTTTGAGAATGAGCGTTCATCAAGCACGAATAGTGCAGCAAGTGCCGAAGGCACAGCAGGCGCTGATAGCGCAGCAATGTCCTCCGACGAAGACACTCCGGAGGAGACAAGGTCCCTGCCGGCTTTTACGAAAGGGGAGAGCGGAGCGCACGAACCGTTGCTGAAAGAGAAGACCACTACGCCGCCGAAGTATTATACCGAGGCGACCTTGCTGCGGGCGATGGAGACGGCGGGAAAGACGGTGGAGAACGATGAACTGCGCGAGGCGATGAAGGAGAACGGTATAGGCCGTCCTTCCACACGTGCGGCTATCATAGAGAAACTCTACCAACGCAAGTATATCGTGAAGCAGGGTAAGTCCATCCGCGCTACCGAGACGGGAATCAATCTTATTCATACAATCATCTCTCCGCTGCTGAAGTCCGCCGAACTGACGGGACTTTGGGAGAAAAAACTGCGTGAGATAGAGCGCGGCGAATACCAAGCGCAGGATTTTCTGGCGGAACTGAAGGAGATGACTTCGGGTGTAGTGCGCGATGTAAAGACCAACAAGGCAGGCATGCTCTGCCCCGTTTGCCGTCAAGGGTTGATTATCCGCGGAAACACACGCTATGGCTGTTCCCGCTGGCGCGAAGGATGCACGTACGCTGAGCCGTTTTAGATTTAAGATTTTAGATTGGAGATTTAAGAATTGCAAAGTCGAGTTTGCAAAAAAATGCATATGTGCATTATTTCCGTCAAAAAATACACATTTACGTGTGTTTTTTTTTGTACCTTTGCCGCCGAATTTGATGCGTATATGCGCGCGTTAATATGGAAATAACCAATTTTTTCATTTAATAACAAACTAATTCTCTATGAAACTAAATTTTAGAGTGTTCCGTACGATGATGCTTTCCGTCTTGCTTTTGTCAGGCATGGCGGCTGAGGCACGTGTAATCAGCGGAACGGTAAAAGATCCGACTGGCGAGACGATTATCTCGGCTTCCGTAGTCGTGAAGGGTACCACTATCGGTACAGTGACGGACTTCGATGGTAACTATACTATCGATGTGCCGGATGATGCGAAGGTGCTTGTTTTCTCCTACATCGGAATGAAGACGCAGGAGTTGAACATTACCGGCGATGTAATGAACGTAGTGCTCTCCGAGAACAGCGAAGTGCTGGAGGAGGTAGTGGTTACCGGTTATGGTACGACCAAGAAGCGCGACCTCGTTACAGCTGTTAGTTCCGTAAGTGCGGACCAGATTAAGGATGTACCGGTAGCAAGCGCAGCAGAGGCGCTGCAAGGTAAGTTGGCCGGTGTGTCCGTAACGACGGCTGAGGGTAGCCCGGATGCTGATGTGAAAATCCGTGTGCGTGGTGGTACCTCTCTGACCCAGAGCAACGACCCGTTGTATATCGTGGATGGCATGCCGGTCAGCTCCATCTCGGATATTGCGCCGACGGACATCGCTTCGATGGATGTATTGAAAGACGCTGCCGCTACCGCTATCTATGGTGCGCAAGGTGCGAATGGTGTTATCATTATTACGACCAAAGACGCGAATACCGATAGTGAGGACAAGATGGTTTTCCATTTTGATTACGCAGGTTATGTGGGCTGGAAATGGCTGGCAAAACGCCCGCGGTTGTTGAGCAATACAGATTTCATCATGACGCAGATGGAGAATGCATATTTATGGCGTGGTGGCCTGAATGACGAGAACTTCTATGGCTTTTTCCCCTCTCAGTACGCCGGAGACTTTGCGACGCTGATTGCAGATGCAGAGACGTTTGAGCGTACCGACTGGCTGGATAAGACGTTCGGCCGTACCGGTTTTGATAGTAATCATAGTATTTCTGTCAGCGGTGGTAACAAGAATGCCACGTTCAATCTTAACTACACGCGTACTGACAACACGGCTATCATGCAGGCTTCGGATTATCATCGTAATAACTTGAGTTTGAAGGCCAAATTCAAACCTATCAAGAATATGACAATCGCGTTCAATACGCGTTACTCGGATACGAATGTGAACGGATCGGGTTCGAATACTACAAAAGACGAAGGTTCAAAGACTGCTTCTGAGTCCCGTTTGCGTAACTCGGTGGTATATACTCCGATACATCTGGAAAAGCAAGCTGCGACCGAGGAAGATCCGGAGGACCGTTTCGGTAGTCTTTACAATCCTTTGGAGGTAATACATGATAACTACAAGAACAAGAAAGAGGTTCGCTTCAATGTGAATGGATATATCTCTTATAAGTTCCTGAAACATTTCACATGGAAATCCGAGATTGGCTACGATTACAAATCCGTTAATACCAATCGTTTCTACGGAGCAAAGACCGCTTATACGGCTCAAGTGTTGTGTCCGGGAAAGAGTGCCGGTATTGTGCTGAAGGAGTTTAATTCCAAATTCCGCCAGACGAATACCTTTAACTGGGATCAGAAATTTGCCAATGCGCATAATGTGTCGTTGCTCTTGGGTGAAGAGATTCTTATCAATAAAGGTTGGGATGCTACTCAGACATTCATGGGCTTCGATAAATCCATGGAGCCGGAGCGCGTGTTCCAGTTATTAGGAAGTGCTGAATCTTCGATCAGTACGAACTATATCGACCCGAACGATAATATGTTATCATTCTTTGCCCGTGCGAACTATGATTACAAATCGCGTTACTATGTATCGTTGACCTTCCGTGCTGATGGTTCTTCCCGTTTCACGAAGGGAAATCAATGGGGCTTCTTCCCGTCGGCAGCCGTTGCATGGAATATCGCCGAGGAGAGTTTCATGGAGAATGCGCAAAGTTGGATGTCTCAATTGAAACTGCGTTTCTCGTATGGTACTGCGGGTAACAACCAAGTGAATTTGGGATACTTGTATCCTGATTTCGTGACTAGCCAACCGGGAACACCCTGGATCAGCGGAATCACGAATGTATCCTGGATTGCCGGTGGAAGCAAGAAGATTGCCGCGAACCCGAATCTGAAATGGGAGACTACGATTACCCGTAACCTTGGTCTCGATTACGGTTTCTTCAACCAGCGATTGAGCGGTTCTTTGGATCTCTATCTCAATACCACAAAAGATCTGATTTTGCTTTATAACTTAAGCCAAAGCTATTCTGCTCAGTATCGTAATATCGGTTCTACAGAGAACAGAGGTATCGAGTTCTCGGTGAACGGAATAATCCTGGATCATCGTGCTAAAGATTTGCATTATAACTTGAGCGTTAGCGCAAATATCGCTGCGAACAAGACTATCGTGAAAGATCTGGGTGGCCTGGAGAGTCTTCCTGCTCCGACAGGTCTCTTCTCCGGTACACTGCCAGAGTTTAATGCGTTCCCCGGTCAGGCAATAGGTAATATCTATGGTTTCAAGACCGATGGTATTTATCTCGCTTCACAGGATTTTGAGGACTACAGCGGTGTTAACTGGCAGTTGAAAGACAATGCGGTACAACCTCACGCAGACCAAGGTAAAGCATACCCGGGTATGGTAAAATTGGCAGATGTGTCAGGCGCTAATGGTACGCCGGATGGCAAGATTGATGCCAACGATTTGGTTATTCTGGGTAATGCACTGCCTAAGTGCTCCGGAGGTTTCTCTATCAATTTCAATATCGGCGGCGAAAAATGGGGACAGATTGACTTGGGTGCAAACTTTACCTATGCAATCGGCAACAAGGTCCTGAATCTGAACAAGATGGACTGGACGACCATTGGAACAAGTGATAACAAGACCTCCTGGCGTAACATGCTGTTTGACGTGGCATTCCAAAACCGCTACTCGATGTTTGACGCCACCGGAGCTTATTTGCCGGATGTGATTAGCGCCCGTCCTGAGATTGGATATGATTTCGATTTGATGGCTAAAGAATTGGATGCGATCAATGCGAACAAGACTCGTTCTCCTTATTCGAAGGGCTATTTGATTACAGACGAATTTGTAGAGGATGGTTCATTCCTTCGTCTTAACCAACTCACCTTGGGTTATTCGTTGGCAGAAAAATGGATTAGCAAGGCGTATATCACCAAATGCCGTATCTATGTTCAGGCAAGTAATCTCTTCTGCGCAACCAAATATTCGGGCTTCGATCCGGAGGTGGATGTGCTGGGAAGCAAGAATCCTCTTCAGCCGGGTGTTGACTATTCGGCTTATCCGAAGAGCCGCGGCTTTAACGTAGGTGTTAACTTGTCATTCTAAATCGTAAAAAATTATACAGATATGAAAAAGTATTTTAGTTATATTTTGATGGGCGTGGCAGTGCTTTGCACCGGTTGTGATAATTTCTTTTCCAACAACTCGCCCTCTTCTATGGACTCTCAGATTTTTGCTTCCGATGAGCAGACTGAGCAAGTGATAGCAGGAATATATGCTATTTTGGGCGAGCAGAACTCCTATCGTTCACGTTTAGGTGGTCCGTGGGTAATGCCCGGAACCGACATCGAATTCTATGCTCCAAGTAGTTCATCAGCTACGCCGGACTTTGCGGTCTATTCGATGACAAGCGCAGGACATGCGGATTTGAACGTGAAGGACAAGAATCCCTGGGCGTATTTGACTGTCGGCATTGAGCGTGCCAATGTGGCTATCAACGGTATTGAACATGGTTCGGATACCACGAAAGCCACCTTCCGCTATCTCTACGGTGAGGCGTTGACACTTCGCGCATGGATGACTTATGAGATGCTCAAATTATGGGGTGATATCCCGTATATGTTCTCCCCGATGGACGGAACGGATGCGTCTATTTATCCGAAGAAAGTGGACCGCAATCTCGTATTCGAGAAACTGCGTGTCGATTTGAAACATGCAGCACAACTGATGCCGAATGCCGCTGAATGTCCGGGTACCGTACCTACGCTAATCAAGAAAGCAACGGTGGAACGTATGAACCGTGAGTTCGCTTTGGGTCTCTTGGCGCGTATCGACCTGGTGTATGCAGGCAAGGCATTGCGTCCTTTGCAGATGGCACAGGGAAGTTCATGGAAAGTGGATTTCAACGTGGACGAGAACAAACGCATAGAGTTGCTGAACGAAGCCATGTGGGCATGCGAAGAAGTGATCAATGCCGACGGCTATTCCAAACTGCTGGACAACTATCAAGATGTCTTCAAAGCCGTTTCCGCCAGCGTAACGGATTACAATCAATCCGAGAGTCTTTGGGAGGTACCGTTTGCTGACGGAACCCGCGGCCAGTTCATGAACCGTATGGGTGCTTATGTAAACAAGACCGCAATAGCTTCGAACTTACTCAAAGGAATGACCACCTCTTCGAAATCCAATGCGAAGATTGTAGCTACTCCTTCCTATATCTTCTCCTTTGAACAGGGGGATAAACGCAAATGGGTTACTTTGAGTCCGGGAGAATGGGCGTATGACGCTGATTCCAAGATTGAAGGAACATCCGGCAGCGTGCTTTACCAAAGTCCGGAAAAGATTGTTAAGAACTACTTCGGTAAGTATCGTCAGGAATGGATGATCTTTACAACAGCCGGAGACGAGGATGGTATCAATATCCCGCAGATGCGTTTTGCTGATGTGCTGCTGATGTACGCTGAGGCTGCTATCGGTAGTGTATGCGGAGTAAAACCGACGCGACCGGATAATCTTGGGGCGCAATCGCTATTTGATAAGGTACGTGCGCGTGCAGGTCTGCCTTCCAAGCCATTGACAATGGAGAACATGATGCAAGAGCGTGCATGGGAGTTCGGTGGCGAATTTATCCGTAAATATGACTTGATGCGGTGGGGCGTATTCGCTGATAAGTTATGGGCTGCCCAAGAAGACATCGCAAACTTCACACATGTGACCAATGGTAAGATTGATTTTACCGGAACTCCGTATGAAGGCAAATTATCGGATGCTATCTATGTGAAATACGCTCCTACGACAGAGGTAACCAAGGATGGCTCTACCGCTTATCGCATAGAGCAGATATATGGCCTCCAGCTGGGCGAGAATGGCGTACCTGACGGATATGTTGATGGTAGCGAAACCGGAGGATGGGTGAAGAGCGATGCCTATATTAGCAATGGGGCTCCTGCTGCCAGCATGAAAGCAAAGTACGGTCATCGTATCTTTGATGCAGAATTGACAAAAGAACAATTGGAGGCACGCCAATATTGGCCCATCTTTAATATCATCTTAGGCGCAAACTTCAACCTCTATAATGACTACGGATATTAGAAAAATTCTGTTCTTACTGGTATTCGTCCCTGGAATCTTGGTAACATGCCAAGATTCCGGGGATGGACCAACTCCTCCTGCCGGAAAGGTAATCGCCTTCCCGGGAGCAGATGGAGGTGGTCGTTATACAACAGGCGGACAGGGTGGGAACATATATGTGGTTACCTCGCTTGAGGACGATATAGTGGACCCAAAGATAGGTACACTTCGCTATGGAATTCAGACTACAGGGAAACGGATTATTGTTTTTAATGTAGCCGGACGAATTGACCTGAAAGGAGATTTGTCTATTCGCTCCGGTAGTGTAACAATTTTAGGACAATCAGCTCCCGGTGATGGTATTTGTCTCTCCGGCTACCCGCTTATTGTACGTGCCAACAATGTAATTATACGTTTTTTACGTTTCCGTATGGGGGATTTGAATGGTCGGGAGGCAGATGCATTAACGATAGAAAAGGGGCATAGCAATATCATTGTCGACCATTGTTCCTGCTCGTGGAGTACGGACGAATGTCTCTCAATCTATGGCGTGGAGAATGCAACTGTGCAATATTGCATCGTATCCGAGTCGCTTAACAACTCCGTTCATGCAAAAGGTGCTCACGGCTATGCAGGCATTTGGGGCGGTAAGAACACGTCATTCCACCATAATCTGCTCGCGCATCACAGCAGTCGTATGCCGCGTTTCGACCATGATTATGTGACCGAAGCAAATGTAGGCCCCACTGATTTTATCAACAATGTAGTCTATAACTGGGGTGGAAACTCTGCTTATGGTGGAGAGTCCAGAAAATCTTCCGGCAACCAGAGACAATATAACTTCATCGCAAATTATTACAAGCCGGGCCCGGCTACGAAATCTGGAGTCAAGGCGCGATTGTTGAATCCGACTACCAAATGCGGTAACTGCGGGAGCAGTGTTGTTCCTGGTAAGTTCTATGTGGTTAATAATACCATGTATGGCTCATCAGCCGTAACGGCAGATAACTGGTCCGGTGTGTACCCGGATGAGAGCAGTAAAAAAGAGCAATGTAAATCCACGTTGCGTTTCTCTTTTGATTATTGTATGACAAAGGAGCAAACGGCGCAAAAGGCTTATGACGCTGTGTTAGCGAAAGTAGGATGCTCGCTCAAACGCGATGCCGTCGATGCACGAATAGTAGATGAAGTACAAAAAGGGACTTATACCTATTCCGGTTCCAACGGCTCTACAGGTGGACTAATTGACACTCCCGCAGATGTAGGCGGATGGCCGGAATATACGGGAACAAAAGACTTCTCATTAGATACCGACAAAGACGGTATCCCAAACGAATGGGAGACATTGCACGGCTTAGATCCCGAGGACCCGAAAGATGCCAGGGCTACTACATTGAGCAAGCCCTACCTCAATTTGGAGGTATATCTGAATGATATCGTAGCACATTTATATTAAGGTATATACAAAACGTCAAAAAATCTACATTTTTCAGCAAAATGTAGTTAGACATATAAAAAAAATGTAGTAATTTTGCGGCGTATTTGTAAAAGCAAAACAATTAACCCAAATATTAACAATTTAAAATCAAAAGCATTATGAAGAAATTTTTCCTCTTTGCAGCAGCTGCAGTAGCAGCTCTGAGTATGAATGCAGCTTCGTTTACCGGCTTTGACGCTGGTTCGAATCTTGGCGAGCAAATCGCAGGCGGTTTGGCAAAAGAGCTCGTAAACGTTGTATTCGACCAAACTTCTGAAGGCAAGTACAGCGTAAACCTCGTTACCGGTGGTACGGAGGGATCGTTCAAGTTTGGTGGCGTTCAATTCGCTTACACCAACTCTGCAGATGGCGCAACCGCTTACAAGACCTTCGGAACTTACATCCAGCCGAACGGTAAGGATCGTGAAATTCGTATCCCTGCAGGCGCAGGAGAGAGCGCAAAAGTTGTTTTGGTTGAAGATTGCGCAGGTGTATTGGTTAATGGTGAGTCGAAAGACCTCGTAGCTGGTGAGAATATTCTGGCAGGTTCTGCCAGCGGTATTGTTTTGAAGACCGTTTCTACCAAGCCGAAAATCATGGCTATCCTTCCTGCTGAAGGCGGCGAAGGCGGCGGTGGCGGAGTTGATCCGGTATCCGGTTCCTTCGATGGTTTCTCTGCTGAAAGTGAGCACCTTGGCAAGCAGATTCAAAACGGTTTGATTCAGAACAAGGATAATATCGAAGTTGCAGAAGCAAGCAGTTTTGATCCGGAAAATCCGAAATTTGAGATCAAATGTGTGACTGGTGGCGTAGAAGGTACATTCAGCATGGGTGGCGTAGTATTCGCTTACAAGAATTCTAATGATAACGCAATAGCCTACAAGACCTATGGTACATACATCCAGCCGAACGGTAAGGATCGCGAGATTCGCATCCCGGCTAAGGCAGGTGAGAAAGTTCGTATCTTACTTACAGAGGCTTGCGCAGGTGTGTTGGTTGACGGCGCATCTCAGGATTTTGTAGCAGGTGAGAATATTCTGACCGCAACGAAAGACGGTATCGTTCTGAAGACCGTTTCTACCAAGCCGAAATTCCAAGCTATTCAGCCGGCTGCTGCTCAAGGTGTAGAGAACATCTTCGAGGAGACTACCAAAGCTGTTAAGTTCATCCACAACGGTCAAGTAGTTGTTAAGAAGGGTGACCGCTTCTTCAACCTCCTTGGTGCTGAGATCGCTCTCTAATCTGAGAAGAACTACAACTTAAAACAAAATAGGCTCGCGCGTGCGAGCCTATTTTTGTTGCTGATATTTTCCTTTGTTCCACTTGGTTTCCACCTAATCCCAAAGGGTGCTCAATGGGTGCTGAAAGGGTGCTCAAAGGCTGCTTAGTCCTAGATCACTCTAACGTCAGCCTAACGTCTTCCCTTACTCCAGCGGTGTACCGTTCCATTTAAGGTCCTTACTACGCTTAATCGTATTCTCTCTCTGCGGACTCATGGTGCAGTTTTGGAAGGTGATCTTCTCGGCATTGTCGATACTCATTCCTTCGCGTGTACCGTACCAACTAATGCCGTCGAAAAGGATGTCGTGAACCGGTAGGCCCTTCAGACCGGTAATATCTACAGCCTTGCGGGAATTGACGCAGGTGATATTGCGGAACGTGATATTGCTCCACTCGGGGAAGAACTTACTCTTATCGTCATTGTCTGTCGCACCGCGACCACCTGCTGCACGATCTGCATAACCAGACTCAAAGAAGAAGTCCGCCTCACGAATATTCTTCATCACGATATTGATGCAGTAGATATCTTCGCACCAACCGCCTCGACCCGGCGCCGACTTGAAACGGCAACCGGTATCCGTGCCGTCGAATACACAATCCTTCACGATGATACGCTGCATGCCGCCGCTGTATTCCGAACCGATGACAAAACCGCCGTGCGCACGATAGACCGTGTCATTGCAAATCAAGAAATCGCGTTGCGGACCGGCATCTACACCTTTCTGACCCGCGCCGCCTTTCATACACAGACCGTCATCGCCGCAGTTTACCTTACATCCGGCAATAAGCGCCACCTGTACGTTGCCCGGATCGATGGCATCGCCGTTCTGTGCCCACCACGGGCAATCAATCGTCACATTCTCAATAATCAGGTTCTGGATACGCGATGGTACGAGGTGCAGTTTAGGACTGTTCCGAATCGTCACACCTTCAACCACTACGTTCTTCGAATCAATGATGCTGACCAAGGTCGGACGCATATTACTTTGTGCCTCCGGCGTAGCGGCGATATTAGGAATACCCAGTTCCGGATTGAGATTGAACGGATACCAGATACGATAGGTCTTATCGTCCGGCTTGAGTGTGCCGCCCAGCGCCAACGCCTCGTCCCATACATCCTTCAATCCGCCATCACGTACCACTTTCTTCTCCTTGATCGGACGCCAGATGAATCCCTGGCCGTCAATCACTCCCTTACCGGTGATACCGACATTCTCGCATTTGGATGCATAAATGAACGCGATGCATTTCTGGCTGCCGTCGCGCGGATTGCCTTTCTGCACATACAGTTCGCGATTCTCGCTAAAGAGAATGGTTGCCCCCTTCGAGAGATGAAGGTCGATATTGCTCTTCAGGGTAATCGGACCGGTCTTCCAAACACCACGCGGCACAATGACGTGTCCGCCTCCTTTGTCACTTAGTTCCTTAATCGCTGCCGCGAAAGCCTCAGAACAATCGGTTTTACCGTCCGGCACAGCACCAAACTGGGCGATGTTCACAGAGGTAGCAGGGAACTTCACTTCCTGCACGTGCTCGATCTCAATCGGCAGATCAACATAGTACTTGTCGTACTTGCTTTGTGCGCTGAGGCTCAGCGCCGCGCCCAGCATCAGGGCGGAGAGTAGAATTTTTTTCATGATAGGTGTTATTTTGTTGTTTTCTAGTCTATCTAATCTTACTAGTCTCACTAGTCTATCTAGGTGCAATAATCATGCCAAATCGGCGATCTTCAATGCCGCGTTGATGCCATCGAGTGCGGAACTGGTGATGCCACCGGCATAGCCTGCTCCTTCGCCACAAGGGTAGAGCAGGGGAGTGGAGACGGATTGTAGCGTCTCGGGATCGCGTGGAATACGTATGGCACTGCTGCTGCGACTCTCTACGCCTACTATCACCGCCTCGTTTGTCATGAACCCCGGGTACTTGCGTTCGAAGTCCCGAAAACCCTGTTGCAGCCGGTGACCTATGTGCGCCGGCAACCATTGGTCAAGACGACTCGGTACAATACCGGGTAAGTAACTGCATTTCGGCAGATCCTTGCTCGCTTTGCCTTCCACGAAATCCCGCAAGCGTTGCGCCGGTGCGGCTGATGGCTGACTGCTGATGGCTGATTGCTGGAAAGCGAGACGCTCAAGTTCTTCTTGATAAAGAAGCCCTTTGAGCGGATCGTTTCCCTCTATATCTTCCGGATTGATCTGGACCACCATGCCGCTGTTTGCGAAAGGGGAGTTACGATGACTCGCACTCATCCCGTTCACCACGCAAGTCTCCGGTGTGCTTCCCGCAGGAACGATGTGCCCGCCGGGACACATACAGAACGAATAGACCCCACGACCATCGACTTGCGTCACTAACGAGTACGAAGCGTTGCCGACATAGGAGATGGTTTCGGTATATTGGGATCCCGAGATATCGATACTTCGACCCTTAAAATACATCAATTGGTTGATGAGCGATTGCGGATGTTCTGCTCGCACGCCCATCGCAAAACCTTTGGTTTCGAGAGCCACTCCTTCTGCCGCTAACATCCGATAGGTGTCGTGGGCAGAGTGTCCGATGGCCAATATCACTGGCGTGATAGGTTTAGAGTTTAGAGTTGAGAGTTGAGAGAGGGAGTCGATTTTTGTCTCAAAATGCATCTCTCCGCCGTGCTGAATAATACATTCGCGCATGTTTTTGATGATCGTAGGCAACTTGTCGCTACCGATGTGCGCGTGCGCCTCATAAAGCACCGTATCAGGGGCTCCGAAATAATGGAAGAGTTCCATCACCCGCTGCATGTTTCCGCGTTTCTTGGACCGCGAGAAGAGTTTTCCGTCGGAGAAGGTACCTGCCCCGCCTTCGCCGAAACAGTAGTTCGACTCGGGATTAAGTCCTTCGTTCCTGTTGAGCAATGCGATATCTTTCTTTCGTTCGCTGACTTCCTTTCCGCGTTCGTAGAGGATGGGTTTGATGCCGTGCTCCAGCAACGTCAGCGCGGCGAATAATCCTGCTGGACCTGCACCGATGATGATGGCCGAGCGCACAGCCTTATGTACGTCTTGGAAGGTGGGTGGCTCGTAGAGTGGGATAGGTGCATCCTTCGCGATAGGACGGCCTTCGTCGTCCGTTAATACAGTAAGATGCACGCGCAACTCCCGCTGCCGTGCATCTACTGAACGTTTCACTACCCGCCATTGTTGCTCCGCTTCGTGTGCCTCACGCGGGGATAATATGTATTGGCTGGTAGCCATTAAGTATTAACCGATCTTGGACAATACGACTTCCAGACCCAGTTCTTTCACTTTCTCGGTAACCTTAGTCTCGAGTTCATCGCATAGATCAGGGTTGTCAGCCAGCACTGCTTTCACGTTGTCACGTCCTTGACCGAGTTTGGTATCTCCATAACTGAAGAACGAACCGCTCTTCTTGATCAGTTCGGTAGCCACTGCAAAGTCCAGGATCTCACCTACGCGGGAGATACCTTCGTTGAACATGAGGTCGAACTCCGCTTTCTTGAACGGAGGAGCCACTTTGTTCTTCACTACTTTTACGCGCACTTGGTTACCTTTGATAGTCTCTCCGTCCTTGATCTGTCCCGTGCGGCGGATATCCAGGCGAACGGAAGCGTAGAACTTGAGGGCGTTACCACCGGTAGTGGTTTCGGGGTTACCGAACATCAC
>CAMHOY010000008.1 GCA_946186915.1 uncultured Bacteroidales bacterium | reverse complement strand
TTGCTGCACTCGAGTGGCGCACGCGTTTCTTGCACCATTATTATACGGTTTTCAAAGGCGGTGCCAAGCCTGAACCCGGCTTCAAACCCTACTCACGTTTCTACCAATATACCTACGTGGCTATCTACCGCCAACTCCAAGCCGAACGCCAAGCCGCCAAGGAAAAAGCCGCTCTCTCCGACGCCTATCTCCAACATCTCGCCGAGGAAGTCTCTTTCGAACCCGTCAATCTCCGTCCGACCTCCCTCCGTTCATCCGTTCACCATTTCAACATTTCACCATTTAGCAAACATAGTTTGCGTCACCATTACCCCCTCCCTTTCTCGTCTTTCCCTTCTGTCACATATTTGTGACAGCCTCTCCCCCTTCAGGGGGTTAGATTTTGTTCATTGTGCCGGATGCTATCCGGCTTCCCCTCCCTTTACGGGTGAAGAGCTCTGCTCGATCGGACTGCCGGTGGCCGTCCGTAGAACATTGTTAGGGGTAGGCCTTATTTTTGTTATTTTTTGTAAGTCGTGCAACGACGTATTTTTGTAAGGCAGGGCGAGAAACAATAAACTTTATCTATGTTTATCGCCTTCGGCGGGAATGTACCTCCATAGGAGGTGGAGAAGCCAATTGACTTTTGGCTTCGAACGGAGGAAGTAGCGGGGAGCGTCACTCCGACCAGACCTATAAAGTTTACTTTTAAGTTTTATTTACTTCTCTCGCCCGCCGCGTTTTTGATTTACTACAATATTTTTTATATGTTTTTGCGCGGCAGCGTGTTTTATATGTTTTTTTCGCTCTAAAACTTGCATACATGCAAAAAAAGCAGTACCTTTGCACCCATGATGTCCCCCGATGAAACGGGGGAACGAGCGAAGCAGAGGAAAGGGGGATTAAAAAAAAATGACATAAATATTTGCATGTGTCATTATTTTTGTGTAATTTTGCGCCACAAAAATGTGAAAACACAATCTATATCATGGCAGATATCTATTCTATCGTTACTTCTCAGCAACTGAGCTATGAACAGAAAGTGGTCGCTCTCGCGCACGCTGCGGAAGACACTCTCTCCGTTATCCCGATGCCCGAACGCACCCGTTTCTTCTTTGAAAAAGGCGCTATCTGTAACCTCAACGAAGGCAATGCACCCTATCGTCCGCGCTATATCATGCCGGACTACGAGAAAGCTGTGCGGAACGGCGTGAAATTCCTTGAACTCGACCCACCGCAGGACTTCGATGAGTTACTGACTTTCCTGCAGGTACTCTACCGGCACGTGCCCTCTATCACCACTTATCCGGTTTACCTCGGCGACCTCGACAAACTCATCGAGCCTTTTATCACAGACCTGAGTGACGAGGTGGTCAAACGCAAACTGCGCAATTTCTTTATCTACCTCGACCGTACCATCACGGACTCTTTCTGTCATGCCAACCTCGGGCCGGAAGCAACCCGCGCCGGACGCTTGATCCTTGATGTGGATCGCGAACTGGAACAAGCTGTTCCCAACCTCACGCTGAAGTACGACCCGGCGGTCACTCCCGATGATTTTGCCGAACAAGCCATCTACACCTCGCTTTGCGTAGCAAACCCTGCCATCTGCAATGATCCTCTTAACGCCAAGACATACGATCGGTACGGCATCTCTTCGTGCTATAACATCCTGCCTATCGCCGGCGGCAGTTACACCCTTACGCGCTTGGTGTTACCCCGCTTGGCTGCCTTGACGGAAAGCAAAGAGGAGTTCCTCACCCGCCTCTTGCCGGAAGCTATGCAGTGTATGGCGGATTACATATCCGCCCGCATCCGGTTCATCGTCGAGAAATCCGGCTTCTTCGAGAGTCATTTCCTTGTCAAGGAAGGCCTCGTAGAGCGGGATCGTTTCGTAGCGATGTTCGGCTTGGTAGGACTCGCCGAAGCGGCCAATAAGTTTGCACCCGAAGGTAAGAAATACGGTTCGGACGCCGAAGCGGACGAAGTGGCAGAACAGATTATGGATGCCATCACAGCCTTTGTAAATGCGTATGAATGTCCCTATTGCGAGATAGCCAACCATCGGCTGTTGCTGCACGCGCAAGTGGGTATTGATACCGATTTCGGCATCACTTCCGGCATCCGCATTCCGATAGGCGATGAACCCGAATCAATCTACGACCATCTGCGTCATTCTTCCCGATTTCATCGGTATATTCCGACGGGTTGTTCGGACATCTTACCCTTCGATATCACCGGCAAACAGAACCCTGCTGCCATACTCGATATCATCAAAGGTGCCTTCTCTCTCGGACAGAAATATATTGCGTTCTACGCCTCCGACTCCGACCTCGTGCGCATCACCGGTTATTTGGTAAAGCGCTCGGAGATAGAGAAATGGAACAAGGGTCAGACGGTGCTGCAGAACACCACCCAGCTTGGTGCCCCAACGTACGCCTCGGCGCATCTGGCCAATCGTAAAGTGCGGGGAGTATAATGGCGCTCGTTCGTAAAATAATTCCGCAATCCACCGTGGACGGTCCGGGTAACCGGACGGCTATCTTCCTGCAGGGATGTAACATCCGCTGTCTCTATTGTCATAACCCCGAGACGCAAGCCATGCACGATGCCGAGGCTACCGAAATGAGCGTCGCCGAGGTACTGGCAGAAATCCGCAAAGGCCTTCCTTTTATTCGCGGCATCACCGTCTCCGGAGGAGAGTGTATGCTGCAGACGGATTTTCTGACATCGCTTTTCCAAGCCGTCAAAGACCTCGCGCGCGAAACCAACCACCCGCTGACGTGTCTGATCGACAGCAACGGTACTGTTCCTTTTGAGCATTTCCCCGAACTGATGGAGGTCTGCGACGGCGTGATGCTGGATGTCAAAGCATGGGATGCGGAGGTGTATCATCATCTTACGCAAACGAAAGACAATACGGTCGTGAAGAAAAATCTCGCTTGGCTGCTGCAACATAACCTACTAACAGAAGTGCGCATCGTGTGCCTGCCAAACTATGTAGACGTAGAAGAAATCCTACACCACCTCGTAGAAACATTCGATTTCATCGGGAAAAAGGCACCTGTTCGATTGCTTCGTTTTCGGCCGCACGGCGTGATAGGCGAACTGGCAAACCATCCCATGCCGACCGATGAACAGATGGCGAAATACGCCGAATTAGCCCGCTCACTCCACTTGGCATTTTCCATTAAATGAGGTAAAAATTGCATTTTTTACCTAAATTATTTGGTCAATTCAAAAAAAAGCAGTACTTTTGCACGCTTTTTCGTGAAAAAAGCACGTTAACATTAATTAACACAAAAAAACAAAAGTCTAAATGGCAACAAAGATTCGTTTGGCTCGTCATGGTCACAAAGACTACGCTTTCTACCACATCGTAGTAGCAGACAGCCGCTCGCCGCGTGACGGCAAAATTATCGAACGTATCGGTTCGTTCAACCCGAACACCAACCCCGCAGCTGTGATCCTCAATTTCGATCGCGCTCTGTATTGGGTAGGCGTAGGTGCACAACCGACTGACACCGTACGTACCATCCTCTCCAACGAGGGCGTATTGCTGATGAAGCACCTCAACGGTGGTGTCGCAAAAGGCGCATTTAGCCAAGAAGAGGCTCAGAAGCGTTTCGACGCTTGGAAAGCTCAAAAAGATGCTAAGAATGGTAAGATCAGCGCTGCTGAGGCTGACAAGAAAGCTGCTGCTGCAAAGGCTCTCCTCGCTCAAGAGGTGGAGACCAACAAAGCAAAAGCTGCTGCTATCGCTGAAAAGCGCGCTGCCGCTGCTGCTGAATTGGCTGCTGCCGCTCAGGAAGCTGCGAAAGAAGCTGCTGCTGCAGAAGCTGAAGCTAATGGCGAAGAAGCTCCCGCTGAGGAGCCCGCTGCTGAAGCTGCAGAGGCATAAGCCACTCCATTTTGGCGAAAAAGAAGTTCAAAACGCAAGTTTTGGACTTTTTTTTTGTGTATATCGAAAAAAAACACTAACTTTGCACGCAGAAAAGCGTGCAACAAGAGAGAGATGTTTTACCTCATAATCATCCTTATCCTTTTCGTGTTAGCGGTACTGAATGTACAGATGCACGATAAACTCAGCTCACAATTGTTGAGCGGCATTGCTGCGTTGCTGCTGATTGCCATCGCCGGGCTTAGGTTTGAGACGGGGGGCGACTGGGATGTGTATACGCAACTCTTTGCGGAGTTTCCCTCGTTCAGCCGCCTCATTGGCAAACCGTCCGAACTGCTGCTACAACCGGTGGAGGAAGGATTTGTACTGCTGTGCGCTGCCGTCAAAGCACTCGGAGGTACAGTACAGCATCTGTTCTTTGTAGTGGCATGCATAAATATCACGCTCATTACATGCGCATTACCCAAATACACCAAGTATCCTGCGGTAGGTTTGCTCTGCTATTTCGGCCTGTTATTCTTCAATCTGGAGATGATATACATCCGCCAAGCGACAGCTGTGGCTCTTTGTTTTTTTGCACTGCAATACATTAAACCACGGAAAATCATACCCTATCTGCTGATTATTCTACTGGCATGTTCTTTCCATCGCGTGGCGGTTCTGATGATTCCTCTCTATTTTATACTGCGCACAAAGATTCCCACATGGATATATGTCATCGTGATTGGTGGAGGAGCAGTTCTTATGGCTATTGGGGTGCCCTGGATCAAAACGATTTTCCTCACTATGGCAGGATGGCTGGGCGACAACTACGCGCATAAGGCGGAAGTATATACCGAAGAAGCGATGTTCGCTACCGCGCGCGGGATTACTATAGGATACATGTTAAATCTTCTGATTTGTATCTTGGTGCTATGCTTTAAGAAAAAAATGGATACGCTGCCCTTCGGCACAATCATGCTAAATCTCTTCTTCCTTAGCATAGTGCTGTATTATTACTGCTACGAACTGATTGAAGTCAGCAATCGCGTGCGGCTGTTCTTCTTCATTGGCATCATCGCCTTGCTGCCGATGCTATTAGAACTTCTTCCTTTCTTCTTGGAACGACTGACCGGACTGTTCATAATCGGGGTGTACTGCTTCTGTTTCTCCCGCGCAATCTTCTTGGAAAAACCGCAAGCCGCAGCATATAACCCGTACCAGAACTGCATCGATTACACCCTGCACCCACGACCGAGTTCAGGGCTGCAACGATTGGAACAGAGTAAACATTTCTTTAGAGACGAACGGCAATGAGTCATATCCTTTTCATATCGCATTCCCGCAGTATGCATGGAGCAGAGACGGTGATGATACAGGCCGTCAAAGCCTGCATCGCACGCAAAGCACGTGTGACCGTTGTAGCGCCGTCCATTGTGCCGGATGAAGGACTGGAAAAGGCCTTAAAGTCTATACACGGAGTACAAATCCTGCCCTTACCTTATCGGGCGGCAGGCGGCAACATGCTACGTACACATTTGGTACGCCTTTACAACCTCGGTGCCCTAAGATCTCTGGCGAGGTTTATTGAACAGGAACAGGTATCCGCCATTTACTCGAACACGTGCGTTTCCATCTTAGGAGCAGAACTCGCCCGCAAAACGCATACAAGACATATATGGCATTGGCATGAATCCGTTGACGAACGCTTCGGGTGGCATTTTACACTAACAAAGTACTACCAACGTTTGGTGACCTATACTGACACCTTGGTATTCATCTCGCAACGCCAATTGAACGAATGGAAAGAGACACTACATCTCAACTTATCAAAAGCCCGGGTCATATACAATCCCCTCAAACCGATTACTCCGAAACCGGAGGAAAAACAGATCTCCAAACAAGGCATTTGTATCGGTTTCATCGGACATTTTGAGGAGCGAAAGAACTTGCCGTTACTGCTGCAAACCTTCGTTTCCTTCCATACCAAAGAGCCAAAAACGCGTTTGCGCCTTTGCGGAGCAACCGGAAAACGCGACTACACCTATATCCAACATATAACCGATCTGCATGAACCGGACCTGACAATCTTGCCGCAAACAACCGAAGTAACGCAGTTCTATCAGGATATTGACATACTCGTGCTTCCTTCGTGGCGTGAGACAATGCCCTTGGTGGTTCTCGAGGCCATGCAAGCCGGGGTATGCGTACTGCAGACCAATCGTTCATACATGACAGAACTGCTCGAAGGTGGGAAAGAGACTCTTTTCTTCTCGCCCGACAGACCGGAAGAACTGGAGCAACTATTGCTGTTATGCATGGATGAGGAATACCGCCTGTCGATTGCAAAAGCCGGGCAGAAGAAAGCTTTGCAATTAGTACAAAATCAATCGTTTGATGACCAAATAGCCACCCTTTTATGCGAGTAATAGCCTACTATCTGCCGCAATTCCACTCCATTCCGGAGAATGATACTTGGTGGGGAAAAGACTTCACCGAGTGGCAATCTGTGCGTGCAGCTAAACCGCTCTTCCCGGGGCATCAGCAACCCGTGGAACCCGGTGAATTGGGATATTACAACCTGCTGGATTCTGCTGTCCGGGAACGACAGGCACAACTCGCCCGCGAGGCAGGTATAGAAGGCTTCTGCTACTGGCACTATTGGTTCGGAGGAAAACAACTATTGGAACAACCGCTACAACAGGTGTTGCAAAGCGGCAAACCCGACTTCCCCTTCTGTATTGCATGGGCAAATGAGAGTTGGTATGCCAAGACTTGGCGCGACGACACACACGCACAAGACCGGCTGTTGATAGAGCAGACCTACTCGGAACAAGATGATGAGGCGCATTTTGAAGCCATTCTACCTATTCTGCGCGACAAACGCTATATATGCGTACAAGGCAAACCACTGATGGTAATTTATCGTCCGCTGGACCTCCCGAATGGGAAAGCCTGGGTGGAACGATGGCAGAAAATGGCAAAAAATGCCGGTTTCAACGGACTTTTTCTTGTTGGGCACGCAGCATACAGCAAACAAGTGAATGCTGTTTTGAACTTAGGTTTTGACGCAGTGAATATAGTACCTTTAGGTGATGCCAAACGGGATATACGATCCGCCTTGCATCATCTACCGGATCTTTTCCGGTATCTATGCGGTAAAGCACCACTCGTCTATGATTACTCCGATGCCATGCGTGCATTTGCAACACCGATAATGCGACGTGAAGAGGTTATCCCGACTCTCCTTCCCAACTGGGATCATTCTCCGCGAAGCGGTTCACGCGCATTCATTCTCAACCATGCGTCACCGGAGAAATTCAAATCCCATGCCGAAGCAATTCGGCATATCGCGGATAGCAAACAGAATGATCTGGTGATGCTGAAATCCTGGAATGAATGGAGCGAAGGCAATTATATCGAACCGGACAAACGTTGGGGAAAACAATATATAGAAACCTTATCCCGACTAACACAACAATCATGATAGTAATCAATGGTCGATTCCTAACACAACGCGTCACTGGAGTACAGCGGTTCGCATACGAGATTTGTCGTGCTTTACGGCGAATCGGGGTGAGCTATGTGATTCTTGCGCCGTCGAATATCGTACCTGAGTACGCAATAGAGGACCTGCCTGTGGAGAAAATTGGTGGAAAGGGTTCGCATTTCTGGGAACAAGTGACATTGCCATGGTATATGCATCGCCATTACAGAGGTCTTCCGTTGCTGAACTTGAGCGGTCTCGGACCGATTGGTTACAACCATACCATCATGACTATTCACGATATTTCTTATTTGCTACGTCCACGTGCCTATTCATGGCTATACACGCTCTACTACCGCATTATGACTCCTTTGGCAGCCAAACGGGCAAAGCGCATTCTCACCGTTAGTCAGTTTTCAAAACACGAAATAATGCGTTGTTACAACATTGCTGATAACAAAATCACGGTGGTATATAATGCCGCGCGAACAACGGTTCTTGCTCCGCGCAAAGAAACACGGCCGTACTTGTTAGCCGTTGGAAGTCTGATGCCGAGAAAAAACATCCGGCGTCTGATAGAGGCATATAGCACAATGCCTGACGCTGATTTTGAATTACGCATCGCCGGTGTTACCGATGCCTCTTTTGCCGATGCCGGATTAGAGGCCTTTGCACACACAAAAGGCATACAATGGTTAGGATATATGCAACCTGATGAACTGGATACGCTTTATCGTAATGCCACGGCGTATATTAATCCGTCGCTGTACGAAGGATTCGGCATCCCGCTATTGGAAGCCATGGCGCAGGAGTGTCCTGTCCTGGCCTCCGATATTCCTGTCTTTCATGAGGTTTGCGATGCTGCAGCTTGCTATTTTAACCCGATGAAAACGGAAGAAATACAATCCGTCATGTACTCCATTACACATGATGAAGCACTACGGCAACAATTGATTCAAGCAGGGCGACAGCGATGCCGTTTCTTCTCATGGGACACTTCGGCACGCACCATCCGACAACTCTTGGACGCATGAAAAAAATACTGCACATATCGAAATATTACTTTCCGTATCACGGAGGATTGGAAGATATAGCGCGCTCTATCGTGATAGAGATGAGGGAAAAATATGAGCAGCGTGTTGTTTGTTTCAATCATACCCATACAGGTACGATACGTTCAACGGAAGACGGAGTGGAAGTCGTACGTATTAATGCACCACTCACAATCTCTTCGCAGCCGATCTCCTTCTCTTATCTGCAGGTCTTGCGGCAAGAGATTCGTTCTTTCCGGCCGGACATCATTCATGTGCATTTCCCCAACCCGCTTGTCGGTTTGTTTCTGTTGTTAATACCTCTGGACGGTATTCGATTGATCATCCACTGGCATTCGGATATCCTAGGCAAACAGGTTCTTTATCGCCTATACCGCCCGTTGGAGCAACGAATTCTACAACGCGCAGACGCCATCCTCGTTACCAGCCCTCAATACAAGGAATATTCTGCGCCTTTGCGCAAGTTCTCCGAAAAAATTCATATTCTCCCGAATATTGTCCATGAACCTAAACTGCTATTCCAACCTGAGGATAAGCAAGCAGTTAAACGGATTAAGGACCATTTCTCCGAAAAGAAGATTGTTTTCTTTCTTGGACGCCATGTGCCGTACAAGGGTGTGGATATTCTGCTTCAATCCGTACCTTATTTATCCGACACTTGCGTAGTAGTGATTGGCGGTACAGGAGAACAGACAGCCTATTGGCAACAGCTGGCTGCACCTTATGGCGACAAAGTGCAATTTGTCGGAGAACTGCACGATGACGAGAAACGCCGGTTTCTATACGCCTCGGACGTATTCGCCTTTCCGTCCATTGATCGCCGCGAGGCTTTCGGCGTGGCACTGACGGAAGCGTTATACTGCGGGGCGCCTGCCGTCTCATTCCGCATTGAAGGTTCCGGTAGTATGTGGGTGAATCAAAACGGGAAAACAGGTATCGTAGTGGAGAATATCGACCCACATGCATTTGCTGAAGCCATCAACACGCTGATACAAGACGACGTGTTGCGCGCACGATACAGCAAAGCGGCTCATCAATGGATTAAGAAAAATTTCCTCAAAGACCAACTATATTTACTATTAACTGTTTACGGCAATGCTTAATATCTCTATCGTACTCTATCATCCGAACTGGGAGCAAGAAGTGCTTCCTTTGGTTCAGGAACTGCTGCGCGTGAAAAACTTACGCAAGATATACTTGTTGGACAACTCTGAAGAAAAGAAAGAGAATTTCCCGATAAAATCGGAGAAACTGCGCTATATGTATATGGGTTCTAACCTCGGGTATGGCAAAGCACATAATATTGCTTTGCGCGAAAGCGCGTACTATAAAACCAGTTTCCACCTGGTGATGAATAGTGATATCCGTGTAAAAGCGGAAGATATTGATGCGATGCATGACTGGATGCTTGCTAACCCGGAAGTAGGTCTAATGATGCCGAAAGTAGTGTATCCGGACGGGACACAGCAGTATTTAGCCAAACGCCTTCCCTCTCCATTCGATGTCTTCGGTCGTCGTTTCTTACCCGCAAGATTGATAGCGCACCGTAATAAACGGTACGAATTACGTGATATGGATCTCACGCGCCCTGTCAATGCTCCGTACCTGAGCGGATGCTTTATGTTCCTCCGCACCAAAGCGGCTGTAGAAGCGGGACTGTTCGACGAGCGCTATTTTATGTATCCTGAAGATATTGATCTCACGCGCACGATTCACCGCAATTATCTGACGCTCTATTATCCGGAATGGACCATCGTCCATGCGCACGCACGCGATTCCTATAAAAATAAACACATGCTCCGGATTCATATCCGAAACATGTGCCGTTACTTCAACAAATGGGGTTGGCTCTTCGATCACGAACGCCGCATCTTCAATGCGCACGTCTAAACGCTTCTTATAGCGACATTAGCCGATAGGTCAGGTATCCCGCATAAACGAGTAGCAGCAATGCTCCTGCCCAGCGTTTTACCGCACGTTCTTTGTTGGTCTTCACCGCCATCCAGACGATGATGCTTCCGAGGGCTGCCATCACCGCGTCCAGTTCGATGCCATCGTATGCCGGTAAGGGATTTATCATTGCGCTGGTTGCAAGCACGAAGAAGACATTGAAGATATTCGATCCGAAGACGTTGCCTAATGCAATATCGGAGTTATGCTTCGTTGCAGCAATAACGGAGGTTGCCAGTTCCGGCAATGAAGTACCAAGCGCCACTATCGTCAGACCGATGATTGCCTCACTCACGCCCATGCGCATGGCAATATCCACCGCGCTCTTCACAATCAGTTCTCCACCCACACAAAGTCCGATGAGTCCGCCGAGAATGAGTGCCACCGCACGTCTTGTCGGGATTGCTTTCACCTCTTCATTCGCCAACTCGTTTTCTTCCGGATGATCTTTGGCATGACGGAAGGTATTATAGAGGAAATAGCCGAAGAGCAGCAACAACACAACACCTCCGATACGGCCTATGCCACGGGTCTCTTCGCCGAACGGCAACTGGATAGCCACGAAGATCAACACCAACACACCGGCGATGATAGACATCGGGATATCAAAATCACGACTCCGTTTCTGCGAGGCAATCGGATAGACCAAGGCTGTCAAACCGAGTATGACGAAAGTATTGATGATGTTCGACCCCAACACATTGGTGATGGCGAGGTCAGTAGAACCTTCCACCACAGACACCATGTTCACAACAAACTCCGGCATCGAGGTACCAAAGGCCACTACGGTCAGACCGATCACGAGATCTGAAATACCGAATTGTTTAGCGATGGCAGACGCACCGTCCACCAACCAATCCGCACCTTTGACCAAAGCTACAAAGCCGATGACGATGAACGCCGCACCGACCCACCATCCATACGCTAACAAGTTATTGATAATATCCATTTGTTCGTTTCTTCGTTATTCGTAATTACGTGATTCCGTTATTACGTTATACATTAAACAGGAAATGCATTATATCGCCGTCTTGTACAAGGTAGTCCTTTCCTTCGGTAGCCAACTTTCCGGCGGCACGGCATTGCGCTTCGCCTCCGAGGGCGATGAAATCGGTATATTTGATTACTTCGGCACGAATGAATCCACGTTCGAAATCTGTGTGTATAACCCCAGCGCACTGAGGAGCCTTAGCCCCTGCCTTGAAGGTCCATGCACGCACCTCATCGCTACCGGCGGTAAGGAACGTACGAAGGTTGAGTAATGCATATGCCGCTTTGATGAGCCGGTTCACACCGGATTCCTGCAAACCAATCTCTTCGAGAAACATCTGCCGTTCTTCGTAGGTCTCCAGTTCTGCGATCTCGCTCTCTATCTTCGCCGCTAACACCAACACTTGTGCATCTTCATCCTTCACAGCCTCCTTCACCTTCTCTACATACGCGTTACCCGTCACCGCCGAAGCTTCATCAACGTTGCATACATACATCACGGGTTTGTTAGTCAGTAAAAAAAGGTCTCGCGCCGCTGCTTCCTGATCCTTGTTTTCCAACTCCACAGTACGCGCGTTCTTCCCCTGCGAAAGTGCTTCGCGGTATTTAACCAACACCTCCAATTGGAGTTTTGCGAACTTGTCTCCACCCGCTTTTGCCGCTTTCTCACATTTCTGGATTCGGCTCTCTACGGTCTCGAGATCCTTTAACTGCAACTCTGCATCGATGATCTCTTTATCACGCACTGGATCTACTGTTCCATCAACATGCACCACATTCTCATCATCGAAACAACGGAGGACATGGATGATGGCGTCCGTTTCACGGATGTTCGCAAGGAACTTATTGCCCAGTCCTTCACCTTTGCTGGCGCCTTTGACCAAACCGGCGATATCAACTATTTCCACCGTTGTAGGTATGACACCGCGCTCTGGTTTGCATATCTCGCCTAACTTAATCAACCGCTCATCAGGGACTGTGATGACTCCCACGTTCGGCTCAATCGTACAAAAAGGGAAATTAGCGCTCTGTGCTTTCGCGTTACTAAGACAGTTAAAGAGGGTACTCTTGCCTACATTCGGCAACCCTACTATTCCACATTGTAAACTCATATCTGTATTTTAAAAAACTTTTGCGACTGCAAAAGTACTACTTTTTCCTGACATACGCAAATATTTTGCGTTTTTCTTATCCTTCGGAACAAGTATTTTTTCAAATTTTCTTGCGTATGTCATTTTTTTGCCGTACCTTTGCACACGAATTGCATGCAGTAGTATATATATAATATGAAGACAGTTGTTATTACAGGAGGTTCGTCGGGCATAGGTAAAGCGACGGCAGAGTTATTTGCCGAGAAAGGTTGGCAGGTTTTTGAGTGGTCCCGTAGCGGCACATCCACGGACAAAGTGACGCATATATCTTGCGACGTGACCAAACCGGCAGACACCAAGGCTGCTATCCAACAAGTATTGGCGCAAGCGGAGCAAGTCGATGTCTTTATTTCGAATGCCGGGTTTGGCATCAGCGGTGCCGTAGAGTTCACCACGCCGGAAGACGCCCACAGGCAGATGGAGGTTAATTTCTTCGGTGCCCTCAATAGTGTTCAGGCAGTTCTACCGTATATGCGCGAACGAAAAGCAGGTCGCATCATCTTCACCAGTAGTGTAGCAGCTGTCTTGAGTATTCCGTACCAGAGCTTCTATAGTGCCTCGAAGGCCGCCATCAATGCATTGGCATTGGCGCTTCAAAACGAAGTGCGCGCGTTCGGTATCCACGTCAGTGTACTGATGCCGGGAGATGTGTCCACTGGTTTCACTGCAGCACGCAAGAAATCCGAGGATGGCATGGACGCATACGGCAACATCCGCAAGGCGGTTGCAGCAATGGAAAAAGACGAGCAAGGCGGCATGAGTCCGCGCAGAATGGCGCAGCACCTCTATCATATCGCTACCCGCCGTTGTCCGGCACCGCAATACGTAGGCGGAACGCAATATGCTGTGTTCTGTTTCCTCGACCGCATTCTGCCGAAACGCTTTGTTAATTGGATAGTAGGACTGCTATATTGAGCGTTTTTCAAGAACTTCGCATGACGCTGGCAGCACTCCCAAGCGCATCAGCAATGTGGAAAAATTGACGGAAATAGCAAAAAAGACTCTAAAGAATGACATATGCTTGCATATGTTATTTTTTTTTTGTAAATTTGCAGCGCAAATTATCGGACTAAGGTTTTCCGACATTTAAACCCGAATAACAAATCAAATCATTTAATACTTAAACATTATGGCAAAAAAAGCTTTAAACAAGTGGACCGCGCCGAAGAGCGTCGCTCCCGAGAAGATCATTCAGTTTGGTGAAGGTAACTTCCTTCGTGCCTTCGTTGATTGGATTGTATGGAACATGAACGCCAAAACGAACTTCAATGGTTCGGTGGCAGTCGTTCAACCGATTGAGAAAGGTATGGTAGAGTGGCTTAACGGTCAAGACTGCTTGTATCACGTGAACCTTCAAGGTCGCTTGGACGGCAAGGCAGTCAACTCGCTGGAGCGTATCGATGTCATCAGCCGCGCGCTCAACCCCTACTCGCAGAACTGGGCGTTCATGGCACTCGCAGAGCAACCGGAGATTCGTTTCGTCATCTCCAACACCACCGAGGCAGGTATCACTTTCGATGACAGCTGTAAGTTCAGCGATGCGCCTGCTTCCTCATATCCGGGCAAGCTGGTTCAGTTATTGTTCCGCCGTTACAAGACTTTCAACGGCGATCCGACGAAAGGTCTGATCTTCATGCCTTGCGAGTTGATTTTCCTGAATGGTCACCACCTGAAAGACTGCATCCGCAAGTATATCGAGTTGTGGAAAGACGATTTCGGAGCTGACTACGCAGGTTTCAAAGAGTGGTTCGAGAAATACAACTATGTTTGCGCTACCCTCGTGGATCGTATTGTACCGGGATTCCCGCGCAAAGACATCGCCGAGATCCAGGAGAAAGTGGGCTACAACGACAACCTTGTCGTACAGGCTGAGATCTTCCACCTCTGGGTAATCGAGAAACCGGAGAACATGAGTATCGCTGAACTCGAGGCCGAGTTCCCTGCTAACAAAGCAGGTCTGAATGTGCTCATCGCCGAGAGCGAGAAACCCTACCACGAGCGTAAGGTGACCCTCCTCAACGGCCCGCACACTGTCCTCAGTCCGGTGACTTACCTTTCCGGCGTGAATATCGTTCGTGACGCATGCAACCACGAGGTACTTGGTAAGTACATCCACAAAGTGATGTTCGATGAGCTCCTCGAGACGCTGAACCTGCCGAAGGACGAGCTGAAGGCTTACGGCGAGAGCGTATTGGAGCGCTTCAACAACCCGTACGTAGATCACCAGGTGACCTCGATCATGCTGAACTCCTTCCCGAAATTCGAGACACGCGACCTGCCGGGTCTGAAGGTTTACCTTGAGCGCAAGGGCGAGCTGCCGAAGGGCCTCGTGCTGGGTCTCGCTGCTATCATCGAGTACTACAAGGGTGGCGTTCGTGAGGACGGTGCTCCTATCCAGCCGAACGACGCACAGGAGATCATGGACCTCTTGAAAGAACTCTGGGCAACCGGCGACACCCGCAAGGTGGCAGAAGGCGTCCTCGGCGCAACCGACATCATCTGGAAAGAGTCCAAAGAGGACCTCAACAAGATCCCGGGTCTGACCGACCTCGTAGAGTTGTATCTCAACTCGATCGAGTCGATCGGCATGCTTAAGACCGTTCAGCTCATGCTCGCTGCCGACAAGGTAGATGACGTCATCGCTAAAATCAAAAGTTTGTTCTAATATGACTAACGTCTTAAAAATCAATCCTGTGGATAATGTGGTGGTAGCAATACAACCACAGACCGCCGGTGCGGTTATTGAAGTGGACGGCAAGCAGATCACGGTCCTCGAGGACGTGCCTGCCGGCCATAAGATAGCCATCACCGATCTCGCTGAGGGCGAGAACGTCATCAAGTACGGATTCCCGATCGGTCATGCTAAGGAGGCGAAGAAAGCCGGCTCCTGGATGAACGAGAACAATATCAAGACCAACCTCGCGGGTCTGCTCTCCTATGAGTACCACCCCAAAGAGGTCGTTCTCAACATCCCCGACGAAGGACGTACGTTCATGGGCTACCGCCGCAAAGACGGCCAGGTAGGTATCCGTAACGAGGTATGGATCATCCCGACCGTAGGGTGCGTCAACGGTATCATCCAGAAATGTGCCGAGCGTCTCCGTCAGGAGACAGGCGCGGATAATATCTTCGCCTTCCCCCATAACTACGGCTGCTCGCAGTTGGGTGACGACCACGAGAACACGAAGAAGATCCTGCGTGACATGATCCATCATCCGAACGCTGGTGCTATTCTGGTAGTAAGTCTCGGATGCGAAAATAACCAACCGGATGTATTTAAAGAATTCTGCGGAGAAATCGATGAAGATCGCGTGAAGTTTGTGGTGACGCAAAAGATCGAAGGAGACGAAGTGGAATACTGTATGCCTATCCTGCGCGAGCTCTATACAAAGACGCAGCATGACAAACGTGTGGCGGTGCCGTTGAGCGAACTGCGTGTAGGTCTGAAATGCGGCGGCAGTGACGGTTTCAGCGGTATTACCGCCAACCCCTTGCTTGGCTGTCTGAGCGATTGGCTTGTCGCCCAAGGCGGTACGACCGTGCTGACCGAAGTGCCGGAGATGTTCGGTGCCGAAACCATCCTGATGGACCGTTGTGCAAACAAAGAATTATTCGATGAAACCGTACATTTGATTAACGATTTCAAGGATTATTTCCTGAGTCACGGCGAGCCGGTAGGTGAAAACCCGAGTCCCGGTAATAAAGCCGGTGGTATCTCTACGCTTGAAGATAAAGCGTTGGGCTGCACACAAAAATGCGGCAAGTCGCTTGTTCGCGGCGTGATGCCTTATGGCGATCGGTTGCAGGTAAAAGGGCTGAACCTGCTGTCTGCACCGGGTAACGACCTCGTCGCCTCCACAGCTCTCGCTTCATGCGGATGCCACATGGTGTTGTTTACTACAGGTCGTGGTACACCATTTGGCACATATGTACCGACAATGAAAATCTCCACTAACTCGAACTTGGCGAAAAACAAACCCAATTGGATTGACTTCAACGCCGGTGTCATCGCCGAAGGCGAGCCTATGGAGGAAGTAGCGAAACGCTTTGCAGACTTTGTGATCGAAGTGGCTAACGGAGCAAAAACCAATAACGAGAAAAATGGTTATCACGAGATAGCTATCTTTAAAAACGGTGTCACTCTTTAGCCTTTTCTACCCTCAGGTATGTCCGATTTGCGGTAGTTATGTCGGAGAGAAAGCTATGCGTGGGCAGTTATGCGACGAGTGTGTCGCTAAGCTGCCACGTACGGAACAAGCCGCTTTGAGAGAGAATAGTACGGAGATGGCGTTATGGGGAGATATTCATTCAAATGCAGCTGCCAAACGAGTGATGCATTTGGACCACGCTGCGGCGTTTCTCTTCTATGAAAAAGAACACCCGATACAATCGGCTATTCACAAGATGAAATATGCCGACCAACCGATGATTGGATATTGGTTAGGACGCTATGCAGCAATGGAAATGATGTGCGCGGATTTCTTCGATGAAATCGATATTATTGTCCCCATGCCTCTACACCCAAAACGTCTGCGTGAACGAGGTTACAACCAAGCAGAGTATATTGCTAATGGCATTAGCGAAGTGACGGGAATTCCAATAGATGCGACACATGTCACGCGCGCTCGCAACACCCCTAAGCAGGCTATGCAGCGCGGGGAAGAACGCAAGGCAAACGTAGCTGACGCTTTTTCTGTCAACCATCCTGAGCAGATGTACCACAAGCATATTCTGGTCGTTGATGACCTGATTACAACAGGCGAGACAATGCGCAGTTGTCTCAAAGCGATGAAAAAATTTAGAGGAGCAACATTTAGTGTCTTCGCCTTGTGCAAGGCACGTTAATAAATTGAGTAATGACTCGTAAGTATGATTTTCTTATTATCGGTGGTGGAGTAGCCGGTATGAGTTTTGCGCTAAAAGTGGCGCGAGCAGAGAAATACAAGATTGCGTTGTGTTGCAAAACAACGTTAGAGGAGGCTAATACAGCCAAAGCACAGGGAGGTATTGCTTCCGTGACAAACCTGAAGGTTGATGATTTCGAGAAGCACATCCACGATACAATGGTAGCAGGAGACTGGCTCAGTGATCCTGCGGCTGTTGAGCAGGTGGTGCGTAATGCGCCGAAAGGCATTGAGGAACTCGTCAATTGGGGGGTTAACTTCGATAAGAAAGACGATGGCACTTTTGACTTGCACCGCGAAGGCGGGCACTCGGAGTTCCGCATTCTACACCACGCAGATGATACTGGTGCTGAAATACAACGCGGGTTGATGGAAGCAGTGCGTGCCAATCCTTTCATAGACGTGTTAGAAAACCATTTTGCTGTGGAGATTATCACACAACACCATTTAGGTGTGCGTGTAACACGCCGTACCCCAGATATTGAATGTTATGGTGCGTATATCTTGAATCCAAAGACACAAAAGATTGATACATACCTCAGTCGGATCACGCTGATGGCTACCGGCGGTACGGGAGCCGTCTATGCCACCACGACTAATCCGGAGATTGCTACTGGGGATGGTATCGCAATGGTTTATCGGGCTAAAGGACTTGTCAAAGATATGGAGTTTGTGCAGTTCCATCCAACAAGCCTCTTCAACCCGAAAGAGACCCATCCAGCGTACCTCATCACGGAGGCTATGCGCGGCTACGGAGGTATTTTACGTTTGCCTAATGGCGAGGAGTTCATGCAGAAATACGACCCGCGTTTGAGTCTCGCTCCGCGCGATATCGTTGCTCGCGCAATAGACAATGAGATGAAGATTCATGCCATCGACCATGTATGTCTGGATGTTACGCATAAAGATCCTGAAGAAACAAGACATCATTTCCCGAACATCTACGCAAAGTGTCTGAGTATCGGCATTGATATCACGAAGCAGTATATCCCTGTTGCCCCGTGTGCACATTACATGTGCGGAGGTATCAAAGTGGATTTGGACGGTCAATCCTCTATCCATCGGTTATATGCCGTGGGAGAATGCTCGTGTACGGGCCTGCATGGAGGAAACCGTTTGGCATCAAACTCTCTGATTGAAGCGGTAGTTTATGCAGATGCCGCTGCAAAACACAGCCTCAGCGTAATAGAAAATTACGATTTCAACGAGAAAATTCCGGCATGGAATGATGAGGGAACATTAAGTAATGAAGAGCGTGTATTGATTGCACAAGACGTAAAAGAAGTCGGCCAAATCATGTCCACATATGTGGGTATCGTACGTTCAGATTTACGTTTGCGTCGCGCATGGGAACGTTTGGACCTGCTATACGAAGAAACAGAAGACCTCTTTAAACGCGTGAAAGCGGATAAGGAGATTTGCGAACTGCGTAACATGATTAATGTAGGATATCTCATCACCCGCCAGGCTATAGAACGTAAAGAGAGCCGAGGATTGCATTATTCCATTGATTACCCGAAAAAAGAATCAGATCATCCGCAAGAGGTATGGTAAGCATCGCATTACATAGTGTTGTACCCGTACGGGCAGAAGCGCGAGAGAGTGCTGAACAAAGCACCCAGATGCTCTTTGGTGAGTTATGCACCATCTTGGAGCAAATTCCTCGATGGAATCGCATCAAACTGCTATCTGACGGACAGGAAGGATGGGTAGATGCGAAGATGATTGCTCCGATGAATACAGAGGAAGAGAAAGGTTATCGTGCAGCGCTGAAAGACGCGGCGATGGTCGCTATGCCAATGGCCTATGCCGTAAGCGAAAATAATGGTCAAACGATACCTCTGACTGCCGGCACACGACTGACGAATTATAAAGACGGACGCTTCGAAGTTCTGGGAGTTGGTTTTCGCATCGACCCGTCAATGGTACTTACTACTCCGCATGAGTTGAACCAAGGAAACTTGTTGCAGACTGTCCGGTTCTTCATCAATATTCCATATTTATGGGGTGGAAAGAATGCCCTAGGCATGGATTGCTCGGGTTTCACACAAGTGGTGATGAGTCTCTTCGGCAAGTCGATACTTCGCAATGCAGGAGAACAAGTAAGGCAAGGACTTGAGGTTAAGAAATTGAAAGACGTGCAGGCAGGTGACCTTGTATTTTTCGATCATGAAGATGGAAAGATTAGCCATGTAGGCATTGCTATTGATAACAATCGGGTTATCCATTGTTCAGGCAGAGTAAAAGTGGAAAAACTCGATGAGACCGGCATTTTTTCAGCAGAACAAGGCGCATACACCCATCATCTTGCGGCCATTCGCCGCTTATAAAACCCTTTTATGGATTTTCTTGATCAATTAAATACTTCGCAACGCGAAGCGGTAACCTGCACCGAAGGTCCCTCATTGATTGTGGCCGGTGCGGGTTCAGGCAAGACCCGCGTTCTTACTTACCGCATTGCTTATCTGCTGCAACAAGGAGTGCCGGCAAGTAGTATCATGGCGCTCACTTTTACCAACAAGGCAGCTCGGGAGATGAAAGAGCGCATCGCAAAACTGGTCTCCGCTGCTGACGCGCGCTACCTATGTATGGGCACATTCCATAGTGTATGTGGGAAATTACTGCGACCTGAAGCTGAAAAATTAGGATACACAAAAGACTTTACAATATACGATACTACAGATAGTAAATCTCTGTTAAAAAATATTTGTAAAGAATTAGGATTAGATGAAAAAATCTACAAACCCGGATTAGTGCTCTCTAGAATATCCTCTTTAAAAAATTCTTTTGTCTCTCCTGAAAATTATGGTGGTGATTTGGATATCCAAAAGATAGACAAAGCCATGCGCTTGTATCAATTCTATGACGTATACAAACTTTATCAAGCGCGTATGAAAGCAAGCAATGCTATGGATTTTGATGACATGCTGCTTGAAGTCTTAAGGTTAATGTCTGAGTTCCCAGAAGTTCGCAATAAAATACAACAACAATATCGATATATATTGGTAGATGAGTATCAAGATACAAACCACGTACAATACTTATTAGTTAAAGAGTTAGCCGAACCACAGAATAATATATGTGTTGTCGGTGACGATTCTCAATCAATCTATTCTTTCCGAGGAGCAGATATAACTAATATTCTTGACTTCCAAAAACAATATCCCCGTGTTCAATTGTTTAAATTGGAGCGCAATTACCGATCAACGAAGAATATCGTCAATGCCAGCAATTCGCTGATTATTAATAATGGTGACAGAATACCTAAAAAGATCTATTCCGAAAAAGAAGATGGTCCACAATTACGTTTAACTTCATACACAACAGATAAAGAAGAGGCGAAAGGAGTTGTCTCACAAATTATACAAGATCATTCCAGATTGCAAACGCCATTCAATAACATTGCTATTCTTTATAGAACGAATGCACAATCCAGATTATTTGAAGATGAGTTGCGCAATCGTAACATCCCATACCGCGTTTATGGTAATATTTCTTTCTATCAAAGAAAAGAGATAAAAGATATCATCAGTTATCTACGGCTGGCAATAAACCCCATGGACAATGAAGCCATCAATAGGGCTGTCAGTATATATAGCGGTATCGGGCAAACAACTATGAAAAAGGTCGCTGCGTGCGCGACTGAGCACGGCTCCACCTATTTGGCTGTTATGCAAAATCCGGAAAAATATGGTATGAGCGGAGGATCTACAGCTTCGAAGCTTTTGGTTTTTGCTTCTAAGATTTCCGAACTCGCAGATATCAATAAGGAACAAGGGGCTTCTGCTGTGTTGAGACAAATTTTAGAACTGACAGAAACCCCACTTGATATCCATTCATTGTATGATCAAGAAGAAATTGACAGAACTCAGAATATTCTGTCTTTCATTCAGCAAATCCAAGAATACGAACAGGAGAAACTTTCTTTACAAAAACAATCTATCGTTACCATAAATGATTTTCTTTATGAAGTAAGTCTGCTTACAGATCAAGACGACAATCAAAATGATTCTACAGATCGAGTCACCTTGATGACTATACATAGCGCCAAAGGATTGGAATTCCCTACTATTTTTATTACAGGCCTAGAAAATGGTGTGTTTCCGTCTAAACATGATTTAGAGGACTTAAGAGGACTAGAGGAAGAACGCCGTTTATTTTATGTAGCTATTACACGTGCTATGGAACGCTGCTACTTATGCTATGCAAAAAGAAGATTCGTTAACGGAGATAGCAGACCACAAACACGGTCGATGTTCTTGAATGATATTGATCGGCAATACATAAAATCATCATACGCTTACGATACGTACAATGAAGTAAAGCCACATTGGTCATTTAACTACCCTTCCACGGCAGCGTTTTCTCAATCGCAACAAATCCCTTCTACTCCTACAATACCCGTGCGACCGGTTACTCCGGTGTCCGGAGCCACGAGTTCGATTGCTTCATCGGCGTGGAAAACAGGCGATCGCGTAACACACCGCGTGTTTGGGGATGGAACGGTCGTTCGCGTGTATCGAGACGAGGTGACGGAGAATGACAAGATAGAAATTAAGTTCGACAATCAAGGTACGAAAACGTTGCTGCTCACGCACGCGAGATTGGAAAAGATTTAGCGGTAGATGAAATACCCCGCTATTCCGGAGAGAATAATCAATAAAATCGGGTGACTGAAAAAATCAGTCGCCTTGTTTTTTACTATATTCGGCAAAACAGTAAAGAAGGCTACAAGCACAAAGATGATCCACGAGGTGGTATCAATAAACGTAGTGGGTTTGATTAGTATCAATGCCGCCGAAGCTACCAGTCCGATGACGGTGAAACGCAGCATGCGCAGTGTCTGCTCGAAATATGGATTTCCTTGAAAACGATTCGTGAGCCAGAAATAAGCCTTGCATATACTAAGCATGATAATAAGACTCGGCAGTACAATAGCGAAAGTGGACAAAACACTTCCCCAAAAACCCGCAGCGGTGTAGCCTACATACGTGGCGCAGTTGATGCCGATAGGCCCCGGCGTCACTTGACTGACAGCCACTATATCAACAAATTCCTGCTGGCTCATCCATCCATTCGACTCTACCTCCATCTCTATGAGAGAAAGGATTGCCAATCCGCCTCCGAAACCGAACAATCCGATCTTGAAGAAACTGAAAAAGAGTTGCATGTAAATCATCTCCGCCTCCTTTCTGCGATATCCACAACAATCAGTGTGATGATAATAGTGGCAAGAATCACCCATATAGGGTTGACATGCCCGAGCCAAATAAGCAACGCGGCAGTGATAGGGATTATGAGTGTGCCCCACGATATCTTCGCAGCCCGCGCCATTTTCACTAACGGCGCAGCAATAAGCGCCACAACAGCCGGTCGTATACCTTTGAAGACAGCTTCTACGGCAGGCTGTTCTTTCCATTGCGCAAAGACCATTGCGATGGCGAGGATAATGAGGAAGGAAGGAAGCACGGCACCCAAGACAGCACCGGCTACACCACGCCAACCGCCAACGCGCCATCCGATAAATATCGCCGAATTAACCGCTATTAGTCCCGGAGCGGCTTGCGCAAGCGCAATCATATTCAGAAATTCCTCTTCTCCGATCCATCCTTTGCGCTCCACCACTTCCCGCTGTATGAGAGGCAACATAGCATAACCTCCACCAAGAGTGAAGGTCCCAATTTTGAGATATGTCCAAAAGAGTTGGAAAAACAATATCTTTGAAATCGTATATTAGTCTTTGTTCTCGCGCAGTTGCTGTTTTACGAACTTCGCCAACATGTTGATAGCCGCGTTATTATGCCCGCCTTGCGGCACAATCACATCGGCATATCGTTTACACGGTTCGATAAACTGCTCATGCATCGGTTTGAGGACGCGTTGATAGCGTTCTATCACTTGTTCTGCCGTACGTCCGCGTTCCAAAACATCGCGTTTCATAACGCGTATCAAACGGTCGTCTGCATCGGCATCAACAAATATCTTCAAGTCCATCTGCTCACGCATGCGTGGCTCGCGGAGCGCCATAATACCCTCGACCACAATCACTTCGCGCGGTTCGATATGGATTGTTTCTTTCGAGCGCGTACACGTGATATAGGAATAAATAGGTTGTTCTATCGGTTTTCCTTCCTTAAGCATCTTGATATGCTTGCTAAGCAATTCCCAGTCGAATGCATCGGGATGGTCGAAGTTGATATTCTGACGCTCTGCAACGGGTACATCGCTGCTGTCTTTGTAATACGAGTCTTGAGGAATGACTACCACTTCACCTTTGGAGAGACGCTCAATGAGTTTTCTCACTACCGTTGTTTTACCCGAGCCGGTACCGCCCGCAATGCCGATGATGAACATAGAGATTGGTGTTTTTTATCGGGGTGCAAAGGTAATATATTTTTTTTATATATGCAAATAATCGCTACAAAATATGGGAAAATAAAAAATAATTGTCAAAAAACTTGCGTATATCAATAATTTGTAGTACTTTTGTAGCCGAATTTGATGTAATCCCGCCATTATGGTGGTTATATCGGCGCAGAAATATGCGCAAGGAGAGATGCTCGAGTGGTTGAAGAGGCACGCCTGGAAAGCGTGTAAACTCCAAAAGGGTTTCCGGGGTTCGAATCCCCGTCTCTCCGCAAAGATTTTGCATCAGGTTGGGGAAGTAAGCTTGCTTGCGGACTCGGATAGATGCAAAAGTTTTGAACAAGGTGCCAACGGCAGCTTGTGGGATTCGGGGGAATTGCAAAGCAAGGCGGAGTTCGAATCCCCGAAGAAGATGTCTCTCCATAGGAGGAAACTATAAACAAACAAAAATACTAACTAACAAAATTTTATCTCATGAAAAAAGTATTTGCAACTCTTACCGTGCTGGCAATGCTTACCTTTGGTAGCGCAGTGATGATGGCACAAGAAGAAGCAGCTGCTGTTGAAGAGGCTGCTGTTGAACAAGTGGACGAGGCTGCTCCGGTAGCTGAGGAAGTAGCAGAGGCTCCGGCTGAGGACGGTGGTCTGGTAGCTCTCCACAAGACGCTGAAAACGAAATTTATCGAAGGTGGTGCCGGCTTCATGGCTCTGACCCTCGTTACATTGGTATTCGGTCTCGCGCTCTGTATTGAGCGTATCATCTATCTCTCGCTCAGCAAGACCAATACAAAACAGCTGCTCGATGACGTAGAGGCTGCTTTGAAAGAAGGCGGTATCGAGAAAGCACTGGAGGTTTGCCGCAATACACGCGGACCGGTGGCTTCGATCTTCTATCAGGGACTGAGCCGATATGACGAAGGTATTGACGTGGTAGAGAAGACTGTTGCTTCTTACGGTGGCGTTCAGCTCGGTTTGCTCGAGAAGAACCTCTCTTGGATCACGCTCTTCATCGCTATCGCTCCGTCTCTCGGTTTCTTGGGTACCATCATCGGTATGATCGAGGCTTTCGATAAGATCCAGCAGGTAGGTGATATCTCCGCTACAGTCGTTGCCGGCGGTATCAAGGTCGCTCTGTTGACTACCCTCCTCGGTTTGGTCATCGCTGTTGTGCTTCAGTTGTTCTACAACTATATCCTTTCGCTCGTAGAGGGTCTGGTTAACGAAATGGAGGATAGCTCCATCAGCCTGCTCGATATCGTAGTAGAGTACGACAAAGCTCAAAAAAAGTAATAAGCTGATCGCTGATCGCAGATCGCTGAACACTGATGTTTAATCATTAAACAATTTTGAGCAAAATGAAAAACTATAAAATGATCCCTAAGATTGCCCTCTGGTCGCTGTTGGGTCTGGGCATCGTGTTTATCGCGTTGTTCTTCCTCGGTGGTTCGAACGGTAGTCTGGAGGTAGCTGGTGATTTCCTGGATATTCCTCGCTTCACCGATGCTTTCCTCATTTGGAACTACATCCTCTTCGGTATTGTAGTCCTGATCACACTTGCTGTAGTGATCGTAGATTTTGTCAATAACTGGAAGACCAATCGCCGCAAAGCATATATGACGCTCGGCGTAGTTTGCGGATTCATCGTTTTGGCATGCGTATGCTGGTTCCTCGGTAGCCCGGAGAAAATCAATATCATCGGCTATGAGGGTACGGATAACGAAGGCTTCTGGGCTCAGATGGCTGACGCTGTAATCTATGCTTGCTATTTCCTCATCATTGCTACTATTTGTACGATGATTTGGGGTTATATTCACACTCGCAAACTGAAGTAAATCACATTTATCATGGCAAAGAAAGTCCCACAGATCAACGCCAGCTCCATGGCGGACATCTCGTTCCTGTTGCTGATTTTCTTCCTGGTGACCACCTCTATGGATGTAAACCAGGGACTGGCTCGCCGTCTGCCTGCTCCTATTCCTCCTGATCAAAAGATAGAGGACAAGGATATCAACAAGCGTAACCTGTTGGTTGTGAAGATCAACTCCGCTAACCAACTCATGGTGCAAGGCCAGTTGATGGATGTGAAGCAACTGAGAGAGAGAGCGAAAGAGTTCATCAAAAACGAGAACAACGCGGATTATTATCCGAAATTGTTCGAAGAGGATTTCGGTGCTCCGTTCGGCGTAGTAAAATACACGAAGGATCACGTTATCTCCGTCCAGAATGATGTGGATACCCAGTATCAGGCATATCTGGATGTGCAAAATGAACTCGTAGCTGCATATAATGAATTGCGTGAAGAGTGCGCGCAGAAGTATTTCCACAAGAGCTATAACGAATTGGAAGAGGATCAACAGAAACAGATTCAAAAGATCTATCCTCAGAAGATTTCGGAGGCTGAACCTAAAAATTACGGTAACTAACATGGCAAAGATTCGTAGAAATGAAAAGCGTGAAATGCCGGCGTTGAACACGTCGTCACTTCCGGATATTATCTTCATGCTGCTGTTCTTCTTCATGTCTGTTACGTCTATGAAGGAGGTTAGCTATAAGGTTCAAATCAAGAACCCGCAGGCTACTGAGCTCACAAAGCTGGAGAAGAAATCGCTCGTGCGCTATATCTACGTAGGTACGCCTACGGCAGAGTTCCGCAAGCAGTATGGTGCTGAAACACGTATCCAACTCGATGACGCTTTCGCAGAGACGAAAGAGATTGGCGAGTATATCGTCAATGAGCGTTCGTCAATGAAAGAGAGCGAACAGGGTTTGATGACCGTGTCTATCAAAGCAGACAAAGAGACCCGTATGGGTGTCATCGCTGACATCAAACAGGAACTCCGTCGTGCTTACGCACTGAAGATTAGTTACGCTGCTACACAGCGTACAAGCTACTAAGCTGATAACTGACAGCTGATAGCTAAAAGCAAATTAAAGCCATCCTTTCGGGTGGCTTTAATTGTTTTTTGCAGTCTTTCTCATTCGCATCTCGTTCGCATTACGGACGTCTTAGTTCAGTCGCTTCCCGGTTACTTTCAATTCTCCGATTTCCAATTTCTTGCCTTTCTGCAGACGTCCGTTGGAATCATACCACGGCAGAACACGTAGATGGAGCGTCTCACCGGCAGGAACCAAGATCGGCTGAGTCAAGCGGACAACGACCTTCTTGCATCTCGGTAAGGCAGTATTTTCGTAAATAGTGGTCACGCCCTTAAACGAGTCGCCGAAGCCATAGTTAATATGGATATTCATGCCCGCACCGCCTTGGGCTTTGACAGGTAATGTAATCGTTTCCACTACCAGTCCTTTCTTCTTCTCCGCAGCAATCGTATATTCAATGTATCGGTTCGCTACTTCATCGATTTCTCCGGCAGGCCAAGAGCCTCCAGCAGGCACAAAACCACCTTTTGCATGTTCAATATTTTGCAACCGGCTAATAGCTAATTGCTCGCTAAATGGAGTACCTTTAGCGTCGAAAGCAGCCTGTTTCCCTTTCTCTTCAATGTTTTGTGCATAAGCTGCGAGCATTTCCTTATCCGGCGCTGCCAGCCATGACTGCATTTCCTGCAACATCGGTTCCTGCGCAATGAGGTTATAGGCTAAAGCAGCCATCGCCATTCCTCCTTCGGCACCCGTGTGCGTCTTGTCGCCGCAATTGAAATAATGCGCCATGCAGAAATCTTTGCCTTGCCGTTCCAGCAAATCCTGGCTGGCTGCGGTCATATCCAAATACGGCACCCACATATCTGCCGCCACTTCGCGCATACAGCGAACGTAGTTCTTATCAAGCCCCTCTTTGCTTAAATCATGTCGTCCTTCCTCGTTAATCTTACCGTCCTTGAAATAAGCACGGCATATAGGCGACATAAGAATCGGCGTCACGCCGTATTCGCGGGCTTCGTTGATGAATTGGTACAGGTACTGCTTGTAAGTTGTGTTGGGCTCCGTTCCGCGCATATCGGTCAGCGTATCTTTGCCTTCCGCACGTAGACGCGCATTCTCCGCATACACATCAGCGCCTTTGCATTTCTCGTCATTATGGGCGAACTGAATAATGAGGTAGTCGCCCGAGCGGAACTGTTTCTTGACGGACGGCCATAAGTTCTCTGTCTCGTAGAACGTGCGGGTGCTGGCACCGGATTTGCCTCTATTATTCACTTCGACAGAGTCGGCGTTAAAGAATGCCTGTAAATACATTCCCCATCCGCGTTTTGGCGTCGCCGCGGGTTTATACTCGGACATCGTACTGTCACCGATAGTATGTACGCGCCGAGGAGCAGAAAAAAGCCTACCCCCATCCTCTCCCTGAAGGGAAGGGAAAAGAAGCAACGCTGACAGAACAGATAAAGAAAGGAAGTTGCGCATAATGGTTATATTATTGTAATACTCGGTTGAACTCTTTGGGAACGGGGCTCTCGAAGCGCACCTTCTTCTCCGTCACGGGATGGATGAACTCCAGGACTTTGGCATGCAGACATAACCTGTCTATCGGCGATGATTCATTGCCATGACCGTACTTACGGTCGCCTACTACCGGACAACCCTTGGAAGCCAGATGTACACGTATCTGGTTGGTGCGACCTGTCTCCAGATGAAGTTCCACAAGGGAATACTGCCCGTCATCTGAGCAACGCAATACCTTATAATTGGTTATGGCCAAATCACCACCGTCATCTACGGGCGAAGAATACACTACGGCATTGCGCTTATCTTCGGTGAACCAACTGCGTATTTGCCCTTCACGAGGTTCCAACGAACCTTCGGCAAGAGCTATATACGTGCGCTCTGTGACCAACTCGCGCCAATACTCACGCATATAATGCTGTAACTCTTCCGAGCGCGCGAAGACGAGCAGTCCCGATGTCTCGCGATCGAGTCGATGCACAACGTATATGCCCGCGCGCGCGTTCTGTCTTTTTACGTACGCGCGTAGAATAGACATAACTGTCGTCTCACTGCTTCCTGGCGTGGCAGCCACGGTCAGCAAACCAGGTTGCTTGTTCACAACGATCAAGTCGTCGTCCTCATAGACTATCTTCAACTTCGGATGGGTCAACTGACTATTCCCGCGACCGGAACTGACCGTCACTACATCACCCGCCTTGAGCGCGAAGTCATGACGCGTCTGAACGGCGTTTCCTACTTTGACACGCCGCTGGCCAAGCAGTTGCTTGACCGATGAGCGCGCCATGCCACCCATCTTCGAGATGAGAAAATCCATCAACTGAGCGGGTTCGCTCACTTTCAAAACTGTATCTGCTTTACGTTTAATCATTTCTTTTTACCAAGTATTGGAGCGGCCCAGAAATAATACTCCGGTTTTGTATTTTTGATCCATGCAATGCCGGCCATCGAGTTGATGACAAGGAAGAAACAGAAGAGCACCAGAGAGAAGATATTTCCGAGGTATATAAACAGCACGATTCCCGCCACGCTGTATATGAACCAATACAGCCATGAGTCGTTTTTGCGGTAAATCAACCAATAGTTCGCCAGGAATGAGGACGAGATCATCAATCCATTGCATAACTTAACAATGATATTATCTCCGAATCCGTTATGTTGGAATACAACGGTTTGGATGAAGTAGTCACCGGCTATGACTGCCAAACCGATAAATATCGACAGCCAGAAACGCGGGATATCCAGAAACTTGGGTTCAAAACTGGCACCTCCGTCATCTTTCTTCCTGCTCCATTTGTAGATACTCATCATCTGGAAGGGGATAAACACGAAGAAATAAAGGAAGGTACTGTCATAACTTTTCTGCAGCGTGAATTGTACGCCGAGCAAGGCGGACATGACAATGCCGGCAAAGAAACCGGTGTAGTTCTGTGGGTCACGGATAGTGAGTATATAGGCGACTCCGATGACGGATGCGGGTATTCCGACGCACCAGGCAGCGTCCGTCCATTTAAGCAGTGTTCCGGGGGCAAAGATGAACTGCTCTGCTACCCAGAGCAATCCGAAAATCACTGTGAACATTGCGATTGAGAGAAGTAAGTTGCGGCATAAAGCTCGCCAAAGATGTGCGTTTTCCATAATATCTGAGTTTTCTTTAAAATAATCTGATAAAAAACAACAAGGGGCAAGCATATGCTCGCCCCTTGCCCACACAAGTTTTACTTGCGGTTACGATTGCCGTAGCGAGACATGAACTTGTCCACGCGACCAGCGGTGTCCACCAGCTTCGATTTGCCGGTATAGAACGGGTGACTCGTGTTCGAGATCTCAAGCTTGATCAGAGGATACTGAACGCCGTCGATTTCGATCGTGTCCTTCGTAGCTGCCGTAGAGCGACTGAAGAACTGAGTACCGTCAGACATATCTTTGAAAACTACTACACGGTAGTTATCAGGATGAATTCCTTTTTTCATAAGTCTTTTCCTTTAAACTTTAAACATTAAACTTTAAACTTTACGTTACTCAGCTACTACATTCAGCTTGATGTCAGCTTTTACCTCACGGTGGAGACGGGCTTGTGCAGTGTACTCACCGAGTTGCTTAATCGGCTCTGCGATCGTGATGACCTTCTTGTCGATATTGATCTCATTAGCTGCGAGAGCTTGAGAAATAGCAGCGGTGGTAACCGTTCCGAAGATCTTGCCGTCTTCGTTTGCTTTCACCTTGAGTTCGATTACTGTCTCAGCCAGTTTTGCCTCTAATGCCTGAGCATCAGCCAGCAATTTTGCTGCTTTGTGAGCCTGTTGCTTGAGGTTCTCTGCCAACTGCTTGCGGTTGCTCTCATTGGCAATGATAGCAATCTTCTGAGGCAGCAAGTAGTTACGTCCGTAGCCGTCACGTACTTTTACGATGTCGTTTTTGAAACCCAGATTAGCCAGGTCTTGAATAAGAATTACTTCCATGTTCTTTCCTTTCTACTTTAAGGGTTAATTACTTCATCATGTCCGTTACATAAGGCAGCAATGCCAAGTGGCGTGCTTTCTTAACGGCCTGAGCTACTTTGCGTTGGAACTTCAAAGAGGTACCGGTGATACGACGCGGCAAAATCTTGCCTTGCTCGTTCAGGAACTTCTTCAGGAACTCAGGATCTTTGTAATCGATGTACTTAATACCGCTCTTCTTGAAACGGCAGTACTTTTTCTTCTTCTGATCCGAACCTTGCGGAGTCAGATAGCGAATTTCGTCATTCTGTGCCATGATTAAGCCTCCTCTTTTTTAAAGTTGTTACGACGCTTCTCAGCGTACTCGAATGCGTACTTGTCAAGACGCGTTGTCAGGAAGCGGATAACACGCTCATCACGACGGAACTCGGTCTCGAGGGTAGCGATTACTGCGGGCTCTGCATCAAACTGAAGGATGAAATAGAAACCCGAATTTTTACCTTGGATGGGATAAGCCAATTGCTTCAAACCCCACTCCTCACGGTTCAAAATGGTACCGCCATTCTGCGTGAGAAGATTCTCGAATTTTTCTACAGCCTCCTTCGTCTGCGGTTCAGACAAAACGGGAGTTAAAACGAAGGCTGTTTCATAATGATTTACCATTGTAGTAAAACCTTTGATTTAAATTGTTAATACTATATCTAGTTAACTAGCATGCTAGTCTTCTAGTCTTTTTCAGCGAAAAAAGCGTGCAAAATTACTGCTTTTTTTTGAATTGTGCAAATATTTCCGTACTTTTTTGTAAAAAAAGTGCAATTTGCCTGCTTTCCGTCTTGCTATAAAAGTTCATCCTTTTTCATATGCAGACTACGGCGGGAGCGAAGAAGAATGATAATTGCCGTTATGGCTGACAGGGTGTCACTTGCCGGAATAGCCCACCAAACACCGTCAATGGGTTCAGCAAAAAGCATCGGCATCCAAATTACCAATGGAATCAAATAAAGTACTTGGCGCGTAAGACTCAGGAAAATAGCCTTACCGGCTTTGCCTATGGAGGTAAAAAGGTTTCCTGTTACCATCTGGAAACCGATGATGAGCATCGTAGAGCAGATGATACGCATAGGCTTGATGGTTTGTGCCACAAGCACAGGGTCATGCGTAAACATGCGTGTCATGACTTCAGGACAACACTCTCCCAACAAAAATACGACACCCATCACGCCGGTAGCATACATACAAGTGAGGTAGAACGATTCTAACATCCGGTCGTATTTCTTAGCGCCATAGTTATATCCGGCAATAGGTTGCATACCTTGATTGAGTCCCATCACCATCATCGCGAAAACGAAGGTCAGACGATTAATAACGCCATACGAAGCGATGGCCATGTCGCCTCCGAAATTCTTCAACTGATTATTGATTATGATGACTACAAAACAGTGCGCAATATTATAGAGAAAAGGTGACATTCCAATGGCCAAAGCGCGGAAAGTTATCTCTTTGTTAAGTCGCCAAATTCCCCGATGAAATCGAACTAATTCGTTCTTATTCATGAATTTTGTAAACTGCCACACTACTGCTACCCATTGACTGATAACGGTGGCTAAAGCAGCACCGCGCACGCCCATTCCCATACCGAAAATGAAGAGCGGATCGAGGATAATATTCACTACTACCGCTACGATCGTTGCCGTCATTGAGAAGCGCGGATGACCGGCAGAACGGAGCATGGCATTCAGGCCAAAATAGACATGGGTAAGGATATTCCCATACAGGATTATCTCCATGTATTCATGCGCATATACTATCGTGTCAGCACTCGCACCGAAGGCATAAAGGATAGGATCCAACCATATGAGTCCCACTGCCATTACTATCGCCGAGAGGATGACATTCATCACAATGACGTTACCCAAAACACGATTCGCTTTATCGTAGTCTTTCTCGCCTAAGTATATCGCAAGAAGCGATGAAGCTCCCACTCCAACGAGGCTACCGAAAGCCGCACATATATCCATGAAAGGTTTGGCTACTGTGAGCGCTCCCAATGCCAGTGCACCGCATCCATGGCCGATATAAATCGAATCCACAATATTATACAGCGAAGTGGCCGTCATCGCGATGATGGCGGGCATAGCATACTGAAAAAGCAGCTTATTTACCGGTGCTGTTCCTAATTCTGTAGTGCGCGACATATCTTCTCAAAGGCCGCAGCGGCAGGATGACCTGCTTGCAAGGCGATAGGCGTGCCTTCATCACCGCCTTCGCGGATAGACTGAACAAGCGGAATTTGTCCCAAGAGCGGTATTTGCAGTTCGTCCGCCAATTCCTTACCGCCATCTTTGCCGAAGATATAATATCTGTTCTCCGGCAATTCGGCAGGAGTGAACCATGCCATATTCTCAATCAAACCAAGGATCGGCACATTCACTTTCTCGTTTCGGAACATCTCCACACCTTTGCGTGCATCAACGAGCGCCACGGGCTGCGGTGTCGTCACGACGATGACACCGGTGAGTTGTAACTCGGATATCAGCGTAAGATGGATATCACTTGTGCCGGGCGGAAGGTCTATCAGGAAATAATCGAGTTCACCCCAATGGGCATCTTCTATGAGTTGCTTGATGGCATTGGATGCCATACCTCCGCGCCAGATAACGGCCTGCTCCGGGTTCACAAAGAAACCGATAGAGAGCATTTTCACACCGTATTGCTCAATGGGTTCGATGAGTGTACGTCCCTCTTCTTCTACGGAAAAAGGCCGGCACTCTTCGGTATGGAACATCTTCGGCATCGAAGGTCCGTGTATATCCGCGTCGAGCAGTCCGACGCGATAACCCTGCTGCGCCAATGCCACTGCCAAATTTGCCGTCACAGTGGATTTCCCCACACCGCCTTTACCGCTATGAATAGCGATGATATGCTTGGCATGTATTGGAGATTGGTGATTGGAGATTGGAGACTGGATATTCTGCTTAACGAACTTCGTGTGGATATGCGCTACGATATTGGGATCAATATAGGTACGCAAAGCCGTTTCCGCAGCTTTCACCACGGATTTGAGGAAAGGATCGTTGTCTTTTTGGAAGATAAGCGAGAACGAGATCTCGAAACCCGATATGCGAATATCGTCTTCGAGCATCCCGCTCTCTATCAAATCTTTACCTGTCCCCGGATAGCGCACATGGCGCAGGGCTTCTATGACTTGTTGGGGATACAAATCAGAGTTGAGGACCGGCAGCTACAAGTGCCTTGCCAGCCTCGTTAGAGGTGTACTTATCGAAGTTCTTGATGAAGCGGGCTGCGAGGTCTTTTGCCTTAACCTCCCACTCAGCAGCGTCTTTGTAGGTGTCGCGCGGATCGAGGATAGCAGGATCAACACCCGGCAGTGCGGTCGGTACCTCGAAGTTGAAGTACGGGATCTTCTTCGTCGGAGCGGTCAGGATGTCTCCACCGAGGATAGCGTCAATGATACCACGGGTGTCGCGGATCGAGATACGCTTGCCGGTACCGTTCCAACCGGTGTTAACGAGGTATGCCTTCGCACCGGATTTCTCCATCTTCTTTACGAGCTCCTCTGCATATTTGGTTGGGTGGAGCTCCAAGAATGCCTGTCCGAAGCAAGCAGAGAAGGTCGGAGTCGGCTCGGTGATACCACGCTCGGTACCTGCTAACTTAGCGGTGAAGCCGGAGAGGAAGTAGTATTTCGTCTGCTCCGGAGTCAAAATCGATACAGGAGGCAGTACGCCAAAGGCGTCAGCACTCAGGAAGATAACATTCTTCGCTGCAGGACCTGCACTGATCGGACGAACGATCTTCTCGATGTGGTTGATCGGGTACGAAACACGGGTGTTCTCGGTTACGCTCTTGTCAGCGAAATCGATCTTGCCGTTCTCGTCAACCGTTACGTTCTCAAGAAGGGCGTTACGACGGATAGCGGCGTAGATGTCCGGCTCGGACTCTTTGTCGAGGTTGATAACTTTTGCATAGCAACCGCCCTCGAAGTTGAACACACCCTGATCATCCCATCCGTGCTCGTCATCACCAATGAGGAGACGTTTCGGGTCAGTGGACAGAGTGGTCTTACCGGTTCCGGACAGACCGAAGAAGATAGCGGTGTTCTTGCCTTCCATGTCGGTGTTTGCAGAGCAGTGCATCGAAGCGATACCCTTCAGCGGCAGGTAGTAGTTCATCATCGAGAACATACCTTTCTTCATCTCACCGCCGTACCAGGTGTTCAAAATAACCTGCTCGCGGCTCGTGGTGTTGAATGCTACACAAGTCTCGCTGTTCAGACCGAGTTCCTTGAAGTTCTCAACCTTTGCCAAAGAAGCGTTGTAGATTACAAAGTCCGGCTCGAAGTTAGCCAGTTCTTCCTCGCTCGGCTGGATGAACATGTTCTTTACAAAGTGAGCCTGCCATGCTACCTCCACGATGAAGCGTACAGCCATGCGGGTATCTTTGTTTGCGCCGCAGAAAGCGTCAACTACATACAAGTTCTTACCGCTCAACTCCTTGATAGCCAACTCTTTTACCTTTGCCCATACATCCTCAGACATCGGGTGGTTATCGTTCTTGTAACCCTCGGTGGTCCACCATACAGTGTCCTTCGAGTTCTCGTCCATCACGATATATTTGTCTTTAGGAGAACGACCGGTATAAATACCCGTCATCACATTGACCGCGTTGAGCTCAGTGTTCTGACCCTTGGCATAGCCTGTCAATTCCGGCTTGGTCTCCTCGGCGAACAGATACTCGTACGACGGATTGTGGGCGATAACAGTTGCGCCCTTGATACCATACTTGGTAAGATCTAATTCTTTCATTTTTGCTAAATATTTAATTGTTATTTTCTGACTGTTAAACGGCTTAGCGTGCCTTCCGCACATACTAAATCGGGTACAAAAGTACTACATTTTTTGCAATTGTGCAAGTGAGTAATGTTTTTTTTAAGAAAAATTCTTAAAATTGTCCTCTTTATTTGCCAATTTCAATATTTTATAGTACCTTTGCACTCCAATTTACAGATAATGCGGTACGACAAAGAGGACATACAAGCGGCATTGCGGGTATTACGAGAGGGGGGTATCATCGTTTATCCTACGGACACGGTATGGGGTCTTGGATGCGATGCAACGAATGCCGAAGCCGTTAAACGGCTTTATGCGCTCAAGGAACGCGAGGATAGTAAGTCTATGCTCGTGTTATTAGATAGTCCTGCGAAACTAAACTACTACGTGACAGATGTGCCGGAAACGGCATGGCAGTTATTAGAAGTGGCAGAAGGCTCGCGTGCGGAGGCTCTCCGCCCCCTCACTATCATTTATCCGGGCGCGCGGAATATAGCTGCGAACCTGATTGCAGAGGATGGATCGATTGGTATTCGCATTACGCACGAACCGTTCAGCAGAGCACTCTGTGAACAGTTGAAGCATCCGTTAGTATCGACTTCGGCGAACATCAGCGGACATCCCACCGCACGGTTCTACAAGGAGATAGAACAAGCGGTATTAGACCGCGCAGACTATGTCTGCCGGTTTCGGAGAGAAGATGATGTGCCTTGCGAACCAAGCAGCATTATCAAGGTGAATACGGATGGTACTTTCCGCATTATTCGGGGATAAAGACGAAAGAATGAATTTACGACGCAAACAACAATTATGGTATCTTATAGCAGATCTCATCAGTAGCGAACTGGTTTGGATATGCTTCTTAGCCTTCCGATGGATGGTATATGACGGACGTGCCGCCTTATTGGATGACGTGTTGATTCCTGCATTCAACTTTTGGGTGCCGATGATGGTGTATCCCGTGATTTGCCTGGTGATTTACTACCTCTCCGGTTATTATCTCCGTCCATTCCAAAAACCGCTTTGGCGCGAGTTTATGCGTACTTTCGGATCGGCAATCATCATCTCCATCATCTTCTTTTTCATCATCATCATCGATGACCCGACAGAGTATTACTCGCGGTACCTCGTGTCGTTGGCTGTGCTGTTCAGCATGCAGTTCGTGCTCAGTTATATCCCGCGTCTGACGATCACTCTCCTTTCCCGTCGCCGCGGAATTCTGCGCACCAAGACTGTGCACTCCATGGAAGAGGCAAGAAAATTGATACCGGGAGAACAGGACGAAGTAATCATCGATTTGCCGGATGGATACACCGACAGCCAGTTATACCAACTCATCGCGCAACTATACCCGCTTTCCTGCGAGATCAGTATGGTGCCGCGTGTATATGACATGCTTACCGGCGCGGCGCGTATCGGTCACCTGGACCGCCCTTCCCTCATACGCATCACCGAGCAGACGATGACCGATTCGGAACTATGTATCAAGCGTGCCTTCGATATCGTTGTCTCCGCAACGGGCATGGTGCTGCTATCCCCGTTATATGCAATGATTGCACTACAAGTGAAACTGTCGTCTGAAGGACCGGTTTTCTACTCGCAACAACGCATTGGTTTATATGGCATCCCGTTCCACATCTTCAAGTTCCGCACCATGGTAAACCATGCGGAGAACGGCATTCCGCATCTGACGCTCGATAACGACCCTCGTATCACGAAAGTAGGCAAATGGCTGCGCAAATACCGCTTGGACGAACTGCCGCAGCTATGGAACATCCTGCGCGGCGACATGTCGATAGTGGGTCCGCGGCCGGAGAGACCGTATTTCATTGAGAAAATCATGGAAGAGGCACCATATTACTGCCTTATCTATAAGGTGCGGCCCGGATTGACCAGTTGGGGACCTATCCGCGTGGGATACACCGATACGATGGAGAAGATGATCGAGCGACTGAATGCAGACGTGGTCTATGTAGAGAATATGTCGCTGTTGCTTGATATGAAAATATTATTCTACACCGCAGGAGTTATTATTCATGGAAAAGGAAAATAAACTCACATACGACGAAGCCATGCAGCGCGCAGAGTCTGTCATCGCACGCTTGGAGCAGGCAGAAGCCTTGAGTATGGACGAGTATAAACGCTCCGCCAAAGAAGCAGCGGAACTGTTACAGTACTGCAAATCACTCCTCGCTGAAATGCACGAGGACGTGGCGGTATGAATTGAAAATCTTCGATTTGGACACAAAGCCTAAATAACGGCGTTCTCCGTCCACTACCGGTAAGTTCCATGCGCCGGTATCTTCAAATGTCTCCATCACTTTCTCCATCGGCAGATCATACCGCAGTACTGCGGGCGGAGAGGTCATGAGTTGCTCCACCGTGAAACGCTTGTATAGCCGCGGCTGGAACATGATATTTCGTACCTCATCGAGCAACAAGATGCCACGCAGGTGGCCTTCGTTGTCAATGACAGGGAAGATATTTCGCTTGCTGGCTGAGATGACTTGCACCAATTGCCCCAATGTCATCTCCGGGAATATCGTCACAAAATCCGTCTCCAACACACTGTCCATCTTCAACAATGTGAGCACATTACGGTCTTTGTTATGCGTGAGCAGCTCTCCTTTCTGCGCCAGACGCATCGCGTACAATGAGTGCGGTTCAAAGAGCATGATTGTCAGATATGAGATAACACTCACAATCATCAGCGGCATGAACAGGTGATAGCCGCCGGTGAGTTCGGCGATAAGGAAGATACCCGTCAGCGGCGCATGCATGACGCCGGACATCAGTCCTGCCATGCCCACCAATGCAAAACTCGTTTCGGGCACCATTAGACCGGCTATATTCATGATACGCGCGGTGACAAATCCGACAATCGCACCCATGAAGAGCGAGGGCGCGAAGATACCTCCGACTCCACCGCCGCCGTTGGTGGCTACCGACGCGACAATCTTCAGCAAAATGATAGCAATAAAATAAATCAGCAGCAACAGTTGCGTGTTCAGCGTCGAGAGACCGGCGTAAAACTCCGTTGGCAGCAGATATTTCTCAAACGGACTGTTATGCAACGCACTCAGGTTATCGCCGTTGATGAGTTGGCGGATCACATCGTATCCCTCGCCATACAGCGGCGGGAAGAGGAAGATGAGCAAACTCAGCGTCAACCCTCCGACAAGAATCTTCAGACCTGTCGAACGCACCTTGTGCTTCATCCATTGCTCAAGTGTGTTCATACCCCGTGTAAAATAGAGGCTTGCCAAACCGCAGACCACTCCTAAGATCAGATACCACGGAATACGGGCTATCGCGAATTCTTCGATGTTATCCAAGGGGAACATCGGGTCCGTACCTGTAAGGATATATGAGAGGGCGGTCGCCGTGACGGAAGAGATGAGCAATGGCGCCACAGATGTCATGGTCAGATCCATCATCAGCACTTCAAGCGTGAAGACGAGTCCCGCTATCGGCGCTTTGAAGATTCCTCCGATGGCACCGGCGGCTCCGCAACCGATCATGAGCATCATCGTCTTCTGGTCAAGACGGAAAGCCTTTGCCAGATTGGAACCGATAGCGGCACCGGTAAGTACGATAGGTGCCTCCGCACCGACAGAACCACCGAAACCGATCGTGAGACCCGATCCGACAATGGACGACCACATGTTATGCGCCTTGATGATCGACTTGCGTTGCGAAATAGCATAGAGAATCTTTGTTATACCATGGGAGATATCATCCCGCACGACATACTTGACAAACAACGCAGAGAGTGTGATACCAATGATTGGAGTGATAAGGTACCACCAGGTGCGGCCGTCCGCAATCAGTTGCCCTTCTACCAACCACTCGATGAGATGGATGAACGATTTGAGTAGTGCGGCGGCAGCGGCGGAAAGAGCGCCTACGAAGAAAGAGAGAAGGAGCACCAAGTGCTTCTCGCTCAAATGACGTTCCCGCCATTCTATCATTCTATCATACCACTGCGCCTTCAACTCTAAACTCTAAACTCTAAACTTTAAACTTTAAACTTTAAACTTTACTCATCCCATCCGATACCTTTGTATTTGTCGAGATCCCATTCTTCTTCCACCTCATTAAGATAGATCGTGCCCTCTTCATCCTCTTCTGATTGCTGACCTCCAGCTTCTGATTGCTCTACCACTGTTACGTCTATCGGTGCATGGGATATCTCGATAACCTGGTTCTGTTCCTTGTTCAGTTCCTCCCATAGAGCATCCTTGAGCGCCTCTATACCTTCACCTGCCACCGACGAGATAGGCAGTACCTCTATGCCGAGTTTCTTGCTTAACTTCGCATAGTTGATGGCCGGCAAGGCTTTGCCCTCGTCATCTACGCGCGGAAGGTCGGTTTTCGTGACTGCCAGGATACGAGCTTTGGTGAGCAATTCAGGGTTGTACTGCTCCAACTCACGCAGCAGGATAGCATATTCCGCTTCGATATCGGGCGAAGTGGCCGGCACCATGAACAGCAGCACCGCGTTGCGTTCTATATGCCGCAGGAACCTTAAGCCGAGACCCTTGCCTTCACTCGCGCCTTCGATGATACCGGGTATGTCGGCCATACAGAACGACCGGCCGTCGCGATAAGAGACGATACCCAGTTGCGGCGTAAGGGTTGTGAACGGATAGTCGGCTATCTCAGGTTTGGCAGCAGAGACAACGCTGAGCAGCGTGGACTTACCGGCATTGGGAAAACCGACAAGACCAACATCTGCCAGTACTTTGAGCTGCATGACTACGGTGCGTTCCTGCGCGGGCTCGCCGGGCTGGGCATAACGCGGTGCCTGGTTGGTAGCCGTGCGGAAATGCCAGTTGCCCAGACCTCCGCGACCGCCTTTGAGCAGCACTACGCGCTCTTTATGCTCTTTCACCTCGCAGATGAATTCACCCGTCTCGCCGTCATAGACCACCGTACCGCAGGGCACTTCGATGATCTTATCCTCGCCGTCCTTGCCGAACGAACGACTCTGACCACCCTTACCGCCATCCGTAGCCATGATATGCTTCTGGTACTTCAGGTGCAGCAGTGTCCAAAGGTTTCGATTGCCTTCTAATATGATTGACCCGCCTTTACCGCCGTCACCGCCGTCAGGTCCGCCTTTCGGCAGATATTTCGCACGATGAAGGTGCATACAACCTGCACCGCCCTTTCCTGAGCGGCAGTAAATCTTGACGTAGTCAATGAAATTAGCGGCCATAGTTATCTATTATACGCATGATCTGCAGGAAGACATCAGCCATGGAGTGGTTGCCGTTCACTGCAAAATAGTTTCCGTGATGCAAGTAGTAATGCGCGATGGGTTCTGTTTGCTGGTGATACACCGCTATACGGTGACGGATGGTATTGAGGTTGTCATCCGCACGACCGCTGATCTTTCCGCGTTCAATCAGACGCTGGATAAGCAACTGCTCGTCCACCAGCAGATCAATCATGATGGCTTCCTTGTTGTATTTCTTGAGCAAGCCCGTCAAGGCCTCTGCTTGCGCGACTGTACGGGGATAACCGTCAAAGATGGTTCCCTTGCAGTCCTCCGGAAGACCCGCGATATAGTTCTCAATCACTCCGTACATCATGTCGTCAGGCACTAAGTTTCCTTTCGAGATGATGGCGTCTATCTGTTTGCCCAGTTCGCTCCCACTGGCTATTTCCGCACGCAAGACATCTCCCGTAGAGAGGTGTTGCACGCCGTATTTATTGGCGATGAAAGCCGACTGCGTGCCTTTTCCGCTACCCGGCGCGCCACTTAAAATGATATTCAGCATTGTTAAAAAATAAATAAACAGACAAAAAACGAGTCGCCCAATGTGCGGGCAACTCGTTTAAAAGCTACATTGCCTGATTAGAGAGCAAATTTAGCACCCGGTTTGATGCGAACAACCTTGCGAGCCGGAACGTTGATAACGGCACCGGTACGCGGGTTCTTTGCCTTGCGAGCTGCCTGCTGCTTAACAGCGATAGAAGCTACACCAATAAGCTGTACGCCTTCGCCTTTCTTAACTGCCTCTACTGCTGCCTCAATAGCTGCGTCGAGAACTTTTCCTGCCAATGCTGCAGATACCTCAGCCTTTGCTGCTGCTGCCTTAATAAGTTCGGATTTGTTCATACCTTTAGTTTTTAAAAAGTTATTAATAAAGTGATTATTACTTCCTTTTTTCGGAATACGCTTGCAAAATTACTAAAAATTCTTTATTCTGCAAATATTTTTGAAGAAAAAAATCATTTTTTTACAAAAAAAACTGCTTTTTCCACTAAATTGCATACTTTTTGTGCTGTTTATTCATGATTTTTTAGTAATTTTGTCGCCGTTATGAGAAATTTACCTCCTGTTACGCGCTACCTGCTTGTAGCCAATTTAGTTATCTTTCTGCTCACCTCCATCCTGCAACGGTATGGAGTGGATTTGAATGCTTGGGGCGGGTTGCATTATATCTCCGCGCCTACTTTCCATTGGTGGCAACCGCTCACCTATATGTTCCTGCACGCGAACCTGAGTCATATCTTTTTTAATATGTTCGCGGTATGGATGTTCGCGCCGGTCATCGAGCGTGAATGGGGTGCCGGTCGCTTCTTGATTTATTATATCGTCTGCGGTTTGGGTGCAGCAATCGTACAAGAAGCCGTTTGGGCTTTGATGCTCTCGAATATGAGCGCGAGTTATGATGCTGCCAGTATCGCATATTATAGCGCGATGCTCAACACCATCGGTGCTTCGGGCGCCGTCTTCGGAATCCTTTTCGCCTTTGGATGGCTCTACCCGGATGTGCCGATGTACATCATCTTCTTCCCCATCCCTATACGCGCGCGTACGTTCGTTATTATATATGCGCTTATCGAGCTTTTCGCCGGTCTCGGTTCGGTTGCCGGACTGACGGCAGACCATGTAGCCCACTTCGCCCACTTGGGAGGACTGCTTTTCGGATGGCTTCTCATCCTCTACTGGCGTCATATCAACTGGCGGGAACCGAAGATCCTCGGCTGGTGGCAATCCCTTAAGCAACGATTCAACCGCAATAGCGACGATGAAGACGATCGCTTCAAGGACTACCACTACCACCAGCGGCTGTAAATGACATTACCACTCGAGTGTAGCAACTACCGGTTTATGATCTGAACCGGTAGTTTCTTGTATGGTGCAAGAAGTCGGGATGATTGATTCGGACGAGAGGATATAATCAATCCGGATTCCAATACCGCGATGCTCACAGGTAGCGCCATAGCCCAAATGGTTGGAGCGCCAGGCATCATGCAGCCCCTGACGGATATGCCGGTACGCATAGCTCCAGGGCATGGCATTGAAGTCGCCTACGACAATCACAGGATACGGACTGTCCTCTATCTCTTTTCGCACAACGCGCGCCTGCGCATTGCGTAGCGGTGTAGCGCGCCGCCATTTGGCTTCCAGACGCTTGGCGGAGGCTAACAGCCCTTCGTAGTTATGCAGCGAATCCATCTCTGCCAGGTCTTCTGACGTGAAACTGTACGACTCAAGGTGGTTGTTAATCAGCCGCAGCGTATCGCCTTCTACCACGATGTCACAACGGTTACTGATGTTTCCGCGTGTCTCATAACGGATACTCTGTTTGTTGATCAGCGGATAATGCGACCAAACCATCGTCCCGAACTGATGGCGGCTGTCGTATATAGAGAAATCCAGGTACGAATAGCGATATTTGCTCCCCAACACATCCTTCACTTCCTGCAGCGTCAGGAACTGCGGACGCTTATATACATCGACCTCCTGCAGGCATATCACATCCGCATCCTGCGCCATCAGATAACGCAGCACTTCGTTCTTGTCGGGCTTGGCGAAATTGCCCATACGCTCCGTATTCCACGTCAGCACCGTGAGACGATGCGAAGTGTCCGGATGGGGTTTATGACACGACCAGAGAGCCACGCATGTCACTACCACCAAGATAATGGCGATACTCCAAAAGAACCTGTTTCGCGTACGGGATTTCATCGTTTCGGGACAAGCGTGACCAAAGGAATAATCATCTCCTCCAGCGAAATACCGCCATGCTGGAAGGTGTTGCGGTAATACTGCGCGTAATAATTGAACTGATTCGGGTAAGCGAAGAAATCGCTTCCGGTACAGAAGGCATAACTGCTGCTCACATTCGGGCAGGGCAGGCCCACGCGCTTGGGTTGTTCTATAGAGAAGACATTCTTCGAACTGCAGTTGAGCGCTTTGCCGACCTTATAGCGGATATTCGTGTTCGTGTTCTTGTCCGCCACTATCTGCACGGCGTTCTTCACGCGCGTGGTGCCATGATCGGTGGTGAGCACCAGTGTATAGCCCCACTCGGCTGACAGCCGCAGCAGTTCATAGATCGGCGAGTGACGGAACCAACTGAGCGTCAGACTGCGGTACGCCGACTCGTCGTTCGCCAACTCGCGCATCATCTTACTCTCCGTACGCGAGTGCGAGAGCATGTCGATGAAATTGAGCACGACGATATTCAGGGGCGCTTGCGAGCCTTTGAGTTGCTGGATGACGCGCTCGCAGAAATCGCTCTCATTGACCTTCCAATAGTTAAAACTCTCGCGGCGGCGATAGCGGTCCAACAGCGTCTGGACAAGTTCCTTCTCATGCTGGTTCTTACTCTCTTCATCGCCTTCTTCCACCCAGTATTGCGGGAACATCTGTTGGATCTGCAACGGCAGGAGACCGGAGAAAATCGCATTACGGGCATACTGGGTTGCCGTCGGAAGAATAGAGGTATATTGCTCTTCCGTCCGAATGGTATAGAACTCGCTCAAAAGCGGCTGGATGGTTTTCCATTGGTCATAACGGAAATTATCAATCACGCACAGCAGCACTTTCTCCCCTTTGTCCAGCAGCGGAAAGACGGCGTGCTTCATCAGGTCATGAGACATGACCGGATGAGAGGATGAGGGGTTAGGGGTTAGAGGATTAGGGGAGAACCAACTCTCATAGTTCTTCGCTATCCATTTGGAAAAGGCGGCATTGGCTTGCGTGCGCTGGTCTTCCACCAGACTATGCATGCCGGCCCGGCCCGCTTGTTCCGGCTCCAGACTCGCCAACTCGAGATCCCACTTGCTGAGCGTGCGCTCGATGGCCTGCCACTCCTCTATCGTACTCGCGGTGTCGATCATATAGGATATATCGCTCCATTCCTGACGGTAGTTCTGCTGCACCTGTTCGCTGACGATCGCCTGCTGGTGTATATGTTTCTTCAGACACAGGAGTATCTGGCTGGGATTGACGGGTTTGATGAGATAATCGGCGATCTTCTCTCCGATAGCCTGCTCCATGATATGTTCCTCTTCGGACTTGGTGATCATCACTACCGGTACCTCCGGACGCAGCCTTTTCAACTCCTGCAGCGTCTCCAGACCTGTCAATCCCGGCATGTTCTCATCCAGAAAAACAATGCTGACACCTGACTTCTGACGGCCGATAATGTCTATCGCATCCTCGCCGTTCGTGGCGGTGATCACGTCGTAACCTTTGCCTTTGAGGTAAATGATATATGGTTGCAAGAGATCTATCTCATCGTCAACCCAGAGTATTTGGCTCATAATGTCTCCATTTATTGATTACGTTCGTCATGTCTTCCGGCCATTGGCTGTCGAAGAACATCCGTTCTCCGGTACGCGGATGGGTGAATCCCAGCGTACGCGCGTGCAGCACCTGACGCGGACAGAGGGCGAAACAATTCTCTATATATTGCTTGTATTTCTGTGTACGCAGCCCTTTGAGGATCTCGCACCCGCCGTATTTCTCATCGCAGAAAAGCGGATGGCCTATATGCTTCATGTGGACGCGTATCTGGTGCGTACGCCCCGTCTCCAGACGACACTCCACCAGTGTCACATACGGGAACTGCTCCAACACGCGCCAATGGGTGACGGCCTCCTTGGCCTGCGGACATTCCTCGATATCCCACACCTTATAGATCGTGCGGTCGCGGTTATCGCGCGCAAGAGCCCCTTCGATCGTACCGCTCTGCTCTTTGAAAGTACCCCATACAAGGGCATTATACGTACGCTCGGTCGTATGGTCGAAGAACTGTCTGGCGAGGTGTGCCTTCGCTTCTGGCGTCTTCGCAATGAGCAGCAAGCCCGAAGTGTCCTTGTCAATGCGGTGAACCAATCCAATGGACGGATCGTTGATATCGATAGCTGACTTCTGATTGCTGACTTCTGAATGCTCAAAGTGCCATGCCAGAGCATGCAACAGCGTGTGCTCGTAGTTGCCATGACCCGGATGAACAACCAGCCCCGCGGGTTTGTTCACCACCAGCAAGTCGTCGTCTTCATACACGATATCCAACGGGATATTCTCCGGCGTGATGGTGAAATCATGCGGTTCGTGGTCAAGCAGCACCTGGATCACATCGCCGGGCTTGACGCGGTAGTTCGAGGCAACGGCTTTCTCATTAACCCACACATTACCGGCTTCCGCAGCCGTCTGGATGCGGTTGCGGCTGGTGTTGGTCATGTGCTCCGCAAGGTATTTGTCAATGCGTTCTTTGCCTTGACCTTTGTCCACCTCGCAGCGCCAGCGCTCAAACAAGAGATCAGAACCACTCATCTTCAGGATCTATATTGACATTACTCTTCGATGCTTTATTGACATCCGCGGACAACCGCAAAGCCACCGTCTCCCCTTCTATCAACTGCTCGCCGGCATTCGGCGTCTGTTGATATACGTATTGCTCTTTACCTTCTTCCTTGGGCTCGTCATAATAGACCGCTCCTACCGTCAGATGTCGGTTGAGCAGCGTACTGCGGGCCTCCTGCATGGTCATACCCGTCACGCTGGGCACCGTGACAACCTCCGTCCCGCGACCTTCGCCTACTACCAGGCGGACGCGCGTCCCGACGGATACTTTCGTTCCCGGACTGAGACTCTCCTCACCCGTCTTCACATCCAGCACCAAGTCCTTGTACTCCGAAGGCTCGTATTCATACACTGTATCCACCTGCAGCCCCATGCCGCGCAAGGTCGTCTCCGCCTGACGGTAACTCATATCCTGCAAATCAGGCATCGTCACTTTGCGGCGCGTCATCGCATTGATGGTCACATAGACCGCCCTGCCGTGCTTGGCATGACTCATCGGCTTTGGATCTTGATCAACAATCGTGCCAAAAGGTACTTTGTCCGAATAGGTGGAGTCCACTACGATCATCCGAAGACCCTGTGCGGACAATAACGGCTCTGCTTCCGCTGCGACCAATCCGCGCACGTCCTCTACCTCCACCTCTACGCCATGTTGCGTATAACCCTTCAACCATACAATCAGACACACAAGAATGACGATGGCCACCACTACGGCTAAAACTACATTCAACCCCACAAATTTGAGGTCTGACTTATCAAAAAAGCCCCTTTTATCCATAAAATGTAAAATTTATTGCGCAAAATTACATTTTTTTTTGCACATATCCAAAAAATGTTGTACTTTTGCAGCGTTTTTCGCAAAAAGGCGAGGAATTTTAGTAAAAATAAAGCTTTATTAACTTAAAAAAACTTTTTTAACATGAAGAAGATGCTTCTTATCGTAGCTGTAGCTTTCGCTGCTATGAGCTGCGGCAACAAGTGCTGCGAGAAAAAGTGCTGCCAGGACACAGCTGCTCAGGAGACCGTTGAGGTTGTTGAGGCTGTTGAGGTTGACACCATCGCTGAGTAATTTGTTGCTCAAAGAAAAGGTACAAAAACCTTGGAAAAGAAGCGACCCCGTCAGGGCCGCTCTTTTTTTTATACAAAAAAATGCAGATTTATTTGGAGATATGAAGAAAAAGCAGTACCTTTGCCACGATTTTTGTTTTTATTAACTCTAAAATCAAAGAACGTTATGAAAAAGATGATGCTTATCGTAGCTGTTGCACTGGCTGCACTCAGCTGCGCAAACAAGGCCGAGAAGGCTGAAGAGGCAGAGGCTGCTCCTGCACCTGCTGCTGTTGAAGTTGCTGCTCCTGCTCCCGCTGAGGAACAGGCTCCGGCTCAAGAAGAGCAAACCCTTATCGAGCGCGCTGTCGAGCTCGGACAAGACGTTGCTACTGAGGTTGAGAAAAACAAATAATCAACTCTTCAAAAAAGAAGCGACCCGCATCATTGCAGGTCGCTTTCTTTTTGCATTTTCTTTCCCCTAACCTCTAACCTCTAAACTCTAAACCCTAAACTTTTTAATCTTTGATTAAACACCTTCCCGTCATCTCCTTCGGCTGCTCGATGCCCATGATATGACAGAGCGAAGGAGCCACGTCGGCGAGAATACCGTTCTCCACGTGCGCGTCCTTGTGATCCTTGGAGATATATATGAAAGGAACCGGGTTCAGCGAGTGCGCCGTGTTCGGCGTGCCGTCCGGATTGATGGCGTTGTCGCAGTTGCCGTGATCGGCAATCAGGATGATCTCATAGCCGTTTTCAAGCGCGGCCTCTATCACGCGGTGCGAGCAGTCGTCTATCGAACGCACGGCTTTCTCGATGGCCTCATACACACCCGTATGACCGACCATGTCGCCGTTCGCGAAGTTCAACGTGATATAATCGAACTTCTGCGTCTTGATCGCTGCGATGAGGGCTTCCGTCACTTCCGGTGCACTCATCTCGGGTTTCATGTCGTATGTCGGCACCTTCGGACTCGGGATCAAGATACGCTCCTCACCCGGATACTCCGCCTCGCGGCCGCCGTTGAAGAAGAACGTCACATGCGCGAACTTCTCCGTCTCGGCGATACGTAGTTGTTTCAGACCTAAGTTGCTCACTACCTCACCCAGCGTGTTCTCCACGTTCTCTTTCGGGAAGAGGATATGCAGACCCGTGAAGGACGAGTCGTACGGCGTCATGCAGCAGTAGTGCAGGTTCTTGATGGTCTTCATACCCTGTTCCGGCATGTCTTGCTGCGTCAGCACGATAGTGATCTCTTTCGCGCGGTCGTTGCGGTAGTTGAAGAAGATGACTACATCGCCCTCCGCAATACGTCCGTCGCAGTTGGCATTCACCAGCGGCTCCATGAACTCATCGGTGTCTTTGTGCTCCTCCGTGTGGCGGTCGTAGCAACCTTGTACTGCTGCCACCATGTCGGTCTCTTTGCGGCCCTCGCCGTGCACGAGTTGGTCATATGCCACTTTGATACGCTCCCAGCGTTTGTCACGGTCCATCGCGTAGAAACGACCGATGATAGATGCGATATGCGCACCCGTCTTGTCGCAGAGACCTTGCAACTGCTCGATAAAGCCCTTGCCGCTGCGCGGATCCGTGTCACGGCCGTCCATGAAGCAATGCACGAAAGTCTTGTCGGCTACCCCGTATTCCTTCGCGATCTCCACCAACTTAAACAGGTGATCCAGGCTCGAGTGTACACCGCCGTTGGAGCACAGACCCATGATATGCAGCTTCTTGCCGGATGCCTGCGCTGCCTTGTAAGCCGCTACGATCTCGGCGTTCTGCATGATCGAGTTGTCGCGGATCGAACGGTTGATCTTCACCAGATCCTGATAGACCACGCGTCCGGCACCGATATTGAGGTGTCCCACTTCCGAGTTACCCATCTGTCCGTCGGGCAGACCTACGCTCTCGCCGCACGCCTGTAACTGAGAGTGCGGATAGGTCGCTAACAACGCATCCCAGTGCGGGGTCGGGGTGCAGTAGATAACATCGGCTTTACTCTTGTTGCCGATTCCCCAGCCATCCAAAATCATCAATAATGCTTTACTCATATATCTATAAACTTTAAACTATTCAACTTCTCTAAACTCTAAACACTCAACCCTCAACTAAATTGGGCAAGTTTCTTAACTTGCGCAATTTGGCGTTTGTCATCCGCCTCGCGCAGACTCTGCCGCTTGTCGTAGGTATGCTTACCCTGGCACAACGCGATCTCCATCTTCGCCAACCCCCGCTCGTTGATAAACAGGCGCAGCGGAATGATGGTCTTGCCGTTGTCCTTCGTGGCTTTCTCGAGCTTGTTGATCTCGCGGCGCTGCAACAGCAGTTTGCGGTCGCGACGCACCTCATGGTTGGCATAACTGCCGAAACGGTACTCCGCGATATGCATCTGCTTGACATATAGCTCGCCATGCTCCACCGCACAATAACTGTCCACCAGCGATGCCTTCCCTTCGCGGATTGACTTGATCTCCGTGCCGAAGAGCTGGATGCCGGCAGTATAGCGGTCGAGGATGATATACTCAAACTTCGCTTTTTTGTTCAGTATCTGTATGTCGCTCTTCTTCCTCATGCTCATTCTCCTTCCCTTCAGGAAGGGTCGGGGTAGGCTTTTCCACTTTCCTGTACTTCTTCTGCCGTTGTTCCCAACGCTCACGCGCGTACTGCTGCATGTCGATAACTGTGTCGTTCTCGTCGATGATCTCCAGGCCGAAGATCGTCTCGATGATATCTTCGAGCGTCAGGATACCCACGAACATGCCGTATTCGTCGATGACCTGGGCAATCTGGCTCTTCTGCTTAAGCATCGAGTCGAAGATCACACCGAGCGTCAGGTCCTGGTCAAAGGCAGGCAGCGGACGTTTGATGCCTCCGAGCGTCTTGCGGAAATGGTCCTCCGTCAGTTCCTCCAAGGCATCGTTGCGCAGCACATAGCCGGTGATATACTCCGGCGCCTCGGGCTTGTACAGCGGGATACGCGAGAAATGGTCATACTCGTCGTTGTCGTAATACGCCCGCAGCGTCATGTTCTCCGGAGCTATCTTCGCCACCACGCGGGGCGTCATCACATCGTACGCATGGATCGAATCGAGACGCATGAGGTTGGTGAAGATCTTGTTCTCGTCCTCATCCACCACGCCTTCTTCTTCGCCTACATTCACCATCGCCAGCACTTCCTCGCGGCTCACGGACGGATCGTCTTCGTTGTCCGGCACCATGCGGGAGATGAATTCCACAAGGAGTACAAGCGGATAAAGGACGAAGATCAGAATACGGATGATACGCGCGGTGATGCCCATCAACTCGCGCCAGTAGGTCGTGCCGATCACTTTCGGGATGATCTCTCCGAAGAAAAGAATGAGGATGGTGGTCAGCGCGGATACCAAGCCGAACCATTTAGAGCCGAATAGAAGGGTCGCTTGCGCACCCACACCTGCGGCACCGATCGTGTTGGCGATTGTGTTCAGAGACAATATCGCAGCCAGAGGACGACTCGTGTCCTCCTTGTAACTGCTCATCAACTTGGCAGGCGCATAACCCTCCTCTTCACGCAGATTAATATAACTGAGGGAGGTGGACATCAGTACCGACTCCAGAACGGAGCACAAAAAACTGATGGCCAACGCGCCAATTAAAAACAATAAAAGTAATCCCATATAGCGAGCCCAAAGCCCTATTTTTCAAATCGGCTGCAAAGGTACTACAAAAATTGCAAATACGCAAGGGTAAAGCGTTAAATTTTAGCGAAATAGAGATTTATTCTATTGTTTCGTGTACGATTATGCGCTCGGGTGCTTGCACACGGAGGGCATAAACGGGCATAAACCACCTCTTACCACCTCTCGCCGATAGGCGTAATCGTTCCCTCGCAGGACACCTCGTTCCGGTCACCCGGAAGGATACGCACACGCGCCTCATCGACGTGCTCGATCTGGATATAGAAACGGTACTCGTCGCCGCCATACAGTGTCTTAAACGTAATGAGCCCGACATTGGTCGCCGGATTGAAGGTGTATAGATATTCGTCTATCGGTGATGTGAACTCCAAACGCATGTCATTGTATTTCTCTCCTGGCGCAGGCGCATCAAAATGCGGGTTATAATCCGGATAGATCTTAGGCAGGTAGCATTGTACATGCGTCGTGTCCACTTTGATCCAGTAACCGGAAACCGTCAGGTTCTGACCAAACAGAGGACGGACCATCGTCAGGTTGATGCGGAAGTTCTGATCCGCAATGGCTTTCTTCGCATTTTCTTCAATAGCAGCTTTCCGTGCCGCCCGCTCTTCCGGGCTAAGTCTCGCTGCACCGCATGACATAAGCCCCACCGCGAGAACCATCATCCATAAAATTTTCTTCATACCTGTGATTTTTTTATGATTGATCTTAGGCTTTATACGTGCCATTTCGCTTGCAAAATTAGTATAATTTTTTGATATGTGCAAATCTTTTTGAGCGAAAAAAACATATAAAACACGCTGCCGCGCAAAAACATATAAAAATAGTAGTAAATCAAAAACGCGGCGGGCGAGGGAAGTAAATAAAACTAAATAAACCCCTCCGCCGGGAATATGCCTTAACAGGTTATCCGCGTTCCGCGCCCCACCGCGCACTTAAAAGTAAACTTTATAGGTCTGGTCGGAGTGACGCTCCCCGCTACTTCCTCCGTTCGAAGCCAAAAGTCAATTGGCTTCTCCACCTCCTACGGAGGTACATTCCCGCCGAAGGCGATAAACATAGATAAAGTTTATTGGTTCTCGCCCTGCCTTACAAAAATGCGTCGTTGCACGACTTACAAAAATACCGAAAATAAAGCCTACCCCTAACCCCTCCCTCGGGGAGGGGAAGCCGGATAGCATCCGGCACAATGAACAAAATCTAACCCCCTGAAGGGGGGGGAGAGGCCGTCACAAATATGTGACAGAAGGGAAAGACGAGAGCCCCCGGCCCCTAAAGGGGAGAGAAATTAAAAATTAAAAATTTGGGGTGAGTAAAAAAAAAGAACACCCCGAAGGGTGCCTGCATCAGTTGACAAACGGATGAGCAAGTTTATATTCGTGGAGAAGAGAATTAAATTTCCATGCTCGAGGAGTGGAATACGCCTTTCCGTTGGAAGCAATGTGTTTGGAGGCCTCGTATTCTTCGTTCAGTTGAGTTACGGATTCCGAAGAAGAAAAGAGTTCATTCGTGATTTTGTTCGCGTAAGCGAAGGCAGCAGAATTCCATTTCTGTCGCGGAGACTGATTTTGTTGATAGGTTTCATCACGATCACGATAAAATTGTTTGCCGTTACGCATGTAGAAATAGCCTCTGTCTCTGCCATTTGTTTTGCCATGAATCTGATTGATAGCGGATGTAGTTTCTATTTTTGCCATAAAAAAGTGTGTTAAATTGTATATTATATATAAATATATAATATAGTATATTTTTATGCGATTTTGGGTCTTTTCTCGGTTTTACAGGAGCCTTACCTTAGCCTTGACCGTCGGCTGACCGTCGGCTCACTGTCGGCCCCATAAGCTAAATGACGGCGCAAAGGTACGACAAAAATTGCACATACGCAAATTTGTATGCCATTTTTGGGGATTTTTTCGGAATTTTTATGATTCATGACTATCATTCCCTTTCGCAGCGACAACGGCGGGAAGTAGAGCGGCCGTATTCGTGCGGAGAAACGGCATAGGACACTTTGATGCCGACATCAAAGAGGGTGTGATCACCAAGCAGTTTCTGCCCTTGTCTGTGTGCTGCGTGAACAGGCGTGAAGATGCGTTGTAACGGAAGTCCGTCCCTTGTGTCTGTAAGCCTTATCACGAGACCTTGGGACGGGCTCTCCGCAGACTTCATTTTTGTCATGCAATAATCCGCATAAACGCCTACGATAATATAAGAACGGATTCGTGCTGAAGGACCGCTCAGTTTTATCGCGTAGTTAAATTCCAATGAGAGCCACCATTGAACCGTAGGCAGCTTTTCCGGACCGCTATTCTCCAAGCGGAAATTCCGTGAAGCACCTAAAGGGTAAGACTCGTAAACACGGTTGTCCTGATCGGGATAATAAACGGATAGTGCGGCTTTATCTGCCGTCTCGTACCAGGAGCCGGATAAAGGGAAGGCTGCTTTTACTCCCGCAAAGAAGGAGTAACGCTTACTTGATATCGCTAATTGTAGCGGGACTCCGACGGACAGAAAGGAATAGCGCTCACGAAGGTTGCCGATGGTGTAATCAATATCCATCGGGCGATTGTCCCTATCGATCGTTGAATAACCATCCTCATAGTTCGAGCGCCCGAATGAGGCATTGTGGCTGTCAAATGTCAGTCCTGTCCGAAAACCGATGACATAAGGCGAATGGTATGCATAGAGCAGTTGGGCTCCGCCATGGAAGTCCACTTGCGGCCGGATATACGCTGTCTGGGCACTCCAGCCGGCAAGTCCGCCGTGAACACCTATCTCAAAGACATGTTTGGCATTGGCTATCCACGGCAGGCATAAGAACAATATGACGAGTTTCTTCCTCATTGAATCAGTTTCTTCTCTGTCCATACGCGCCCGCCTTGCTCATAGCGATAGAGGTAGATGCCGTAGGTGACTTGGTTTTCGCGCACGGGCATTCCGCGACTGTCATATATCTGCACACGGACAGGAGCCGGCTCCGGCGTGTCGAGAATCTCTACTATAGTCGACCAGACATACGATCCATCACTCAACCTTATTACGAGTTGGTAACTTCCATGGAGCTCGTTTTGCTCGGAATAGTCATCTTCTGTTGCGCTGGGAACTGGGTTGCCATCTTTATACCACTGGTATCCGGCGATGACCATATTGCCGAATAACCTTCTTAATGTCACCTGATCGCACAACAGCACCCAATTATATTTGTTGACAACAAACGGATATAATCGCTCGCATTTAAACGTATCCAGCGAAAGCACCAGATGTACACTGTCGTCGCCGTCGATATCTTTAAGCGTATCTACGAAAGACCCTTTGCCATACCATTCGTGCGCCCGCCATGTGAGAGGGAGCAGCGTGTCACAGACGGCCGTGTCCACCGACTGCGTGACGGCTGTGTTACAATATCGCGTAACAAGAAAGAACGGTTCGCTTTCTGTCCTGCAATGCGGATTATTGCTGTTACCTGCTTCTGCTACCGAAACGCGATACCAACCCTCACTGGACTTGTGTACTTGCGGAATAGAGTAGCCCGAGTTGCTGCTGGTAGCCAATATCTCCCATGACACATTATCAGAAGAGTATGACCACTGATATTCGGGAGAATGCAATATGCCATAGTTGTCATATTGTGCTTCCAGTGTGAAAGCGTTCTTGCGGCAAGCAGGAGTCGCGGCGTTTATAGTCACAGGCTCCAAACAAAGCCGGATCTCTACATCGTGAATAATGATCGTATTATTTGTCGTGCTTGCAGTGTTGTTGTATATAGTGAGTTGTACCCGCTCTACACCTTCCGGCACGGTATAATTCATGCCCACAAGATGCTGTTGAGAGGATGGCTGCGAAGCATCATAAGGCAGATCGCCCGTCTCATAAGCCGCCAATTCTTCGCCCGTATCCGGATTAACCAACCGGAACAGCAACCTTTCTGCTGATACATGGGCGAAGAATGAGAGTTCGGATCCGGCACATACATCCTCTATCGTGGTCGAATAAATGGCCTCATGCGCAGTAACATCGCTGACGGTCAAACCCTCTCCTCCGAAATCCTCACGGAACAGCAACTTGCCATCCGCACACTGTACGGGCGGACAGTCTTCTATTACATACAACTTGAACGGATCACTCGTTAAATGCAACTGATTCGTCCCATCTGTATTCATTCCGGAAATCATCATTCTATACCAGCCGGAATGATGCGGTAGAGCTTTGAGTTTCAATTCTGTTTTTTCTCCCTCTGGCACAGGCTCCCAATTAAGGCTGTCAGAGGAAAAAAGCCATTGATATACAATAGGTTCTTGCAAGTAGTTGTGATTCTCAAAATGTGCTGCAAATATGTTTTTCGTACCAACACATACAGTGTCCAACCCAGTAACTGTTACCTGCGGAACAGCCCAACGTACATCAATATCATCAATGGCGAAAACTCTTTCTCCTGGTCGCAAATGCTGGTCACGACCATAAAATAATAGGTCGATAGCCGAAATCCCTGGTGGAAGAGGATTAATAGTTCCACTATACTGGAACCAACTTGCTGATTTTTCGCAACTGATTACTTCGTCCATAGAGATAGGCGCTGTTCCAATCTGACGGATAAACTCCTGATTGTCTACGTTATATGCAGATGTGTAAATTGAAGGGCAATACGTAGGAGAATTTGCAGCTGTTTCTTCCGGTAAGGCAGCCAAGCATCTTACATTCGCGACACAGTACGAAATGGATATAGGCTGACCGATGTATTTTTCTAGATTATCAATCCTAACCTGATAGAATGGTTCCGCTTGAAGGGAATTATCTACATATATTTCTAAAAAATATCCACGCGAGAAATCTCCAAAATATGTGTAGTCGTCTTGCAAGTGCAGTTTGCCATTGTCATCATATCCCTTTTTGGTAATAACAAATTCACCTTGATGAAGATGTTCCCCACCAGAGTTGCTGTAATTTACGATATTTGGTGTCGACCCCGTATAGAAAAGCGGGTCTTTAGGGTCATTACCACCAAAATCATCATGAAAAATCACTCTATCATCTACGATAGCAGTCGTTTGCGCATTCACATACAAAGATATAGCGCTTAACAGCAATATTGTTGTCCATACAAAACGCATTTTTCTACTTTTGGGCCGCAAAGATAAGCAAAATGTTTGATATATGCAAATTTTTCTAGCAATTTATTTCAAAGCAGCCCGTTTTTCTTACGGACTGCTTTGAAATATTGAAAAACAATCGTTTTTGTTAACTAATGATTAATAATCAACTTACAGGTTGAAAGAACTTTGTTATCTACTTTTAGAAGTAGCAAATATATTCCGTTCCGAAGTCCCGTTGCATCCATAGAAACGACATCTTTTTCTCCACTGATAGTACTGCTGATTGTTCGTTCCATTCGCGAATTCTCAGACCACAGTTCTAATGTATAATCAATATCTGCGCGTTTATCCGCACTATTTTCCTTATTTCTCTCATTGATATTTTGATCTAATACCTGTATGTCAATGTTACCCGTTGTCACAGGATTAGGCACTTGAATAAAAAGAGCAGGAGGATCGTTAGGCAGGAAGAAGTTTACATGGACATTATATTCGCTATATATATCTGTACATGCAGTTAGATTATATAGTTTTATGTTTAATGTTCCTGGCTGGGTTGGAGTGTATGTCCAGCTAGGTCCATAGTTCGTAATAACCGTACCTGTAAATGGCAGTGTAATGACCCACTTGAGCATATTATCCGGAATATTACCACAGCCGAAGATGGAGAATACGCGTGTCTCATTAGGACCTATATCCGTACGCAAGAAAGGAGGTATGGTTAGCCGCTTTACATACGGCATGTTTATTTCTTTAGTTATAGTATCAGTGTTGCTGCCGTTTGATACATAGGCTTTGAGAATAATGTCTCCCCAATAAAAGGAATATGCATTTGTATCCAAAAGAGCTATGCCATACGGCCAGTATGTGCCCCGTTGTACGATTACTACATTCAAATTGGGATTCAAATCTACTATGGGGTTGCTGCCTACTTGTTGTATGGATGTTTCAGTGTTCCACGTGATAGTTGACCCATTCGGAACGCCCGAAACATAATACATCTCAGATTGGCACAGCGTACTGCTGCCAATAATCTGCATTGTTGCCCACAAAGGTGTAGCAATAATCAGTGCAAATAATGCAATAAATAAGTTCTTTTTCATAACAGTAAAAATTTAAAAGGTTATTGTACTATAAATTGACCGACGAGGGCACCGCCTTCTGTTTCGATATGCAGCACATATACGCCGTCGTTGGAGATAGTCTCTTCCATAGATTCAGTCATTAACTGATTCAATACCAATCCACCGTTGGATGCATTCACTACAGCCACCTGCGCAGACGGGATATTGGTGTCTTGCTTGGTGATACGCAAGAAATGCCCATTGATTGTTGCGCGGAAATCTGTGGGGCGAGTTGGAGTGTCTCCCATGTGATCATTTCCATCCAAGGGATTGTCTCCGGGGATAGGACTCGTTTGAATTATTTCCATTAATTGGATAACTACTTCTTCGGCACGTAACACACTTGGCGTTACCAAAAGAGCACTTAATGTCAAAATGAGAATTTTTCTTTTCATTGCTAAATAGAATTTTTGGTTAAACATAAAAATACCGCCAAACATTTAATCGTTTGACGGCGCAAAGGTACTGCTTTTTACTGAGTCTGACAAATAAAAGCGTGGACAAGTGCTTTTCTGCAAAGCATTGAAAATCACATAGTTATAAAAAAATAGCGTGGATAATTTTTTCGCTGGTGCCATTTGGTCAGTCGTTAATGGCAATATTTACAAGTGTTTTTCGCAATTCTATGCTATTTGTCCCCAGTTTTTTAGCTACCCTATTTTTAAAGTTTCTAATACCACTCTCACTATAGAATAATAGGCTTGCTAATTCTTTACTATCCGATACTTTCATTAATACCAGTATGCATAATCTTATCCCTCTCTCTGGTATATGATAGGTGCTTTGTAGTTTCATGGCCAGCATTCCAAAGTTATCATTAATAATCCTGCACATAGCGCTATAGTCTTTCCAGATCAGGTTATTTGGAAAGTTATCAGCATTGGCGAACATGTCACACATTGTCTCCAAATGGGAAACCAATGCTTCTCTATGCTGGACTTGCTTCTTAATTATCTGTGCATGTTGTTTTTCTGCTGCCTCATTCAATTGGCTCAGACTATCTATTTGTTGCGATAATAGCTTATGTTGAAGCCACTTACGTCGTACGTATCCCCCAAGTATCAATCCTATTATTACAATAGTTATCCCCACAGCATATATCCATCGAAGATCAGGAGTCCAACTCAAATCGTCTTTCAGCAAAGCAACCGCCGTGGAATTTTTCTCTTTCTCCGGCTCATATTCATAGTACCGTATATCTTCGCGCTTGGATGCTAATTCTGAAATATATTCTGCACAAAGTGATGAATCGCAATGCTGGATAATATACAAAGCATTAAATTGATTCTGATATGATGCTTTTGAGTCTTTCAGTACTATATTTGCTAAAATAAGTGCAGAGTCCTTCCCCCCTATGTTGTCATATGCCTGCGCTTTAATTATTGTTCCGGCAGGACATATATGACCATAAGACTGCATACTGTCAACATAATAGATTGCAGAATCATTTTTACCTATTGTCCTATATAAAACAGCCTTTGTCTCAAGAACTTTTATCAGAACATCCGTAGGCACACATTGTTTTTCAATCTCCTCCAATAATGTTAGTGCCTCCTTCTTCTTCCCCTGCTCTGCCAATTCATACGCCATGTTGTTTAAATCATAATAGTATAGCAAACTGTCTCCATTATGCAGATACATCTGTCCCGAACGCTCGTACATGTCATATGCTAACGGGAACTCGTTAGCCAGATGGCAGATAGAGCCCATATTGCTATACACGCGCCCGAGAATATGGTAATCGCGCGTACGAGCATGCGAAGCCTCGATGAAACATTGCATCGCCTCTACCGGATTATCCTTCTCGCGGAGCAAACGGCCGTAATGGTAACAAGCGTGTGCATATTCATCAGCGTGCACAGAACGCCATGCGCGGAGCGTGGTGTAACTCCGCGCCAGACGTACGCTGTCCGCGTACACCTGTCCCGCCGCACGCAGACTGTCCGCCTGCGCCACCACTTCTTCCGCCTCCCGCAACGTCTTTGGTGCACAGGACATCATCGCCAAACAGGCTATTAGTACTATGTATATTTTACCACGATGCATTCCCGGACCATACTATAAACGCCCGCAGGGCAATAACACTCTATCCCACGTTGAACTGACTTCCCCCGATGAATTCGCGCAAAATAGACGTGCGCGGAATAAAGGAAGAAGGCAGAGGTTCGAAGAAATTCAGATAGAAAAGCAATAACTTCGCTGTCTCATATTCTTCGGCACTCGCAGGGACTGTCTGCAAAGCCGTCTCTACCGTCATACGCAAGGCAGACATTTCGTATGTCATCGAGGTATCGAAGAGGGCATCCGCCTCTTTCTTGAACGGCTCTATCCATTGCGCCTCCCCCTCCACCACCGACGGCCAGACGGATAGCGTCATAAGCGGCGACTTGCCGCGGGTACGTAGGTCGCGGCTCATCCTACGCAACAACCTGTTCACGTATGTCGGCACCCAACGCTCGCCATCCAGCGAGATCGAACTCATCGGTGCCGCATAGACCTTGAACTTACTCGACGCATCGATATGCTCCGTGAGAATAGGATTAAGCGCATGGATACCTTCCATCACCAATATACCGTCACGCTCCAACTGCAACGTATCACCCATATACTCGCGTCTCTCCTCCGCGAAATTGAAAGTCGGCAATGCAATCTCCTTACCGGCTATCAAAGCATTCAGATCAGACTCCAACTGCTTGAGATCAATCGCATACACCGATTCATAGTCCTTCGTCCCATCCGCCTTAAGCGGTGTCAGCGTACCATCTACGTACCAGTTGTCCAACGATAACGCTACCGGCTGTTTGCCTTGAGCCAACAACTCCAGACACAAACGGTGACTGGTACTCGTCTTGCCACTTGACGAAGGACCGGCTATCAGTACTACACGCACTTCGGAACGAGCGCATATCTCTTTGGCGATACTCGTGAGTTGCTCGGAATGATAATCCTCACCTTCTTTTACCAACTCTGCTGCATGATTGCTCTCTATCATCTCGTTGATATAAGCCACGCGGCGTTTCTTTTCTTCTATCATATCGGGTCACAATCTATAATTAGTTTCACATTTTTATTCGATGAATTCGACAGAATATAATCTATCGACTCCTTCAGCCGTCTTTTCGCCTCGCCTATATTGGCGCCCTGCTCTATACGCAGATTCAGTTCGCGTATCGTATAGGCCTGGACACGCTCGACAGGCGGTATGATAACAGACGATATACGCGCTCCGAAGACTTGCTTCAGATGCGCCTGAAGCTGCATTGCCACTGCCTGTACACGCGCCGCATTATGATCACGCATCTGAATACGAATTATCCGATGAAATGGGGGATAATGGAACATCTCACGCTCCGCTATCTGCTGCCGGTATAAGGCCTCATAGTCATGATTACGTACCATCTCTAACACGGCATTCTTCGTATCGAAAGTCTGAATCCATACTTCACCTTTCGTACCTTTTCTGCCTGCCCGCCCTGCTACCTGCTCAAGCATCTGGAAGGCGCGTTCGTAGGCACGGAAATCAGGCTGGTTGAACAACGGGTCCGCATTCAGCACCGCCACTAACCGTACATCATCGAAATGCAGGCCTTTTGTCACCATCTGCGTGCCCACCAGGATGTCACATTCGTGACGTGAAAAAGCATTGATGATATCCTGATACGCCGTCTTGCTGCGGGTCGAATCCAAGTCCATGCGCAGTACACGCGCCTCCGGAAAGAGCGCTTGTATCTCATCCTCGATGCGCTCCGTGCCAAAACCGACAGACTTCAGTTCTCCGCCGCACTGCGGACAGACAGGAGGAATAGGCGCATGATACCCGCAGTAATGGCAACGTAACTCCTTCGCTCGCAGATGCAACGTCATCGGCACGTCGCATTGCACACAACGCGGCGGCTGACCGCAGGACACACACTGCAACTGAGGCGCATAACCACGGCGGTTCTGAAACAGAATGACCTGCTTGTGCTCCGCCAAGGTCTCGCGGATACGCGCCACCAGCGGGTCGCTGAAATGACCGTACATCTCCTTGCGCTCGTATTGTCGCTTGAGATCAACAAGACGGATTTCCGGCAGTTCAACTCCCCCGTAGCGCTCGGTAAGCGTCACCAGTCCGTACACACCTTTCTGCGCCAGGTAATACGACTCCACCGAAGGAGTGGCGGTCCCCAGCAACACCTTCGCCTTGTGGATCTGCCCCAGGAGAATAGCCGCAGCACGCGCATGATAACGCGGTGCCGGCTCTGCCTGCTTGTAACTGGGCTCATGCTCTTCATCCACAATCACCAAGCCTATATTCGGTATCGGCAGAAACACCGCACTGCGCGCACCTATCACCACATGCGGCTCTTGACGCGCAGATGCCAGATACAACTCCTCTCTTTCCGCATCCGTGAAACGGCTGTGATACACCGTCAGCCGGTCTCCGAAGATATGTTGCAGTCGCGAAGTCAGTTGGGTCGTCAGGGCTATCTCCGGCACTAAATACAATACATTCTTACCCGCCTCCAACTGCGCCCGGATAAGATGGATATACATATCCGTCTTGCCGCTGGAAGTCACGCCGTGCAACAGAACAATCTGCTTGCCGGAGGACCATAATTGCCCGATTTCATCGACACTTTTCGCTTGCGCAGGCGTAAGAGGATGCATCGGCTCGACAGGCCCGTCGTACGGCGCTATATGTGTGCGGCGGCGCTTGGGAGGATTGAGCAGACGGTTATCCAAACCGGAAGGCAAAGCGGCTGCCATCACTTCGCCCAACGTACACATATAATAACTGCTCATCCATTGCCATAAAGCCAACTGCTCGGCAGACACCGTTGGCGCTGTCTCGCTCACAGAGAGGATGGGTTTGATCTTCGCCGCAAAGTCCGATGAGACCTCCTCCGTATGCTCGCGCAACACAATCCCGCGCACCTCCTTACGCATCAGCGGCACTAGCACGCGCGTGCCCGGAGCAGGCAGAGACAAACCATCCGGGATGCTATACGTATAACAATCTCGGATGGCTAAAGGTAATATGACATCTATGTAATGTACCATCTGGTCATTTACCATTTGGTCATTGGGCTTCTTCGGCAGCGATGGCTTTGTTGTAGCAAGCACGGCAGAGAGGTTCATAACTGTCGGTTTCACCGAGTAAAACGCGTTTCTCGGATGCTACCAGACGGTGACTCACGTATGCCAAGTCACCGCAATGAACACAGATCGCATGCGTCTTATATACATCTTCAGCTATCGCCATCAAAGCAGGCATCGGACCAAAAGGAATCCCCTTGAAATCCATATCCAGACCCGCACAGATGACACGAATCCCGCGCTCCGCCAGTTGCTTGCAGACATCGACAATACCCATATCGAAGAACTGCGCCTCGTCAATACCCACCACGTCAATATCATTGGCGAGAAGCAGAATACTCTGACTGGAATCAACCGGCGTCGATTGAATCACATTGCGGTCATGACTGACCACGTCTTCTTCGCTGTAACGCACATCGATGGCGGGCTTGAAAATCTCTACGCGTAACTTGGCGAACTTCGCGCGTTTCATACGGCGGATCAGTTCCTCGGTCTTGCCGCTGAACATCGAACCGCATACTACTTCAATGGAGCCGCGGCGTAATACCGGTCCTTTGGTGTCTCGTTCTGAAAACATATATCTTTAAACTTTAATCTTTCAACTTTCAACTTTCAACTAACTTAATATCCTGTGCATTCATCTGCAATGTCGTTCGTCCGCGATAGCTGTTCTCCTCTAAATAGAAGCATACATCGATGCTTTTACCGTTTTGCAGGTGCCCGGCTTTGTCGCCTTGCCCGAAAGCAATACCGTCCATAGCCACGACACAATCCGTCAAATCAAGATGCAGATGCCTGCCGTCACTCACCGCACGGGTGTTGCGGTTATTGATCAGGTTCCGGCAAAGGAAAAGCGGCCGTTCATTCCCGGGACCGAACGGCTCCAGGCACTGAAGGATCTTATACATCTTCCAGTTCATATCGCTCAACTCCACTTCCGCCTCCACCTCTAACGTAGGCACTTGTTGCTCGGGCGTGATATGCGCTGCCACATATTCCTCAAAGCGGCGTTTGAATTCCGGCAAGTCCGCCTTGTGCATACTCAGTCCGGCAGCGAACTTATGCCCTCCGAAATTAGTAAGCAGGTCGCGGCATGAATCGATCGCCGTATAGATATCGAAGTCACTGACCGAACGGGCACTGCCGCTGATGATATCCTCGTCTCCGGCAGTAAGTACTATCGTCGGACGATAATAGGTCTCCGTCAGGCGGCTGGCAGCGATACCCACCACCCCTTTATGCCATTCCGGAGAAAAGACCACCGTAGTGAATTTACTCGGATTCATCGGGTCTTTTTCCAACTGTGCGAGCGCTTCATCCGTCGTCTTACTGTCATAATCACGCCGGTCCTGGTTATAAGAATCGATCTCATGTGCGAAACGTAATGCCGCCTCCGCATCATTGGTGATGAGCAGCCGTACAGCCTCCGCACCGCTCTTGATACGCCCCGCGGCATTGATACGCGGACCTATCTTATACACGAGGTCGCTGATCGTGATGGTCTTGCCTTCTATACCTGCCACCTGCATGATAGCCTGTATGCCTACGGAAGGCTGCGCATTGAGTGCACGCAGACCATAGAAAGCCAAGATACGGTTCTCGCCCGTGACGGGCACAATGTCACTGGCAATACTCATAGCCAATAGCGGCAAGAGACGATAGACCTCCTGCATGTCTATTCCGCGGCGTTGCGCGTATGCTTGCACTAACTTGAAACCGACACCGCACCCGCTCAGTTCCTTGAACGGATACTGACAGTCTGCGCGTTTCATATTCAGCACTGCTACTGCCTCCGGGATGACATCACCCGGCGTATGGTGGTCACAAATAATGAAGTCGATCCCTTTCTCATTGGCATAGGCGATCTTATCCACCGCCTTAATGCCGCAATCCAAAGCAATAACCAGCGTACATCCTTTCTCTTGGGCGGTGTCTATACCTTTGGTGGAGATACCATAACCTTCGGTGTAGCGGTCGGGAATATAATAGACGAGGTTGTCTGTCTGCGTGCGCAAAAACGAATACATCAGCGCGACAGCCGTAGTGCCATCCACGTCATAGTCCCCGTACACCATGATGCGTTCCTTATTGTCGATAGCGCGGCAGAGCCTGTCCACCGCCGCCCCCATGTCCCGCATCAGAAAAGGATCATGCAGACTGTCCAGCGATGGACGGATATACGCACGCGCTTCCGCGCCCGTGCGCAATCCTCTGTCTGCCAGAATACGCGCCGCCACAGGACTGATATCCAGTTCTGTCGCCAGTCGCTGGGCTGCTGCCTCCTCCTCCGGCGTCCGTTCTTTTATGTGCCAATTAATCTCCATGTATTATGAGCCCTTCGTTCCTTTCAACTTTCACCTTTCAACTCTCACCTCGTATCCATCGGCTTCTTTCCATTGCGGCAGTACTTCTCTGAAATGCCGTAGTTTCTCTATAGACAGGTCCACTATCTTCGTTCCCGCTTCATAGTCCTCAAAGCCCGCTACGTCCTTGAGCCAGGTGTCATAGGCTGCCGAATGACCATTATAATCCATCTGTAATCCGTCTGTCCCGACCATGTTCACGCCGATACCGTAACAGTGGTTCTCCGCGGCGCGGGCAGGCAAGAGTACATCCCAGTACTGGATACGCACGGTAGGCCAACAGGCCACCACAATAAGTATGTCGTACAGGTTGTTCTTGTCTTGTCTCAACCATACGGGGAAACGCAGGTCATAACATACAGCCAGACGTATCTTGACACCACGGTACTCAAAGACCGGTCGCTCATTGCCGGGTGTGAAGAACTCCGCTTCTCCTCCGCTGGCATACAGATGATGCTTGTCGTAGTACTGCGGCGTGTCATGGGGACGGAAGAGAAAACCGCGGTTACACAGTCTGCCGTTATCCGTCGCCATCAGCGAACCAACGATAGCCAGATCATACGTATCAGCCATGCGCTGAAGAGCCTGACATGTCGGTCCCTCAAGCCATGGTTCTGCCAATCCCGGACGGTCCGGACAAAAACCGGTACTGAACATCTCCGGCACAACGGCGAGGTCCGCTCTGCCGGCTACTGCACGCAGACGCTCGTCCAACAGGCCTATGTTCGCCTGCGGATCAGCCCACTCTATAGGATATTGCAAAAGAGCAATTTTCAATCTTCTATCTCCAATCTACCGTTATTTCTTACTCTTCTTTTCTCCCCCTCCGGCAATCTGCTCGCGCATAGCGGTGTCCGCCTGTATGTTCTGCATACGATAGTAATCCATGATACCGAGGTTTCCGTTGCGGAACGCCTCCGCCATAGCCTGCGGCACCAGTGCCTCAGCTTCAATCACCTTCGCACGCGCTTCCTGCGCTTTAGCCTTCATCTCCTGTTCCGAGGCAATGGCCATGGAGCGGCGCTCTTCGGCTTTGGCTTGCGCGATGTTCTTGTCGGCTTCCGCTTGATCCATTTGCAGCTGTGCGCCGATATTCTTACCTACGTCTATATCCGCAATATCAATGGAGAGAATCTCAAATGCCGTTCCATCATCAAGACCCTTGGAGAGCACTAATTTACTGATGGAATCGGGGTTTTCGAGCACCATCTTATGGCTCTCGGCACTACCGATGGAGCTGACGATACCTTCGCCTACACGGGCAAGAATCGTATCTTCACCAGCACCTCCGACGAGTTGTTTGATATTGGCGCGCACAGTCACACGGGCCTTGGCAATCAACTGGATACCGTCTTTCGCCACTGCTGTTACCGGCGGAGTATCTATCACTTTGGGATTGACGCTCATCTGCACAGCCTCAAACACGTCACGTCCGGCAAGGTCAATAGCCGTTGCCATTTGGAAGGGCAGGTTAATGCCCGCTTTGGAAGCCGATACTAAAGCATGAACCACGCGCTCTATATGTCCGCCCGCAAGGTAGTGAGCCTCCAAGCCATCGCGCTTGACATCCGTCAGACCCGCCTTGTGCGCCTCGATCATACAATTGACAATCTTGGTGGGCGGCACCTTACGGATACGCATCAAAAAGAGTTGAATCAAACTGATATGTACTCCGCTCACTACGGCGTTGATCCATAACATGAACGGCACATAATACAAGAAAATAATCACGGCGATGCCTATCAAGGCATACAGCACAATAGAGAGAGCACTAATGTCCATAGTATTTCTAATTTATAATTTCTAATTTATAATTTATGATTTATGATTTTTTGTTTTTCTTCTCTTCTTTTTTTAATTTATTGTTCGCTAATTCGACATGACTGTCTATTTTCGCATCCAGCGCCATCTTGTCCAGCGCATTACTACGCACGAATCCCCATACAGCGAGGGCGGTCAAGAGTACGCAGGCACCCAAGGTGATCAAACCTGCCACATGACCGATCCAGATCCATGCTACCACTACCGCACCTATCAGCGCGAGAAAACCGCTTACACCCGCAATACCGAAACCCGGCAAAAGGAACATCTCCATTAATAATAACGCGACGCCCGCGAGCACTAATAATACGACTAAAAAGATATTCATGCAAGTCCTTTCTATAAAAAATTTCAAATATTTTTTTCAATTCGGCTGCAAAGATACTAAATATCTTTGATATATGCAAGCGAAAAAAAATAATTTGCACAAATAAATTATTTATACTACTTTTGCGGCAATTTTTTGAGGGACACCTCATTATATATTGCATATGAGCAAAAATCTGGTAATAGTAGAGTCTCCGGCCAAGGCGAAGACGATAGAGAAATTTCTCGGGAACGACTACCATGTATTGAGTAGTCAAGGTCATATACGTGACATTGAACCGCTGGGAAAAAACTCGATGGGTATTGATTTTGAGAACGGCTACCAACCGCATTACGTGATCGATGTTCACAAGCAGCACCTGCTGGACCAATTGGCCAAAGAAGTAAAAAAAGCCGATACCGTTTGGCTGGCATCCGATGAAGACCGCGAAGGAGAAGCTATCGCCTGGCATCTGAAAGAGGTGCTCAATCTGGACAAGAAAGACACCAAGCGCATCGTCTTCCATGAAATCACCAAGTCCGCCATTCAGGAAGCTATCCAGCACCCCCGGGATATAGATTACAACCTCGTCAATGCCCAGCAGGCACGACGCGTACTGGATCGTATCGTGGGATTTGAACTTTCCCCTATACTCTGGAAGAAAGTGACAACAGGCCTCTCTGCCGGACGTGTACAATCAGTGGCCGTCCGTCTTATTGTAGAGAAAGAGCGAGAGATAGAATCATTCCGTGCCTCATCCTCCTATCGCATCTTCGCCGATTTCATCGGTGCAAATCCGGGTGACGCTTCTATATTGAAATGCGAATTGAATCATCGTTTCTCGCATAAGAAAGATGCCATGGAGTTCCTCGAGAGCCTGCCTAAATCGCAGTTCATCGTGCGCGATGTGCAGCGTAAACCGGTGAAACATCTCCCTGCTCCTCCGTTCACTACCTCGTCCCTGCAACAGGAAGCAGCCCGCAAATTAAAATTCCCTGTATCCAAGACGATGCGCCTGGCGCAGTCGCTGTACGAGAGCGGAAAAATCACCTATATGCGTACAGACTCCGTGAACCTCTCTTCACTGGCACTGGCAACGAGCAAAGAGGTCATTGCACAACTGTACGGGAACGAGTATGTACATACACGCCAGTTCCACACCAAAACAAAAGGTGCACAGGAAGCGCACGAGGCCATCCGACCGACCTATATGAATGTTCAGACAGCCGGGGATTCAAGGGATGAACAACGACTGTACGAATTGATTTGGAAACGTACTATCGCATGCCAGATGGCAGACGCAGAAAGCGAGAAGACCAATATTGAAGTATCCGTCCACGGAAGCAAATATGCCTTTGTTGCAGTAGGCGAAGTGATTACATTCGACGGTTTCACCCGCGTATATGTACAATCATCGGATGAAGCCGAAGAAGAACGCCGTCTGTTACCTACAATGTCTCCGCGGGAACGACTTAAATTGCAAGGTGCTGAGGCTATTCAGACATACGCAAAACCGCCTTTCCGCTATAATGAGGCTACACTCGTGAAACGCATGGAAGAATTGGGTATCGGCCGTCCGTCAACGTATGCTACGATTATTGAGACAATCCAGCACGTCAAATATGTAGAGAAAGGCTCTGTACCCGGACAAAAACGCGACACGACTATCCTAACCCTCAAGAACGGAGAAGTTGCCGAGCATCAGAAAACGGAGATATACGGCGCGGAAACACAACGTCTGCTACCAACGGACCTGGGACGCATCACAAACGATTTCCTTGTGGAGCATTTCCCGGAAATCCTGAGTTATGACTTCACCGCGAATGAGGAAGAGCAATTCGACCGGATTGCTGAGGGTAAGGCCAAATGGACCGATACAGTAGATAGTTTCTACAAGACCTTTAAACCACTACTCTCTTCGATTTCATCGGGAAAAGTAAGCGGTCGTTTATTGGGCAATGATCCGGAAACAGGTTTACCTGTAATTGCCAAGATCAGCAAGATAGGTCCGTGCGTGCAGTTGGGGGATGCATCAAATGACAAGCCGAAGTTCGCGAGCTTGAAGAAAGGTCAGTCTATCTTCTCCATCACCTTATCAGAGGCATTGGATCTGTTCCGCGCAGCACAACCTGCTTCGTTGGGAGAATACGAAGGACAGACCATCACAACGGGCACAGGCAAGTACGGCCCGTACATCCATTACGGCAAAACGTACATCAGTCTGCCGCGCGGAAAAGAGATTTCTTCCCTGACACAGGCGGAGGCTATCGCTTTAATTGAACAACAAAAAGAAAAAGAAGTGCCTATTCAGTCATGGGGCGATGTACAAATTCTACGTGGCCGGTACGGCGCATACATCCATACGGATAAGGGCAATTACCAGTTACCGAAAACGGCTGTCGCACAGACGATAACAGAAGCGGAAGTACGTGAAATTATTGCACATACAGAGCCGTTAAAGCCCCTAAAACGCACTTTTAAACGAAAAAGTGTAAAATAATTCGCAAAAAATTTGCTCAATTCAAAAAAAAGCAGTACTTTTGCACCCGCTTTCGTAGAAATCGAGAAAATTTGCGCCAGCAAATAATCGAAGTGAACGAGAAGTAGCGCAGTTGGTAGCGCACTACGTTCGGGACGTAGGGGTCGGGCGTTCGAGTCGCCTCTTCTCGACAAAAAGGATGGTCGATGGCCATCCTTTTTGGAAAACGAATAATTATTTATCAGCAATACAATGGCTAATTTTCAAAAACTGACTCCTCGTAGCGAGGACTACTCCAAGTGGTACAACGAATTGGTAGTGAAGGCTGACTTAGCCGAGCAGAGTGCCGTACGCGGATGTATGGTGATTAAACCTTATGGCTATGCCATTTGGGAAACCATTCAAGCGGAACTGGACCGTCGATTCAAAGAGAAAGGGGTAAAAAACGCCTATTTCCCCTTGCTTATTCCAAAATCGTTCTTGAGCCGCGAGGCGGAGCACGTAGAGGGTTTTGCCAAAGAGTGCGCCGTGGTGACGCATCATCGTCTGATGAATGACCCGAACGGTCGTGGCGTAGTAGTGGATCCGGAAGCTAAGTTAGAGGAAGAGCTGATCATCCGTCCGACATCCGAGACAATTATCTGGAGCACGTATAAAAACTGGATCAGTTCCTACCGCGACCTTCCTATCCTTTGTAACCAATGGTGCAACGTAATGCGTTGGGAGATGCGTACGCGTCTTTTCCTCCGTACTGCTGAATTCCTTTGGCAGGAGGGCCATACCGCACATGCCACCAAAGAGGAGGCGGAAGATTATGCCCGCCAGATGCTGGATGTATATGCAGATTTTGCAGAAAACATCATGGCTATTCCTGTAGTGAAGGGTGTCAAGTCTCCGAATGAGCGTTTTGCAGGCGCATTGAATACGTATTGTATTGAGGCAATGATGCAGGACGGCAAAGCCTTGCAGGCCGGCACAAGCCACTTCCTCGGTCAGAACTTCGCAAAGAGTTTTGACGTGCAGTTCCTGACGAAAGAAAACAAATATGAGTATGTTTGGGCTACCAGTTGGGGTGTTTCAACCCGGTTGATGGGTGCATTAATCATGACACACAGCGATGATAACGGACTCGTCCTGCCGCCGCATTTGGCACCTATCCAAGTGGTTATTGTGCCTATCTTCAAGAAAGAGGAAGACTTGGCCAAACTGATGGTCAAACTCAACCCGATTGCAGATGAACTGAAAGCACTCGGAATACGCGTCAAGGTAGATACCGACGAGAAATATACACCGGGTTACAAGTTCGCGGATTATGAACTGAAAGGCGTTCCTGTACGTCTGGCAATGGGCGGCCGCGACTTGGAGAACGGCACGATAGAAATCGCACGTCGTGATACACAGGCCAAAGAGACGATTTCTCTCGATGGAATCGTAGAAAAAGTGCAGGCATTGCTGGAGGAGATTCAAAAGAACCTGCTTCAAAAAGCACTGGATTTCCGTATTGCCAACACGCGCGAGGTGAACAGCTATGACGAGTTCAAAGAGGAACTGAAAAAAGGCGGTTTCCTCCTGGCGCACTGGGATGGCACAGCAGAGACGGAACAACGTATCAAAGACGAAACGAAAGCGACTATCCGTTGTATTCCGCTGTCAGACCTGCCGGGTCATCACAGCGAACCGGGTACCTGCATGGTAACCGGAAAGCCCTCCGCCGGACGCGTCATCTTCGCACTCAATTATTAAACGGCATCATTTTTGTCAGTAGCCTTATAGCATGAGACGACTACTGTACATATGGCTTTGCGGCTTCTTCCTACTCTCTTCCCTTCAGGGGAGGGCTGGGGAGAGGCCTTTTTTAGATTCCTGCATGATTCGTATCACCGATGGCGACACGTTATACATCGCGTGGCTTCATGATATATGGGTGTACCCGCCGATGAAGTTCCGCAATAAGAAACAGGAGAAATTCTATTGGCGCACGGTACGCGACGTGAAGAAATGTCTGCCGTACGCAAAGATGATTACCAAAGATATGCAGTACGCAGATCAGGAACTGGCAAAGTTACCGGACAAAAAGAGCCGGAAGAAATGGTGGCGCGCATACGAGCGATACCTGTTTAAGAAATATGAAAAAGACTTTCGGGGCATGTATGCCAGCCAGGGAATGATGCTAATGAAACTCATGGACCGCGAGACAGATCGCTCGAGTTATGAATTAATCAAACAGTACAAGGGGAAAACAAGCGCCAATTTCTGGCAGTTTATAGCCAAACTATTCAAAAACGACCTGAAGGAAGAATACGATGCGACAGATAAAGACCGCATTACAGAACGGGTCATCAATCTGGTAGAGGCAGGGCAGTTATAGCACTGCTTCTTTTTATCGTAAGGGATAATTCTTTCTGATGGATTCAAAAGCCTCAGGATTCGCTTTCAATTGACGGGTGATGCGCTCCAACCACCCGGAAGCATTATCTCCATGAGAGGCCATCTGAGGAAGCGTGACAGGCGGCAAACAAAAGCTTTGCGCAATAATATCCAGACAAGTCTGTGAGGCATTGCGTTTCCCTTCGACGGAGTAGCCGGCAATGTGCATAGAAGCACGATAGGCATGCTGCAGCACCTCCGCATTGACATGAGGCTCGTTCTCCCATGTATCGAGAATATAAGGATGACCACTACGCAGCAATGCCTGCTCGTCCACTACCCCGCCTCGTGCGGCATTGATAATCAGGGCGTTGGGCTTGCAGCGGGAAAGGAAGGACTCACTGCATAGATGGTAAGTGGGATTAGAGGTTAGGGGATTAGAGGTTAGGGGGACGTGAAAAGTGATGATGTCGCAATTCTTCGCGATTGCATCGAGCGGAACGCCGATATTTTTGGGAGGGTCATTAAGCAACACTTTTAATCCTCGACGCGCTGCCATCTTCGCCACCAGTGATCCGACATGCCCTACTCCGACAACACCTATCGTTGGTGCTTTCGGCATGGGTAATTGGTTGTTGGTCCATTCATCGAGAGCTTCCTCTACATAGTTGCAAACAGCTTGTGCATTGCATCCCGGACAAGCAGTCCAACGGATACCATGTGCTTCGCAATAAGCAGTGTCTATATGGTCAAAACCAATCGTAGCCGTACAAACCAGACGTACCGAAGAACCGGAAAGGAGCGCTTCGTTCACTTGCGTGCGCGTACGCACAACAAGTACATCCGCTTTACGGACGGCCTCAGCATTGATTTGTTCCGATTCCAACGGGAAAATATCGATGCCAGGCCATTCGCTGCGAATAGCATCCGCTATAAATGGAATATGGGAGTCTATGACGACCTTCATCCCTAACCTCTAAACACTAAACTCTAAACACTCAACATTAATACTTGATATTATCAATCAGACGGACAGGACCGCAATATACGGTAACGCAACCGATAGCATGATTGAACGTGTCGGTAGGAAGGAGTGTAGTTTGATCTACAATCTCGTAATACTCGACTTCCAGTCCGTCAACGGCATTAATGGTGTCAATGACCCGTTGTTGCACTTCGGCCACCGTAGCAGATTTTGCCCATTTCAACGACTCAAAAAGCGTGCGGGAGATGGCGAGAGCCGTCTGCTTCTCGGCAGCAGAGAGTCGTTCGTTACGGCTGGAGAGAGCCAATCCGGACTCTTCGCGTACAATAGGACAATCAATGATTTTGAGATTTCCGAATGTACCGGCCATGGAACTGCGCTCTACCATGTGATGGATGATGGCGAGTTGTTGGAAATCCTTCTCGCCAAAATAACCTTTGTCCGGTTGGACGAGATAGAAAAGACGGCTGACCACCTGTACGACTCCATTGAAATGACCGGGACGCATCTTGCCTTCCATGACTTTATCGAGACCGGCAAAATCGAAATCGAAAGTGGTGTTCATCTCTTCAGCGGAGTACATCTCTTCAGGGGTGGGCGCAAAAACAAAATGGGCACCTATGGAACTTAATAATTCTGCATCGCGCTCGATATTACGGGGATACTTGGCGAGATCCTCTTTGTTATTGAACTGAGTCGGGTTCACAAAGACAGAAACGACACATACATCGTTCTCGGACACGGCACGACGAACCAAAGAGGCATGCCCTTCATGCAATGCTCCCATCGTAGGCACAAGACCGATGGTCTTTCCGGCATTTTTGCAGGCCTGAACCGCAGCCTGCAATTCTTTTTTTGTAGTAATGATTTGCATAATAGCGTTTAATTTTGTTCTGCCCGGCATCAAGCCGGACACCTTATTCATTGCGGGCACAAAGGTACTGCTTTTTTCTGACATGTGCAAATGAAAAAAAACTTATTTTGTATGAAACGGCACTTATTTGTGCTATTCTAAGCATGCTATAAAATTAAAAAAGTCACTAAAACGGTTAAAAAAGCAGAATATTTTAATAAAAATTTATTAAAATTTGCACATGTCAATATTTTTTCGTAATTTTGCAGTGCGAAAAAGTGCATTGCCTATGAAAGAGCCGAAGCGTATCCTGTTTATCTCGCAAGAGATTTGCCCTTATCTGGCAGAAGAGACACCTATCCGGTTGCTCAATCGTCAGTTGCCGGAGTACTTCCAGTCCCATGGTTATGAGACCCGTACATTCATGCCGAAATTCGGCGAGATTAACGAGCGTCGCAACCAGTTGCATGAAGTGATCAGGCTTTCGGGTATGAACCTGATTATTGAGGAGTCCGATCACCCCCTGCTTATCAAAGTAGCCTCTATTCAATCGGCACGTATTCAGATTTACTTCATTGACAATGATGACCTTTTCCATCGCCGTAAGGGCGTGGCTGATGAGACTGGCGCCGAGTACGCGGATAATGATGACCGCGTGATTTTCTATGCGCGCGGCGTGATTGAGACGGTGAAGAAATTGCGCTGGACGCCGGATATCATCTTATGCTCCGGGTGGATGTCCGCCTTGGCTCCGCTGTACCTGAAAAAGGCCTATAGTGATGAGCCGTTCTTTGCCAATTCAAAGATCGTGCTGATGCTGGACGATAACGAATATAAGAAACCGTTCCCTACTAATTTCACGGACAAGTTACGCATTGAAGGCATTGCCAATACGGATGTTCGTTCGCTGGCCGGTTTCCCTGTCGGCTACGAGGAATTGATGCGTCTGGCCATTGATTTCTCAGATGCCATCGTCTATGCATCGCCAAATGTGAACCAGCGGTTGGTGAACTACGCGGAGACCAAAGGCAAACCGATTCTGACTTATCAGGAAACAGAAGATTTGGTTGCAGCATGCCAACGGCAACATGAATTCTATCAGACTTTATTGGAAACGAATGAATAGGCGCTTTGCAGGCATAGGATTATGGTTGATGCTGGCAGTATGCTTTATGACGGCATGTAAGGATGACTCATCGAGCGCCGGCGAAGCTGTTCTAAACGAGGAAGATGCCATCGTTGTGATGGCCGACACCTTCCCACTGACCTCTATCGTTGAGAACAGCGGATCCATCATCGGACAATCCGATTCATGTCTTTTAGGTGAGATTGAAACGGATTTTGGTTTGTTGCGCGCTTCTATCTTGGCGCAGTTGGCATGCCCGGAAGGCTACGCATACCCGGCGGGAGCAACCGTTGATTCGATATGTCTGTACCTGTACTACTCCAGTTGGGTGGGAAACGGCTATTCGCCATTGGCCATCAATGCGTATATGATGGATAAAAAGACCTTCTCGTATTATGGCACATATCCGTCTGACTTGAAAGTAGAAGATTACTGCTCACGCGACAAGTCGATTCTGACCAACCGACGCATCGTGGTAGCTTCCGAGAAACTTGATTCGATACAGGATGAGGATGGAAAATATGTACCTATGTTGCGCATGCGCGTAAACGATGATTTCAAGGATTATTTCTGGTCCATCCAGTCCTTTGAGAGCCAAGAGACATTCAATCAATTGTTCAAAGGTCTGCTTATTGAGAGTTCGTTCGGTTCATCCACCATGCTCAACGTATCAGACGTAGCTTTAGGCGTTTTCTATAGTTTCACCTATTCGAAAGCCGGCCGCGACACCACTGTACATGACATGAAAGCATTCTATGCCAACTCGGAAGTCCGTAGTGTGAACCACCTTCAGTACCAAGACAAGGATGCGCTGGTAGAAGAGTTGAGACAAGACTCGGACACCTATAATTATATTATCGCGCCTGCGGGCGTACACACGCGTATTACGTTTCCCATGGGTCGCATCGCTGATTCTATCATGGAACACATGGCTACGGACGGACGCATAACCAAGCGGCCATACGTCAACAAGGCGCAGGTGAACATCGCCGTAGAAAATGTCTTCCAAGGCTCATCATCTGACATCACACGCGATACATGGTTGCAACCTTCGCAATATATGCTGTTGGTAAAAGAAGAGAGCGCATACCGCTTCTTCGCCAAACGCGAGTTGCCGTCCGATACCTGCGCGCTGCTCAGTTCTCTCATACAAGGCACGGATTCAGTGGGCAACAACATCTATTACTATAGTTACGACATGTCGGATTTCCTGACTAACCAGCTGCGTCAGGATACCTTGGACGAGGATTTGGATATGCTCCTGATTCCGGTAACAGTGAATGAGGGCGTTACCGGTGTAACCGCCTCAGCCTATTCGGCCGTTAGACAACAAGAGAGCATGTCAGCAACCATTATACGTTCGGCTAAGAACGGCATGAAGTTTGAAATAGTCTATTGCGGGTTCACCATTCCCAAGACAGCACAAGAATAAAAAAAAACGCGGTTTCATACCGCGTTTTTTAATCTGTATAAGTCTGCTTTCTCAAGCTTTTCTTGCGCGAAGGCCTTTGTCACTGTGAAAGTCTGCGGGACCGTTCCTACACGTTTGTGGTTCGGTAATTCGTACATAATATCCATCATCACCGTTTCCATCAGACCGCGCAACCCGCGCGCACCTAACTTGTACTCAAGCGCCTTGTCAACAATATAATCCAAGGCATCGTCATCGAAGTTGAGCGTGATATTATCCATCGCCAGCAGTTTCTTATACTGCTTGGTAAGAGCGTTCTTGGGTTGCGTAAGGATGTTGCGCAAGGCTTCCCTGTTTAGCGGATCAAGATACGTAAGTACCGGCAGACGACCGATTATCTCTGGTATCAATCCGTAGGACTTCAGATCTTGCGGTGCAATATATTGTAATAAGTTATTCTTATCAATCTTTGCTGCAGCTTCCTGCGCGGCAAAACCCACTGTCTGGGCATTCATGCGCTGCGATATCTTACGCTCTATACCATCGAAAGCTCCTCCGCAGATAAAGAGGATATTTTTCGTATCTACCTTAATCAACTCCTGCTCGGGATGCTTACGTCCGCCTTGTGGCGGCACGTTAACGATCGATCCCTCCAACATCTTGAGCAAACTCTGCTGCACGCCTTCTCCACTCACGTCACGTGTAATAGACGGGTTCTCGGACTTACGGGCAATCTTATCCACCTCGTCAAGGAAGATAATACCTGTTTGCGCTTTCGCTACATCGTAGTTAGCGTCCTGTAGCAGACGCACGAGCAGCGTCTCGACATCTTCGCCCACATAACCCGCTTGGGTCAATGCAGTAGCATCGCCGATAGCAAAAGGCACCTTAAGCATCTTCGCTATCGTACGTGCGAGAAGAGTTTTACCCGTACCGGTAGAACCTACCAGAAGGATGTTGCTCTTCTCTATCTCGACGTCATCGTTGGTAATCTCCTGCAGTAAACGCTTGTAGTGATTATACACGGCTACGGAGAGAAAACGCTTGGCATTGTCCTGACCAATGACATATTGGTCCAGAAACTCCTTGATTTCCTGCGGTGTAGGCAGCGTCTCCAGCGAGAGTCCTGGCGTGCCCGTCTGTTTATTCTTCGAATTCGCCATCACCATACGATGCCCGGACTCAATGCACTCATCGCAGATGAGCACATTTTCTTGTATGCCCGTGTACATCGTAGGCATAGTACGACCGCAGAAACTACAGGTCGGTTGCTGGGTAGTGCTAGTGCGTTTTCCCATTAGTCTTTGTGGATAAACAACTTATCAATCATTCCGTACTCCAAAGCCTCTTGCGATGTCATCCAGTGGTCGCGGTCCGCGTCCTGACGAATCTGCTCGATAGCCTTGCCGGAATGATTAGAGATGATTTGATAGAGCTCTTCCTTCAGTTTGAGGATTTCTTTGGCCGTGATCTCAATATCACTTGCCTGTCCTTGAATACCTCCGAGGGGTTGATGAATCATCACGCGGCTATGCGGCAGAGCGGCGCGCATACCCTTCTCGCCGGCTACCAGCAATACCGCACCCATGGACGCAGCCAGCCCCGTGCAGATAGTAGCCACACGTGCCTTGACAAACTGCATCGTATCATAGATGCCCAAGCCGGCATATACCGAACCACCCGGTGTATTCAGATACAGGTTGATATCCCGCTCGCTATCCACGGAGTCCAGATAGAGCAGCTGCGCCTGGATGACATTCGCTGTATAGTCATTCACCTCGGTGCCGAGGAAGATCACACGATCCATCATCAAGCGGCTGAAGACATCCATCTGCGTCACATTCAGTTGACGCTCCTCGAGGATAGTGGGAGATATATATCCGCCGCTCGCGCGGGTCTCATCCATGCTGCGGGACATGATATTCTCGACATGCATGGAGTTAAGACCCTGCGAGACAGCAAATTTCAGAAAGTCATTTTTCATTTTTTCTCAGCTTTCTCCGCTGCGCGCTTTGCCTGTGCACGCTGGATATCGTATGCTATTGGCGAAGCGATGAACACAGACGAATAGGTACCTACAATCACACCAACCAAGAGTGCGAATACGAAGCCCTGGATAGTCTCGCCGCCGAAGATAAAGATAGCGAGGAGGACAACGAATGTACTCATAGAGGTCGAGAAGGTACGGCTGAGCGTGTTGTTCAAAGCGTCGTTGATATTGACCTTCTTCTCGCGTTTCGGATAGAGTTTGTTGTACTCACGCACACGGTCGAAGATAACCACGGTATCGTTGATCGAATAACCGATAACGGTCAGGATAGCCGCGATGAAGGCCTGGTCAATCTCCATGGAGAAAGGCATAATCTTCCAGAGGATAGCGTACAGACCGAGCACGATAACGGTATCGTGCGCAAGAGCTGTCAGGGCGCCTACCGAGTATGCGAAGTTACGGAACCGCAAGAGGATATAGAGGAAGATTACCAACAAAGCAGCCAAAACCGCCCAAATAGCGCTGGTAGTAATGTCATCGGCGATAGCCGGACCTACTTTCTGGCTCTGCATGATACCTACAGCTGCGTTCGACTCGGTGGAGCGGAAATCATCGAAGGTGATATCCTCGCCCAAGAACGGTTTGCAGCCCTCGTAGAGCAGTGCCTCGATCGCCTCATCAGCCTCAGCGTTGTCCTCGTGGATACGGTAGTTGGTAGAGATACGAACCTGGTTTGCATCGTTACCGAAAGTTATCACGTTCACAGAGAACGTCTCATCATTCTCGTTGTTTGCTTTGAGTACATCCTCGATGCTGGAAGCTACGGCGTCGGTCTTGATATTCTGGTCAAAACGAACGACATAGTTACGTCCGCCGGAGAAATCGATACCGAGGTTCAGTTTACCGAAGATATGCGGTTCGAGACCCAGGATAGCGAAAATCACCACTGCACCGGACAGGCAGTAAGCCCACTTGCGGGCAGCCACAAAGTCGAAGTGTACGTTCTGCAGGAAGTTCTTCATCAGACGGGTGGTGAAGGTCAACTCCTTTGCACCCTCGCGTTTTGCATAATCCTCGAGCAACAGACGGGTAATGAACACCGCTGTCAGGAACGAAGAGATGATACCAATCATATAGGTAACGGCGAAGCCCTTGATAGGACCGGTACCGAAGATAGCCAGAATAGCACCCGTGAGGAACGATGTTACGTTCGCATCAACGATGGCACTGATAGCACCCTTGAAACCATCCTCAATTGCCTTACGCATACCCTTTCCTGCTTTGAGCTCCTCACGGATACGCTCGTAGATCAGCACGTTGGCATCCACGGCGGTACCCATTGTCAGGACGATACCGGCGATACCCGGCAGAGTCAGTACTGCGGAGAAGGAAGCAAGGATACCGAGCAGCAGGAATACGTTGCACAGCAATGCGGCGTCGGCAATCAGACCCGGAATCCAACCATAGTAGAACACCATGTAGATGAGAATCAGCACGAAGCCGAGCAGGAAGGACCACATACCCGCCTGGATAGCCTCACGACCCAGCGAAGGACCAACCACGCTCTCCTCAATGATACGAGCCGGAGCCGGCATCTTACCCGACTTGAGGGTGTTAGCCAAGTCTTTTGCCTCTTCTACGGTGAAGTGACCGGTGATCTGACTATTACCGCCGGCTATCTCGTTCTGTACGGTCGGGAACGAATATACATAACCATCCAGCACGATAGCTACCGACTTGCCGATATTATCTTTGGTTATACGCTGCCATGCTTTCGCACCCTCAGCGTTCATCGACATCGATACATTTGCATACGCGCTGAACTGCGAGAAGTCTGCGCGGGCATCGGTAATCACGTCGCCTTCAAGCGATGGGCGACCGTCACGTTGTGCTTTCAGCGCTACAATCTGATAGTACGCATTTGCCTCATCAATAGCTTTTACCGTCCAGAAGAAACGCACGTCACGCGGCAGAACAGCCTTCGCTATCTGCGAGTTGAGCATTGCGTTTACCTTTGCGGTGTCGGTATAGTGTACTGTACCTACCACCGGACCGCGATAAGCCTGACCAGCCTGGTTCACAGACGGGTTAAGGATAGCGAACAAGGGGTTATTTTTCTTGTACTCAGCGAGCTGGGCAGCCTGGTCAGCCTCAGCGGCTAACGAATCGGTACCGAGGTTCTCTACGAGTTCTGCGATGTCTTCGCCCTCAGCCTTCGGAGCCTCAACCTTTTGAGCGGCATCGCTGGCTTGCTCCGGTTCTAAACCGGCTTCAGCTTGTGCACCGGCTGCGAACTCACGGTTGATTTGAGCAAGAACAGGAAGCAACTCCGAAGCCTCGTAGGTCTCCCAGAACTCAAGGTTCGCAGAACCCTGAAGGAGTTTACGAACACGTTCCGGCTCCTTGATACCCGGCAGCTCGATCAGGATACGACCCGGTTGAGCGAGTTTCTGAATGTTCGGTTGTACAACACCGAAACGGTCGATACGCGTACGGAGCACGTTGAAAGAGTTCTGAATAGCTCCGTCAACCTCCTCACGGATAACTTTCTCCACCTCTGCATTGGTCGAGTTAAGCGTCACTTTGTCCTTCAACTCGAAGGTCGAGAAGATCGAAGCCAATTGACCTTCCGGATCTACTTCTTTGTACGACTCGATAAAGAGCGTTACGAAATCCGCTCCACTCGTTTTCTGTTTCTGCTTAGCCGCAGCCAACGCTGCCTTGTAGTTCGGCGTCTCGTTGTGGCCACTCAACGCATCGAGAATGTCCGGAACAGACACCTCCATCGTCACGTTCATACCTCCCTTGAGGTCAAGACCTAAGTTGATCTCTTTCTCACGGCACTCTTTGAGCGTGTAGCCAAACCACACTTTCTTTGCTGCAATCGAATCCAAGTACTGGTACTCTTTTACTGCATCACCTGCTGCATACTCTTTAGCGGCTTTGTCATAATGACTCGTCACCAAAGAGAACGACAGATAGAAGGCACATACCAATGCAAGGCACACAGCCAAAATTCTAACAAGTCCTTTGTTTTGCATAATTGTTTTTTGTTATAACGTTATATTGTTTTTTTTCTTTTAAAACCCGATTCAAACGCTGGCATCGCGATGTTTGAATCGGAGAGCGAGCTTCCCTGAGTACCTATCGTTAAAACGTAGTTTTGACGCGCGCACGAAGGGGAAGTACGCGAAAAAAGCGTGCAAAGGTACAGAAAAAAAATGACATACGCAAGCGCGCATGTCACTTTTCCCTATTTTTTTTGGATTTTTAGGCCTTTTTAGCCCTTTATCGCTTGTAATTCTCCCATTTCGTGTTCCGCATGTCGCCCGATTTGAGAAACTCCTCGTGCATAGCGAAGGCACAAGAAAGTTCATGCTGGGTCTGACCATGCTTGGCGATTTTGAGATAATCACGTAGCATCTCGCGATACTCCGGAGCAACACAGTTGTTGATGATCTCTTCAGCGCGCTGACGGGGACTCTTACCACGCAAATCGGCTACACCCTGCTCGGTCACAATGACTTTGACGGAGTGCTCGGAATGGTCAAGGTGGGTTACCATCGGCACAATGGACGAGATAGCGCCGTTCTTCGCCGTCGAAGCGGTGGTGAAGATAGAGATATAAGCGTTGCGTGCAAAGTCACCGCTACCGCCGATACCGTTCATCATCTTCGTGCCGCATACATGCGTCGAGTTTACATTTCCGTAGATATCAGCCTCAAGCGCCGTGTTGATGGCAATAAGTCCCATACGGCGGATAAGCTCCGGATTATTGGACGTCTCCTGCGGACGAAGCAAGAGCTTGTCGCGGTAGAAATCGAGGTCCGCAAGCACCTCTGCCATTTTGCTCTCTACGAGACGCAGCGAGCAGCCCGAAGCGAACTTGCAATGGCCGGCTTTGATGAGGTCCACTACGCTGTCTTGCACTACCTCCGAATACATCTCAAAGGGCGGAATATGCGGGTTCTTTCCCAACTCGCCGAGCACTGCATTGGCAACATTGCCTACGCCACTCTGAATAGGCAGGAAAGAAGACGGAATGCGGCCTTCGCGCAACTCTTTCTCAAGGAACAAAGCTACGTTTTCGCCGATCTTTGCCGTCACTGCATCTACCGGTGTGAAAGCCGGAATTTCATTCGGGCGATTAGTCTTAACGACCGCTGCGATCTTCGATGGATCAACTTTTATATGATCCGAACCGCAACGGTCCGAAGGCTTATAGATAGGAATCTCCTTGCGATAAGGCGGGTCAAGAGGTTCGTACAAATCATGCATACCACGCATCGAAGCAGGGAACATCTCGTTCAACTCGATGATGATCTTATCCGCCAGACGGCAGATAGTGGGCATAATACCTACTCCGGCTGCCGGAACAATCACACCGTCCTCGCCTACATACGAAGCCTCAATGATGGCGAACTTTGGTTTGGGAAGAAATCCATAACGCAAATCCTGCGCCATGTGGCTCAAGTGCATATCGAAATAGTGCGTGCCTTCTGCGTTGATCTCCTCACGCATAGACTTATTCGACTGGTACGGTGTACGGAATTCTACAGCGTGAGCACGTGCCAACGCTCCGTCACAACTGTCACCCATCGAAGCACCGGTCTCAAGACCTACACGGAAAGGTTTGCCCTCTGCATGTAATTTCTCTGCGCGCTGCGCCAATGCAAAAGGAACCGCCTTAGGCACTCCCGTGGCCGTAAAACCACCCATGCCTAAGACGTCACCATTCTGTATCAATTCTGCCGCCTGCTCAGCGGTCATAAATGGAAGCATAAGCAATTAATCGGTTAAATTTCCAAATGATCAAATATATGGTAAATGGTAAATGACCAAATGGTACATTACTCTGCCTTTCCGTCGCTGCCAAGCACGTTGATGATTTTATGCTTGTACAATTCCTCCATGTAGTCACGAGCTACACCGCAGTATTTACGCGGATCAAACTCACCCGGCTTTTCAGCCAGCACTTTACGAACCGCTGCGGTGAAGGCCAGACGGCTGTCGGAGTCGATGTTGATCTTGCAAACAGCGCTCTTGGCTGCCTTGCGAAGCTGCTCCTCAGGAATACCTACTGCGTCAGGCAGTTTGCCACCGTACTGGTTAATCATGTCCACATATTCCTGTGGAACGGAAGACGAGCCGTGGAGAACGATCGGGAAGCCCGGCAATTGCTCCATTACGGCGTCCAATACGTCGAATGCCAAGGGCGGCGGAACAAGACGACCCGTCTTCGGATCACGGGTGCACTGCTCCGGAGTGAACTTGTATGCTCCGTGGCTGGTTCCTATCGAGATAGCCAGCGAATCACAACCCGTACGGGTAGCGAAATCCACTACCTCTTCCGGCTTCGTATAATGGCTTACAGCGGACGAAACCTCATCCTCTACACCTGCCAATACACCAAGTTCAGCCTCTACCGTTACATCGAACTGATGTGCGTAATCCACTACTTTCTTCGTCAACGCGATATTCTCCTCATAAGGAAGAGAAGAAGCATCAATCATCACACTCGAGAAACCGAAATCGACACAACTCTTGCAAAGCTCGAAACTGTCTCCGTGGTCAAGGTGTAAACAGATCTGAGGATGCTCCCATCCTAACTCTTTCGCGTACTCCACTGCTCCCTGAGCCATATAACGCAACAACGTCTGGTTCGCATAGTTACGAGCTCCCTTCGATACCTGAAGAATCACCGGACTCTTGGTCTCTGCCGCAGCCTTGATGATAGCCTGCAACTGCTCCATGTTGTTAAAGTTAAATGCAGGGATGGCATAACCTCCCTTGATAGCCTTGGCGAACATCTCACGGGTGTTCACCAAACCCAATTCCTTGTAACTTACCATAATTCTACTAAATTTTATTTTTTTATTTTTTTATTTTGTCATTAATTCTTTCATTCTTTCACTCTTTATTCACGCCAGAATTTTGCCGCATGATGACCCTTGATCAACACGTGGTGGTTAGCAATCGGCGAAGTCAACAGATACTGGCTCACAATCGGTGTCGATTGAATCCATACCTGCGTGCGGCAAAGATTTTTCTCATACTGGCAATGCGTAACCTCCACATTTACAGCCAACAAGCGCTGCATATCATGGCTCAGTTTCACCAAGGTATAATCGCCTGCCGGCACCTCACCATGAATGGCTACACCTATACCTGACTCGAAATGTGTAGTGAACTCATGCTTCTCGGTCATACTAAGCGCTATCGTACATTTTGCCAACAGAATCTGCCCGTCCGGCTGGATACGTGCGGGGTTAGCCATCCATGCCGGCTCACCCGTCAGTTTCTTACAAGCAATCATCGTCAGCAATACCGGGATATCACCCTCGCAACCCGCCGGAATACCTTCGTCATTCAACTTGCTGATAGCCAGACAACCCGTGTTCTTGATGGTCTTGAAGAGATCGAAACAACGAATAGTAATACCATCCAGCTGGTTCTTTTTGATTATCTCTTTCAAGCGCTCGTAGATGGCTTCAGCACCCTTCATGCCCGGATCTACCTCGCCCAGACTCGATACCTCCGTGAACGGGATATCTATCAGTTGGCAGTTCATCGCGCGCAACACTTCCTTATAATCCACACTCGACGCTATCAACCAGTCCGAAGACGCACCTATCACACCCAGACGCAATATCCGGTCATTATGAAGCACTTTCTCCAGCGGCGTACGAGTCAACGAATCCGTCTCACTCGGGTCCGGGAAAATAGTGTCGTTCTCATGCATCATAATCTTCGCCAAACCATTACGCTGACGGATGAAACTCAATATCTCCAAGGCGGCAGGAAGCGAGTTGCTGAACTCGCTCACCATCAGATAAATAGGACGCTTCAGGTCTATTTTCTTCTCGCGGATCAAATCCACAAACTGCGCCTCGGTTCCACCCGACAGAACGGCTATTACTTGATTTTCTTCGATAAAAGAATCCGAAATCTTGAAGGGCATCCCGGACACCTCAGTATGGAGGTGAGAGCATAATGTGTATAACATGGCTGTATGTTGTTTGTTAGTATTGTTACAAATTGCGCTGCAAAATTACTACAAAAATTTGAAATATACAAGGGTTTTGGCAAATAAAATGTAAATTTATTTATATTTTATGGACAAAAGCTTGTTGTTCGCACAAAGATGCGAGATAATCGTGCCCTTGTGGCTAAGAACTAATTTCGGAGGGAACCCACTTGTGGGGCGTGCCGAAATTACTATTTTTTTTTCACGCGAAATGAGTAATATTTCTGCCCGAAATAACTGATTACCACCGTTATGACCGTAATGATCATCTTACTCGGCGTCGGATACCAACCCCATACTTCCACACAGAGTTTGAGCCCGAAATAGTTCACCGCCAGGTTGATAGCAACAATCGTTATATACCGCATCAACTGACGCGCACCGTGCAAATCCGATTGCGTGAAAGTCACGTATTTCTGCAACCAAAAACCCGTAAACAACGTGATCGGAAAAACGATACACAAAGTCGCAATATGCGGGGTGAGGCATAAGTGGTAAGTGGTAAGCGGTAATTGGAAATATACCAAATCATGGCCGATAACAAAGTTATAAATCAAAAAATACAATACCCAATCCAATACCATGTTCCCGCCGCCGCACGCCGCATAACGGAAAACCTGTTCCGGCATAATCTTCCGGAAAGGCACATAAAAAAAGTCAATTATTTTCGTTATTAACGAAGCTAATCTATTCATATCGAGCACAAAAGTACTGCTTTTTTCTCAATTATGCAAGTTTTTTACTCAAAAATTTGGTCATTTCAAAAAAAAGCAGTACTTTTGCAGCCGCAAAAGCCCGGAAGGGTCCCCTATACAAATATTTTATCGGGGAAAGTTTAACTAAATTAACACCATCTATGGACGACTATCACACGGATAATGCAACAAGTACATGCCAAAAAATTTCTGGGGCAGCACTTCTTGACGGACCTGAACGTCGCCCGCAGAATTGCTGAGACCATCACCTCGGGCCGGACAATAGAAATCGGACCGGGTATGGGCGTTTTAACCCAGTTCCTCTTAAAAAATTCTAATGTTCAGCTCACGGCCATCGAGATAGACCGCGAGTCGGTAGCCTATCTCAAAGAATGGTACCCCGAACTCCATCTCGTTGAAGGAGACTTCCTTAAAATAGACCTGAATACCATTGTGCCGGAGGGCGAATTCAACGTCATCGGCAATTATCCCTATAACATCTCCTCGCAGATTTTCTTCAAAGTGCTGGAGTACAAGGACCGCATTCCTGTTTGCTCGGGTATGATCCAGAAAGAAGTAGCCGAGCGGATTGCCTCCAAACCCGGCAAGAAAGCCTACGGCATTCTCTCCGTACTACTCCAAGCCTATTATGACATAGAATACTTGTTTACAGTAGATGAGTATGTGTTCAACCCTCCGCCTAAAGTCAAATCCGCCGTCATACGTATGACCCGAAACCGACGACGACGGTTGGACTGTGACGAAGCGCTCTTTAAGACGGTCGTCAAAACCGCCTTCAACCAGCGACGAAAACAGATGCGCAATTCTCTTCAACAGCTGGTAGGAAAGGGTAACCCCATCCTCGAAGAGAAAATATTTACAATGCGCCCCGAACAGCTGACTGTTGAACAATTTATTGAATTAACCGCTTTAATAGAAAAAAATCATGTCTGAAATCAAGATATTCTATAAAGATAAGGAGAAAATAAAAGTAGCACGCGCTATCTCCGCACTCAAAGAGATCGACAAGAAAGATATCATCTGGATTGATCTGCTCGATGTTTCCGATAAGACAGAGGATACACTCGAGGGATTCCTCAAAATCGATATCCAGGAAGATGAAGAGATGGAAGAGATCGAGCTCTCGTCCCGTTATATACAGACGGACGATTCGATAGTCGCCAACTCCAACTTCCTGAAGAATAACTTTGAGATGGAACCGGTGAACTTTATCATCAAAAACTCCATCCTCGTCTCTATTCGCGATAACGAACTCGACACGTTCAACGAGACATTTAAAAAACTCTTTGTGAACACCCGTAATTTCCCGACGGGCTATCATGTACTAGTGGCGCTCTTCGAGACGCGAGTCGAAAAGGATGCCGACTTGATTGAGGATACCACCGATATGATTACCGAACTCTCCCAACAAATTAATGCCGAGTCGGATCATGTCAATGAAGATTTGCTCGTACAAATCAAGGACTTGCAAGAAAAAGTAACCATCATCCGTCAAAACATCATGGATAAACAGCGAGTTATCTCCAACATCCTCAAATGCGACTTCTTCCCCGAAGAACTCTATCCGCGTCTGACGATGATCATCAAGGATATCAACTCGCTCTTTGACTACACACGTTTCGGTTTTGACCGTCTGGACTACCTCCAGGATACCTTCCTTGGTTTGGTTAACATCGAGCAGAACCGCATAATCAAAATCTTCACGGTCATCAATATCATCTTCCTGCCGCCTACCCTCATCGGTAGCCTATACGGAATGAACTTCGACTTCATGCCGGAACTGCATTGGAAACTCGGTTATCTCTTTGCGCTCGGACTGATGATTATGTCGGTTGTGGTTATCTTGCTGATTTTCAGATTAAAAAAGTGGTTATAAACATATTGTTAACAATCGGTTTGATACACAGTGTAAAACTTGTTCCACGTTGCATTTGTCAAATCATAAAACAATCAGATAACTTCTATTTTTAAAATTAAAACAGTATATTTCAATTAATTAGAAAAATTATTTACAATTTTAACACCTATTCATATTCATGGATTTAGAAAAGAAAGAATATATAAATAAAATTAAATCCTTAGCCCGTGAAAAGAATGCCGTAATATTCGCACACTATTATACGCGGCCGGAGATTCAGGAGATAGCGGACTTCATTGGTGATTCACTCGCGTTGGCACAACAGGCTACGCGCGTGCAGGCGGATATATTAGTAATGTGTGGCGTGCATTTTATGGGAGAGACGATGAAGATCCTCTGTCCGGATAAAAAAGTCCTCATTCCCGATATGAATGCCGGTTGTTCGCTCGCGGATAGCTGTAAAGCCGAGGATCTTAAAAAATTTATAGAAGATTATAAAAACTCCCTTCCCTTTAGGGAGGGGTCGGGGGTAGGCCCTATTGTTGTTTCGTACGTCAATACAACCGCCGAAGTGAAGGCTTTGACCGATGTAGTGGTCACTTCGTCCAATGCCAGGAAGATAGTAGATCAGTTGCCTAAAGACGCGAAAATCATCTTCGGACCGGATCATAACCTCGGTTCCTATATCAATTCTGTCACAGGACGTAATATGATTCTCTGGAACGGCGCCTGCCACGTACACAGCCGTTTTTCGCTGGAAGCCCTTTTACAACTCAAAGCCCAAAACCCCGGAGTAGAAGTGCTGGCGCACCCGGAGTGCAAAGCGCCTATCCTCGCGCAGAGCGATGTAATCGGTTCTACCAAAGCATTACTCGAACATACCATCAAATCTCCCGCGAAGCGTTTTATTATCGCTACCGAATCAGGCATTCTCTTCGAAATGCAGCGCGCTTGTCCGGATAAAGAGTTTATTCCTGTGCCGCCGGAAGTGACGGAAGGAGTAGGATGTAGTTGCAACGAGTGCGAGTACATGCGCATGAACACGCTTGAGAAAGTGTATAACTGTCTCCTACGCGAAACACCCGAGATCCGGGTACCGAAAGAGACTGCATCGAAAGCCATCTCTTCCATTAGTAAGATGTTGGAGATGAGTAAATAATTATGTTTAAAAAAATTCTTATTCAACTAAGAATCCGTTTCCGTCAGTTCAGCCACAAGGCCTATGCTGCCTTCCGTTCTCTTCACCGCGAGGTGACGATCGGACATGTGGCGGCGTATATGACGGATTTGGAGATGCTCAAAAGCGGTAAATCTATAGCCGTCTCGGCTCTGCTGCTTTTCTCAGGCATCGCCGCGATGGAAGCCGATGATGGCGTCCCCAAGGATTCACTTCCATTAGAAGCCCGACAACTTAGTCTTCAGGAGGTGTTGGTAGTTTCTCACAAAGCTGAAGTTCAATCGGAAGCCTACCGGCTGATCACGCAGGTATCCCATGCCGAAATAGAGGCTCTGCCCGTTCAGACTGTCGCGGATATTTTGCAATATCTGCCCGGGGTGGATGTACGTACAAGAGGCGCTAATGGCGCGCAGGCCGATATAAGCATGCGCGGAGGGACATTCGATCAGGTCTTGGTCCTTCTTAACGGCATTCCACTGTCCGATTTTCATACCGGACATTATGCGCTTAACATCCCCGTTTCTACGGAAATGATTGAGCGCGTTGAAGTGATGCAGGGTACGTCCGCTAATCTACATGGTGCCTTCTCCGGAGCTGTCAATATAGTCACAAGGCATACACAGGGGATAGCCCTCAAACTCACCGCCGGAATGAACGGCCTGGTCAATCCCGAAATGGCGGCTTCTTGGCAAGTTCCTTTAGCCGGTAACCATTCGCCTTTAACCTTTAATCTCTCTGCCGAATACAGCCGCGCAGAAGGATATTATGCGCCCAACCCGACTCAGAAAGAAGCAACGGCTTGCCGAAACTCCGATTTTCAATTGGCGAACATCTATTTTCAGACGCGCTGGGAAGGACTCGATGTACAAGCCGGAGCACAATGGAAGGATGCAGGACTGGGGATGGGCTATGGCTTCGGGTCCCAAGATCAGTTTGACGCTACGCGTACTGCCTTCGGTTCCGCCAAGTATAACCATCGTTGGGGAGCATGGCACCTGGAAGCTCAGGCTGCCTATCGGGCTAACTATGACCGCTATGAATGGCATCGCGGACACCGACTCTATGGCAATTTCCATTTCGCACAAACAGCCTCAGCGGCACTCTCCGCCGGTTATGCCTCCCGCATAGGAACCACTTCTTTTGGTGTAAGCGTCCGGAACGAAAACATGCACTCAACCAACCTCGGCGATACAATCAATCCCAATGGCCAGGTTCCTAATGTAGAAGGATTTCCGCTATCCGAAGTGCGGGTGCTCGATCTCGTTAAAGGAGGAAACCGCTTTCATACCAACTACTATGCCGAGCAGACTTTTTATTATGCAGGCCTGTCCGCTTCTGTCGGCATCAACGGCACGTATAACACGCGTTTCGGACATCACCTCGGAGGAGGAGCAAACATAGGCTATGAATTTAAGAAAGCCGGTACATTATATGCGAATGCCAACCGTTCACTCCGTATGCCGACCTTCACGGACCTGTACTACAACGCCGGAAACCAACTCGGAAACCGTAACCTCAAACCCGAAGAAGCATGGCTGCTCTCCATCGGCTATAAGGGAAACCTTTCCTCCCTTCCTTTTAGGGAAGGGTCGGGGTTAGGCTCCTTTTCTTGGTCCGCTGATTGGTACTATCGTTGGGGAAAGAATATAATCGATTGGGTCTATGTCGCAGAAGATACCAAGCGACCTTTCCATGCCGGGAACCAGCAACAGGTCAACGCAACGGGAGTGGAAATATCGGTCGCTTATCAACTCAACGAATGGCTGCGTTGTCTCTCGGTTGATTACGCTTATACCTATCTCGATTTGGATCTCAAACAAGCCGGTTCGCGCTACTTGGATTATTTGAGCCATAAACTTGTCATTCATCTCGAGCACGGCATCTATAAAGGATTCGGTGCCTCTTGGACAATCCGCTTCCAGAAACGCGAAGGACAGTATAATGATGCCGAAGGACAAGTGAACGATTATCAGCCTGTATGGCTCTTCGACGGTTCGCTTTTCTGGCAAAACAAATACCTACGCATCGCTGCCGACTGCACCAACATAACCAATACACGCTATTACGACTACGGCGGTATCCTCCAACCCGGCGCGTGGGCAAAAATAAGCATCAAAGCAAAACTTTAAGCACTATCGGCAGGTGGTCCGAAAAACCATCTTTCTGATAGCGATAACCGTTAAACGTCCGCTTGGGCTTCAAGTCCAGATATTTCTTATCCGGTTCTTGAATCCAGGCGGCGTTGTATATCTTCACTTCGCTGATACTATCCAAGGCCGGAGAAGTGTAAAACTGATCCAGACAACTCCATCGACCCTGGTACTTGTGCGTGCCTCTTTCATTCTTTAACTCTTTAACTCTTTCATTCTTTAACTCTTTCATCCTGTTTCTCATACCCCTTATATCCTCTACCGGCTCGCTGTTCATATCGCCCATCACAACAATCTTTGCCTCCGGATCTATTCCATAAACCGAATCTACTGCTTGTTGCAACACCTGCTTGGCCGCTTTCCGCTTCCACTCGCTCTCTGCTTTTCCGCCACGCTGACTCGGCAAATGGCATACAAAGAAATGTATGGTATCTCCATTAACCTTTAACCCTTTACTTTTCGCCTTTATTTTCGCGCATACGTATAGAATATCCCTTGTAATCAATTCATCCTTTAATCCACTAACCTCTAATCCTCTAACCTCTAATCCTCTAACCGGAATAGCCCTCGTGGCGATGGTATCAATCCGTGCTTTCTTATAAATAAGTGCAACATCTATCCCTCGCGGATCAGGACTCTCGTAATGAACAAAATCATATTCTCCGCGCCGCAACGTATTGCATAAACGCCTGACACACAACGCGTTCTCCACTTCCTGCAGACCCACTATATCCACTCCGTCCCACTCACCTATATTCGTCAGCACACGGGCGATATTCTCCACTTTCCGGTAATACCGGCTATAACTCCATCGCCGCTCCCCTTCCGGCGTCCATTCCCAATCATCTTTCTCAATAAAAATCTCCCTTCCTTTTAGGGAAGGGTCGGGGTTAGGCTTCCAAACCGTATCATGCTTCGGATGAAACAGATTCTCCACGTTATAACTCACCACGCACAAATTCTCTTCCTGTCCTTCAGCCACGCTCAAATCCTCAGCCTGCACCCAAGCCAAGTTTCCAAATGGAAGCCCACAGGCAAATCCTCCCACCAATGCCAATATAATCAATAACCGTTTCATTATTACTTCATACCTTTGTGCCTTTGAGCCACCTTTTCGCCAATTGGTATCCAGCTGTTCTCCAGCAGGTCCCAAAGGGTGCTCAATGGGTGCTGAAAGGGTGATCAAAGGCTGCTCAGCCCAAGATCACCCTAACCATCACACACTGTGCACACATATTCTAATCTCCAATTACACAGTTAATTATTTCGCCTGCAAAGGTACAAAAAAAATCCCATATATGCAAATATACATGGGACTTTTTCGGAATTATTTATGAGTTTTATTTCTTAGCCGCGAGGGCACGATTATCTTACCATCTTTCCTTGGGTGTAGAAGATATGGAAATGCGGAGGTTAGTGTCGTGTCAAGAGCCAATCATCGAGAGAGAAAGTGCTTTCGACTTGTTCTTCGATATCGTCTGGGAGGTTATAGAAGAAGTCTATGCCGGTGGTTTGTTCTATTTCATCGACCGATAGCATATAGGTCATAAGAGGTCGGCTGCCTGCTTTATTGGGCATAATGAAGCCGATAGAGGTCCAACCTTTGTTGGTCCGGCGTAGGAAAACTTTGTAAAAAGAGGAGGGAATAGCTATAATATGCTTTTTGCCAATCGTTTGATGTTCCTTTTCAACGATAGGACCGCATGCAATATAAATGTTTCCATAACGTTGCGCCCAATCTCTGGCCAATTCCTCCAAGTCTTTCCAGTCTCCGGCATTTAGATTGTGCAACTGTGGACACATATTTGTCATGTAGAAACTTTCGCGCATAGCTTGCTCTGACCATTTCATGTCGGCAGCAGGTGCCATATGTCCACGGTCATACCCAGAATTAGAATAGTCGCTTGTGACTACGGGGTCTCCATTTACCAACGGATCCGGTTTAAAATGGTTCTTTCGTTCTTGCTCTCCTCCAGTCTCAAAATTTGTCAATTCATACGCGACCCAATTGGGCACAAGCCACTCGGGGTTGTAACTAACCGTGTAGCCAAGATGTTGAATCACTTGTTCCGGTTGGTTTTTAATCACACGTGGCAACTCATACGCCATCAACGAGTTAGTGATGTCGTTAGTTGTGTCGGTAATAGTAACAGGGGCAACTTCTACGGGGACGTCTTTTTCCTCAGTAACCTCCAATCGCTCCACAACCCATGTCGCAACAGAAACCAACATCAATAGAATGATGGTGAATAAAATATTCTTCTTTGACTTTTTACGCATATGCAATAAAAAATTCTTTGCAAAGGTACATAAAAAATCCCATATATGCAAATATACATGGGACTTTTCAGAATTATTTATGATGTTTGTGTTAACGACTTCCCATTCTGTTATGGTGCAGTCGTGTGTCCCATGGCGGACTGGGACGTTTTCTACCCACAAAAGAATATGAGCCGAAAGAATAATATAATCGGATACCAAAATCCACGATCCGCCGCTCCCGGACTATACCGTTAGCGCTATTTACTGTGCTCTGCGGAGGTTCGAGTAAAGACATAGCCGTTGTAGTTACCAAAACTTCAGGTGGTGTATATCCGGAATGACTATCTATTGCCGCCATATATTTTTTTTGATTATTCCAAACACCTACATCCGCATATGCTTGAAGACCCAAGGCACCCGAACCGACAGGGAACTCCCATCCGGCTTCCAAACCCATCAATAAATTGCATAATGGCAGCGCAGCCGGACTTGTCTCATTTGTATTTGGCGCAACATATGCTGCATCATTATTCGAAGTCGCGCTCGTATTTTCCGTCCCGAAGAAAGGCATCATGAACCGGGGACCGACATTGAGCACAAAACCTCCGGCATGAAGGGCCACCATCAACGAAATATCCGTGCGCATATATCTTTCCGTTTGCTTGTAATCTACCGCGTCGTAATAATAGGTGCGTTGTGATCCATATGCGCGTAACAAATTATGTGTTCCGTAGAAACCGGAAGTACTGTATCCGGCATCTATACCGGCTGTTATTCCAAGTCCGGTTTTGAGTCCCACATGACCATAAAACGTATATCGGAACTCTACGATACCTTCGCCTCCGATTCTACTTGCAGCATTCCTACCTATAGGAACAACTTCAGGAAGCCACATCATCCCGCCCCCTCGAACGCCGACCGCGAACGTAGAAGTCTGCGCCATAAGCGGCAGCGCCGGCAATATAGCCACAAGAGAGATTAATATGTACTTCTTTATACTTACCATTTTATTTTACTTCTTGCCCTGTTAACGTGTAGGTCTTATCGCCGCGCTCGATGAGGATCTGGGTGCCACGGAGGACTTTCTTGGTTGTAGACGCAGGATCCTCTTTGGTAATAGTTGTGGCGGAGCGGACGTAGTTAATGGTGCCGAAAACGGAATAGTTCCATTCCTCGCTCGTCAGCAAGATCTCGTAAATGCCATTTTCTGACAATTCCACAGAAATAGACTCCGTGAAGGAAACAGGCTCTGTATTTGCACGAACTCTTGCGGCGATATTATTCACGGAAGTATTATTTAGGGTAAAGGTAACCTGTGCACCCGTGTTATTATGAACCGTAAGTTTATCACCCGTCAAAGTCGCGTATATCTGATTAGGATCCACCGGATCAACGGTCGAAGAACCCGAGTCGTCTCGCGAGTAAAGAGGAATCGTATCTGTATGAGTAGTGTCTGGATTATAATTATACTCGCAACCGTATTGTTCGCCCGTAGCAGACGTATAAACCTGCTCGCCGTTTTTGTAAGCGCAGAGGAGAAGTTTCGCCTTACTATCTGCACATCCATTAAAGACAGAACATTCTGCTCCCATGGGACCGAATGGCATTCCTATACCTTCTATCCACGTTAAGTTTCTAATTGATTCTTCATAGGCGTCTGGGGCTTCATAATAGTGTACCTCTAACTCTATCGTACGAGGAGTGGTTTGTTTGATTTCCGATACGATAGCACTACGTACATCCGGAATCCAGGATGAATTGCCTCCTACCCATATATTTTTTAGTGAATCACCCACCTGTGCGTTAAACGCATACAATAGGTACTCTTGGGAGCAACCGGACGGAACGCAATAAATATCGCGATTATTACCTTCGCGCAAAGCCCCTTTGTATGCGCCATCTTTTATCAGCTGTGAGTACAGTAATCCGCCAATAACTGTGTCCGTCGTCAAGTGGAAATTGTAAGTCCTGTACTCTTCACAATAACCACAGGTGACATTCGATATTTCCAATACATTCCACTCATCGCAAAGGGAGGGAAGTTTCTGGTCTGTCTCAATATGGCTCACTTGGATGTAGTCATAACTGCCTTGCGAGAACGGAATGCCGGAAACGGATGCCTTTGTGCCTAAAGGAATCGTATCCAACTGCTCTATCAGTTGTCCGTCATCCGTTACAAGATAATACGTCTTGTTGCTTGTGACTAAAACGATCGTCAGACAGGGCGGACATTCTTCGTCCGGCTCACATGGAAAACCTTCTGCTTGGAATGTTCCGTTTACTTCAATCCACGGATTGGTTACGGTGCGGACAGACGGCATACACCAGTTGCTTGCCTCATTAATCATCCACACGCTGCTTACTATTGCAAGCACAAGCGTAAAAATCATCTTTTTCATAGTATAGCTGTTTTTAGTAATTTCTCTTGTAATTGCCCGCCGGAGACGCCTAACTTCTTTGCTGTCAGGTCTTTCAACTTGCCGATACTCTTGGGTGAACAGTTGAGCATTTCGGCTATCTCTTTATGGCTCAAACCGATGAGAACCAAGATACACATGCGAATATCTTGCTCATTCAGATCGAAAGATTGCAGCTTGGTTGCCAAGCTAAAGAAACGTTTGTTGATTTCCCGGCACAGCGCTTCATAGTCATTCCAAACCAATTCCTGACGGATATCTTCACTTTCCAGTAAAAGTTGTTTGTTGGCGTTCAGTTCTTGTATGCGCGCTTGCTCAAACTTCGCCTTTTCGGCACGCAGTTGATGTTGCTGCCAGGCGATGAAAATAAGCCAACTCAATAGTGCTAATCCGCACATAATCAACAAGATAAACCATATTGTCCATCTTTGTTTTTCCGGATTCAAGTCTTGCTGAAGAAGGTTTACGGCAAGTGCCAACTCTCCATGCCGTTCCTTGATTTGCTTTTGTACATCCGCGCGTTCGGACGACAGACGAAGCAATGTCTCTTTATCGGCCGCAGCATCGTTATGCGTGAGGATATAATAGAGATCATCCAGGTAGAATGGATTCCTCGTGCGTGGCAATAGTTCCTTGGCATACCTACTTGCCGAGTCATCCATCTGCAAAAACGAGAAAGCCTGAGCACGAAGCATTAAAAGGTAGTCCGAACCATGCGAAGAGGATGTATAATAAAGAACCGAATCGTATTCTTGCGTAAAAAAACATGCCGCGGCTTTGGTCTCCACGACCTTTTGGGTCAGCGGCAAATAGGGATAACACGTTACTGCAGAATCGATTAGCGCCAGCGCCTGTGGTTTATGACCCATCACCGCTTGCTCCCACGCCATATTATTTAATGCGTACGCGTATGTGAGGGAGTCGTATGATTTCGCAAAATGTTCCGCACTTAGCTTGTACACCTCAAAAGCCGTCTCATGGTCGTCCGCCTGACGGCACATATTCGCCATATTCGAATAGATGCGTCCGAGTAAAGCTTCGTTCTCGGTTTCGCAATGGATGGCACGGATGAAAGCACGCATTGCTGCTACTTGTTCCCCTTTCTCGCGCAAGGCTTTACCTTCTTCATAATAGGAACGCGCATCCGCCGCGCGCCCATATAGAGGGGCGAGGAATAAAAGAAATAGTATAATCTTACAAGCTGCTTTCATCGCATTTTTCATTTGACGATGCAAAAGTACTGCTTTTTCCGCATCTACGCAAGAAAACACCTTTGAAAAGAACAAAATGTAAAATGCTCAAAATCAGCAAGTTACAGATTTGCTTGTTTGAAAAGCGACTTTTTTGACAACTTTAAGCCCTTGAACTTAATATTGTCAGGGCCTTTTTTAGTGCCGCGATAAACGCATCTACATCCTTTTTATCATTATAGAGTCCAAAAGAAACTCGCACTGTTCCCGGCACACCTAACTCATCAATCAGCGGCTCCGCACAATGATGACCCGTGCGTACTGCAACACCCTGCTGGTCCAGCAAGGTTCCTATATCGAACGGGTGAATCAACTCTCCGCCGTTATATGCATTAAAACTGATCACCCCAACCTTAGGTTGGCCTGCGGCATACACCTTCACACCTTTTGACTCTCCTAACCTTCTTTCGCAGTACTCCGTCAGTTCCCGTTCATGCGCCTCGATAGTCTCCAATCCCACGGATTGCATGTACTCTATCGCTTTCTGCAAGCCGTAACTGCCCACGAAATTCGGGGTTCCCGCTTCGAACTTATACGGCAATTCATTATAAGTAGTGCCTTCCCATCGTACATGGTTGATCATCTCTCCGCCACCTTCGTGCGGCGGCAGTTTGTCTAACCATTCGCGCTTTCCGTATAACACACCTATACCCGTCGGACCGTACATCTTATGTCCTGAAAACGCCAGAAAATCGCAATCCAGTGCCTGTACATCTACTTTCATGTGCGGCACGCTTTGTGCACCGTCGATACACACCGGAATATTCTTTTCGTGCGCCAGACGGATGATCTCTTCAACCGGTTGAATAGTACCCAAAACATTGCTTACATGCGCCACGCTTACAATCTTTGTGCGCGCATTCAACATGCCCTTGAACGCCTCGAGGTCCAGCGTCAGATCCTCGCGTAGCGGAATATGCTTCAACACCGCCTTCTTGCGTTCGCATACCATCTGCCAGGGAACGATATTCGAGTGATGCTCCAACCCGCTTACAATGACTTCATCGCCCTCATCAATGCATGCTTCTCCAAAGGAGAAAGCCAGCGCATTGATGGCATCCGTCGTACCTTTGGTGAACACGATCTCTTCCGGCTCACGGGCATGGATGAACTGCGCCACCACTTTACGTGCTTCCTCATGATGCATCGTCGCCACCTGACTTAGATGATGCACCCCGCGGTGGATATTACTATTCCACGTGCTGTATGCTTCAACGATAGCATCCAACACCTGTTGCGGTTTCTGACTCGTCGCCGCATTATCGAGATAGACTAACGGTCGTCCGTGAACGGTCTCTTGTAATATGGGAAAATCCGATCTATTCATAGTTATTTTTCAATTCTTGATTTGTTTTGTTTTCTCTCCCAGTACGCACCATCTGATAACAGGAATTCGGCGTATTAGTTCTACTAACAGCGGCGACAACGTAAATACGGCAACCGTAAGCAACACGTACATCGCAACCGGAGGAAGCGTTGTATAAACCTTCATGCTATACCCCAAACCGGAGATGATTATATAGTGAACTACATATATAGCAAAACTATTGCGGCACATGTAATCTGCAAACTTGGATTTCCGGTCATCAAAGCAGGCAGCGAACCATCCGATCATGGCAAGACACATCAGCCATCCATACACACAATTGAGTGGACTGCTTAGGTACACAGGAGTCGTGTTATCTTCACCGAAGGTAGTGATTAATAATGTTATACCGCTTGCTACGGCGCACACCATCAGTGGTATCCATCCTTTTCGTAATGACGTTAATACATTTTCATGCGAGAAGACAAAGTATCCGCTCAAAAAGAAAAGAAGATAAAAGAATGGTTTGTATCCGTTATAAAGACCGTCCAAACTTTCGGGGCGAGGGTTCATGATCAATGTTCGGGTACCTAACCAATACACTACGCCTAACAGGATAATTCCTGCCAAACCTATCTTCCCGCAAAGCAAGTAGAACCGATCTTGTGCATCAACCTTCCGAACGAGCAGCAAAACCAGACTAAACAACCATAGATTCTGTATAAACCATAATGGTCCCGTACCGCTCAGTGACCACGCCACATACTTAATGATGCCCGGAGTGTCGGCAAGCATGTCTATTCCATTCGTATAACTAAGTGTATGCGTGTTGAAATAACCGGCGATCCATTGAAAAACAAATAATCCTATTGTAGCAGGCACTAATAACTTGCGGGTGCGACTTTTGAACCACTCTTTCCACGAATGAGCATCCAATGCGTACCGGGCACTGATACCTGCCAGCAAGAACAAAAGAGGCATAAACCAAGGATAGAGCAGATACATGATTCCATCTTGGTACTGAGGACCTCCGAAACCACCTATTCCGCCTACTACACCTTTGCCGTTATAGTAGTAAATAACATGGTAAAAGAGTACCAACAGTACGGTCACCCAACGCAAATTATCTATCCAATGTTTTCGCATGTTTTCTTATGGTTTATAATAACTATCTTCCAATATCTTCTGTGCATCTCCTTCCGCCATCAGTTGCTGGATCGTCACTTCG